>NZ_JBVVPT010000018.1:14283-148246 GCF_055811715.1 Bradyrhizobium sp. WSM4872 | reverse complement strand
CCCCGGCAGGTTCTATTTTTCTCCCGGGGGGGGCGCCGCCCACCCCCGCCCCCGGGGGGGGTGGGGGGGGCGCGCGGCGCGGGGCCGCGACGGGTGAGGGTATCTCTCCGCGCGTGAGCCTGCTGCAGTTGAATTCGCGGAAACAACCCCTCATCCGGCGCTTCGCGCCACCTTCTCCCACAAAGGGAGAAGGAAGAAGCTGAGCGCCTACTTCGCCTTCTTGGCTTTGGCTTTCTTGGCCTTCTTCACCGGCTTGTCCTTGGGCGCTTTCTTCTCCACCTTCACCGCAACCGGCGTGCTGGCGGCGATTCGCATCGACCGCGCGTAGCTGTCGGCGACGTTGTCGGCGGACATCTGCAGGCGCTTGGCGGCCGCAATGGCCTGCTCCATGGTGGCCTTGGCCATCATCTTGAAGCGGTCGCCGGTCTCCTTGCCCTTGGCCTTGGCCGCAAGGCCGTTGAATCGATCCCGCCGCTCCTTGGCGCGGGACATCAGGCCCGTATGCAGCTGTCTGGCCAGTTGCCGGATCACGACATCCAGGTCGGCGTCCGCCATGTTGTTCTATCCTCTTCGAAAACAATATCGATGCGGGCGGGACTATGCAGATCAGGCCCCACCTTGGCAATTCCCGGCCACGCGTCATCCGCAGCTTCCGGTGAGCAAAACAAAAGAGCCGCGCTGCGTGCGCGGCTCTTGGGCTTGGTTTGGCGCTTTCTGTCTTACTTCAGCGAGGCGACCGGGCCGCTCGAGGCTGCCGGATCGGGGTCGAAGCCGAACACGCCGACCAGATATTTGTAATAGTCCGGCAACTTCTCCTTGAGCGCCTCGCGCGACTTCGGGTCGTGGAATTCGCTCTTCCCGGCCAGGAAGATGCTGGCGGTCACCGCGAAGAACTCCATGTGATTCTTCAGCGCATAGGATTCCTTGGGCAGGAGATCCTTGGACTTGGCGTAGGCGTAATAGCCGATCACGCCCTTGTTGGCGTAGCCGTCCGGCAACAGCCGCGCGTGGTAAGCGTGCAGCAGCTCGTGCAGCAGCACGGCTTCCTTTTCGTACCGCATCATGTCCGGCCGCAGCATGATCACGCCAAGGCCGGAATCGACCGCGAGGTCGACGGCGTTCGGATTGCTCCAGCGCTGCTTGTTGGGGTCCCAGACCGTCAGCGTGCGGGGAGCGGTGCGCTGGATGTCAGGCGTGACCCGGCCGTAGCAGGCGGTCGCGGCGCCTTCGTCGAGGCAGGCCAACTCGCTGGCGATGATCGGGACCGTGCGGAAGAAGCGCAGCACGCGCGGCGAGAGGCCGGCAGCCTCGACCACGTCGATCTGGCTCTTCACATTGTCGGTGAGCTTGTCGACATCCTTGCGGTCGGAATTCTCCGACAGGTCGAACATGTAGCCGCGGTAGCTCTGGAAGCCCGGCGGTAACGCCTGCGCTGCGCCGGCGGACGCATCAAGCGGTCCGGCATGGGACGAATTGGCAAAGAGCGCGCCGACAATGGTCGCGGTCAGCAGCAACGCAATGCGCATGATGAACCCCCTGATGTCACTTCACGCGGCAGGATAAGCCGCCGTTGTTTGCGAAAAGTGAGTGGGGCGAGACTAAGGCAGCGATGTTGAGGCG
This sequence comes from Bradyrhizobium sp. WSM4872, assembly GCF_055811715.1. NCBI lineage: Bacteria > Pseudomonadati > Pseudomonadota > Alphaproteobacteria > Hyphomicrobiales > Nitrobacteraceae > Bradyrhizobium > Bradyrhizobium sp. WSM4872. Next base: position 146,626 of record NZ_JBVVPT010000018.1, on the reverse strand, counting down.
TGCTTAATCGATCGTTGCGGATCGCGGAACTGAATTAGCGCCGGGTTAACCAAGCGTGGATTGCCCACGCGCTTCGGCGTAGCATGCGGTCCGGGCACCAGGCCCTCAAACCAGATAGCCGGAAGGGAGGATGCCATGTATGCCGCCATCCGTCAGGCCAAGGCGAAAAGCGGGAGCGCCGAAGAGTTGGCGCGCCGTATCAAGGAAGGCGCCGTTCCGATCATCAGCGACGTCGACGGCTTCCGCGCCTATTACGTCGTCTATGCCGGCGACGACACGGTCACGGCGATTTCGATCTTCGACAAGTTCGAGCAGGCGGAGGAGGCGAACAGGCGTGCGATCGCCTGGATCGAGAAGGATCTGGGCGCGCTGCTTGCAGGCGACGCCCGCGCCGCCGCGGGGCCGGTGATCGTGCATACGCTGGCGTAGGGATTGGGCGGATTGCTGCTTCCCCGATGTCGTCCTGGCGAAAGCCAGGACCCATTACCCCAGCGAGTCGTTGTGGCACGAGATCGTAGTTACGAATCTTCGCCAAACTCGCTTCCGGGGTAATGGGTCCTGGATCTGCGCTTCGCTTGTCCAGGACGACAGCGGAGTGAATGGCGTGCGCTTGCCACTCAGCGCGCAGCCGTCCCCTTACAACTCCCGTGCATTCGAGAATGCAAAGCTCGACACCCGCCGCGTCGTCTCGTCCAAAATCAGCGTGCGCGTGATCGGCGGCTCGGCGCGCTGGGCGCAGTTTTCCCGTTCGCAGAGACGGCAGTTGACGCCGATCGGCGTGCCCTCCGTTTTCTCCAGATCGATGCCGGCGGCGTAGACGAGGCGCGCGGCGTGACGGATCTCGCAGCCGAGGCCGATGGCGAAGCGCGGCTGCGGCAGCGGGTGCGGCGCGACGGGGCGGCGCACCATCTGCGCGATCGAGAAATAGCGCGTGCCGTCGGACAGCTCGATCACCTGCTTCAGCAGGCGATCAGGCGTATCGAAGGTCGAGTGCACGTTCCACAACGGACATGTGCCGCCGAATTTCGAGAACGGGAACGTGCCCGATGAAAATCGCTTCGAGACGTTGCCGGCATTGTCGACACGAAGCAGGAAGAACGGGATGCCGCGCGCATTCGGCCGCTGCAGGGTGGTGAGCCGATGGCAGACCTGCTCGAAGCCGGAATTGAAGCGCTGCGCCAGCAGATGGATGTCGTAGTTCAATGCTTCCGCCGCAGCCAGGAAAGCCGGGTAGGGCATCATCACGGCGGCCGCAAAGTAGTTGCCGAGCGTGATGCGGAACAGGCGGCGCGGTGTATCGTCCAGCGGGCCGGCGCGGGCGATGATGGTCTCCAGGGCTTGCGCGCATTCCACCAGGCCAAGCTGAAAGGCGAGTTGGAACGCGCGGCCGGGCGGATCGACCAGCTCGGAGATCAGGAGCTGGCGGCGGTGGCGGTCGAACCGCCTCAGCGTCTCCCGCATCACGTCCACCGGCATGATGCGGGTCTGGATCGAATGCTTCTCACGCAGCCGCGCCGCGAGCGCCGCATAAAGCTCTTCGGCCGGCACGTTCAGCTCGTCGCGCAGAGTCTCCGCGGCCTGCTCGAGTTCCGGAAAGTAGTTGCGGTTGGCCTCGATCAGCTCGCGGACGCGCTCGACCGGATTGGCCTCATAGCGGGTGCCGACGTCGCGGTCGGCCATTTGTGCCGCGGCCAGCGTCTCGCCCTGCCGGGCCTCGGTATAGGCGGCATAGAGCCGTTGCAGCGCATGGGTGACGCCGGGGCAGAGCTCGGCGAGATCGCGCAGTTCCTGCTTGGGAACGTCGATCTGGCGGAACAGCGGGTCGGAGAAGATCTCGTTGAGCTCGGCGAAGAAGCGGTCCTCGTCGGCGGTCGCGAGGTCGCGCAGGTCGAGGTCGTAGGTTTCGGCCAGCCGCAGCAGGATCTGGGCGGTCACCGGACGCTGGTTGCGCTCGATCAGATTGACATAGCTCGGCGAGATCCCGAGCCCCTCGGCGATCTGGGTCTGCGACAGCCCCAATTGCTGCCGGATCCGCCGGAAGCGCGGGCCGACGAAGAGCTTCTTGCTGGAACCGGCGGGCATTCTCAGGTCTCCGGAGGCGGTATCAAGGGCAGGCTTGCTGACCAATTTAATTTACAATATTTACAAAGTGACATCTATTACAAGTACCGATGTTACATGACATCACCATTCAAATACAAGCCCACTATACGAGCTGAGCTTTCTCGCGTTTAGCTTCTGACACGCATCTCGCAATGCATTGTCAAGAATGTCGATGGCTGGTGGCCATCGTCGGCGAAAAGGATCAGGCACATGAACTACCAACCCCGCGGCATCAGCACCCTCCAGGCCCCCGCCTCGTATCAGAGTGAAGTCGAGGCGGCCCGCTCGCTACTGGAGACCCAGCCGACCTGGAACGGGGTGTCGGCCGAGGCCGTCGCCCGCATGCGCCTGCAGAATCGCTTCAAGACCGGCCTCGACGTCGCCCGCTACACCGCGGCGCTGATGCGGGCGGACATGGCCGCCTATGACGGCGATCCCACCAAATACACGCAGTCGCTGGGCTGCTGGCACGGCTTCATCGCCCAGCAGAAGCTGATCTCGGTCAAGAAGCACTTTGGCAAGACCGATCGCACCTATTTGTACCTGTCCGGCTGGATGATTGCGGCGCTGCGCTCCGAGTTCGGCCCGCTGCCCGACCAGTCGATGCACGAGAAGACCTCGGTCCCAGCGCTGATCGAAGAGCTCTACACTTTCCTCCGTCAGGCCGACTCGCGCGAGCTGAACGATATCTTCCGCAACCTCGATAAGGCCCGCAAGGAAGGCGACAAGACCCGGGAGAAGGAGTTGATCGAGAAGATCGACAACTTCCAGACCCATGTCGTCCCCGTGATCGCCGACATCGACGCCGGCTTCGGCAATGCGGAGGCGACCTATCTGCTCGCCAAGAAGATGATCGAGGCGGGTGCCTGCGCGCTCCAGATCGAGAACCAGGTCTCGGACGAGAAGCAGTGCGGCCACCAGGACGGCAAGGTCACCGTGCCGCACGAGGTGTTCCTGGCCAAGATCCGGGCCTGCCGCCACGCCTTCCTCGAACTCGGCGTCGAAGACGGCATCGTCGTGACCCGCACCGACTCGCTCGGCGCCGGCCTGACCCAGCAGATCGCGGTCAGCCACAAGCCCGGTGACCTCGGCGACCAGTACAACAGCTTCCTGGATTGCGAGGAAGTGACGGCGGAGAACGCCCGCAACGGCGACGTCATCATCAATCGCAACGGCAAGATGATGCGTCCGAAGCGGCTGCCCTCGAATCTCTATCAGTTCCGCCCGGGCACCGGCGAAGACCGTTGCGTGCTGGACTGCATCACCTCGCTGCAGAACGGTGCCGACCTGCTCTGGATCGAGACCGAGAAGCCGCATATCGAGCAGATCGCCAAGATGGTCGACCGGATCCGCAAGGTGGTTCCGAACGCGAAGCTGGCCTACAACAACTCGCCCTCGTTCAACTGGACCCTCAATTTCCGTTGGCAGGTCTACGACGCGATGAAGGAAGCGGGTAAGGACGTCAGCAAGTACAATCGCGCCGAGCTGATGAAGGTCGAGTACGACGATACGCCGCTGGCGAAGGAAGCCGACGAGCGCATCCGTACCTTCCAGGCGGATTCGGCCAAGCGTGCCGGCATCTTCCACCACCTGATCACGTTGCCGACCTACCACACGGCGGCGCTCTCGACCGACAATCTGGCGAAGGAATATTTCGGCGACCAGGGCATGCTCGGCTACGTCAAGAACGTCCAGCGCGCCGAGATCCGTCAGGGTATCGCCTGCGCCAAGCACCAGAACATGGCCGGCTCCGACATCGGCGACGACCACAAGGAATACTTCGCCGGCGAGGCTGCCCTGAAGGCGGGCGGCGCCCACAACACGATGAACCAGTTCGGCTAACGCATCACGCTAATCGACAGGAGACTGACAATGACCAACAGCAATTTCTGGGTGATCGGCGGCGAGTTCGGCTCGATGAACTTCCACAAGCTGGTGGAAGGCTCGGCCCAGGTGCAGGGTCCGTTCAAGACCCGCAAGGAGGCCGAGGACGCCTGGCGCTCGGTCTCGGAAGAGAACCGCCACAAGGCCGGCGTCCGCTTCTCGATCGTGGAAGAGCCGTCGCGGGTCTCGGCCTGACAATCTGAACTGACATGACAATCTGAATAAGAAGACGTCCAAGGACGGAGGGTCCCATCCGGCGCAAGCCGGGTGGGATCGTCTGTTTTTGGCACAGGTGAACGACCTGTGGGCACCGTAAGTAACTGGAATTGTAGGGCCTTTGCGGACACTTTGGTTGCTGATAGGTTAATCCGGCCAAGTGAGGACGAGGCCGCCAATGTCAGAGCCCGAGACCAGCGGGATCCATCCCACCCAGCCGCGCCCGGTGCGGCTGCGCGATGCGCTGTTGCGCGCGCGGATCGAGGCCGCCGACCGGACCGGCGTCGTCGTCGATTTGCGCGATGCCGAGGTGGCGCGGCTCGAGATCCTCAACGATTCGCTCGATCCCCTGTTCGCGCAGGTGCCTGACAAGATCGACCTGTTCGACCGCGGCATCAGCCAGGGCGATACGCCCAGGCTCTGGATCGACGTCGTCGCGCACATCTTGATGGGGCGCGACAAGCGGATGTACCGCTTCGTGCAGGACACCCGCTTCGGCCGCATCGTGCTCGCCGAATCGCACGACACCGCTGTCATCGTCGAGGCCGTGACCGATTACGTCGCCCGCCGCATGATCGAGCGCGAGCATGCGATGGTGATCCCGCCCGAGCCGAAGCCCGAGGTCGCGCCGCCGCGGCGCCGCTCGCGCCTCTGGCCATTCGTGTTCGGATTTGTGCTCGGCGCCGCCGCGCTGTTCGGGGTTGCTGTGCTCGCGGCCCTACGGAGCTGGTGAACTTTCCTCCACTGTCATTCCGGGTTCATGCTTCGCATGCCCCGGAATGACAGTGGTCTAAATCAACTTCACATGCTTGATCTGCCCGATCTGAAATCCGACCCCCACGCTCCGCACCGTCTGCTCGCAACGCCAGCCGGTGTTATCCTTCTCGATCGTGAACAGATTGTAGGCCGCAGCCGGGGTGTGCCCGTGCGCGAGCGCGGAGGCCGACGGCACGCCGATCGAGGGGATGTTGCCGTTGGGGCCTTCGAACCACATCGTCGAATGAATGTGGTCGTGCCCGTGCAGGATCAGCTCGACGCCGTGGCGTTGCAAAAGCGTCAGCAGTCCGGCGGAGTCAGTCATCCGCTTGTGGCGCGCGCCGGACTTCAGCGGATGATGCACCAGCAGCACGCGAAACACGTCCTCGGCTGCGAGCCGCCCGAGCACCTGTTCGAGGGACGCGAGCTGATCCCGTCCAAGCGTGCCTGTCGCCATCAAAGGCAAGGTCGGTACCGCCGTGGACAGGCTGATCAGCGCGAGCGGCCCGCGCCGGCGCAGGCTCGGAAAGCCGATACGGCCGTCGTCCCCCGCAAGATAGGGCGCGAAGGTTTCCCCGAAGCGATGAAAGGTGGCGCGGACATAGGCGTCGTGATTGCCGGGAATCGTGGTGACGCGATCGGGCGGGCCGACGCCGTCGAGCCAGGCGCGCGCCGGCGCGAATTCCGCCTCCAGCGCCAGATTGACGAGATCGCCGGTGACCGCGATGTGGTCGGGACCTTGCGCCTTCACGTCGGCGACGAGTGCGTCGAGCACCTCGCGGCGCTGGTACTTGTGACGGTTGCGCGTCCAGTTGACATAGCCGAACGCGCGCTTGCCGGCGAGCTCGATCAACCGCGGCTTCGGCAGCGGCGGCAGATGCGGGTCGGACAGATGGGCGAGCGTGAAGGGGGCCATTGGGGGCGATTGCCTCGCTATTCGCCCGATGTAATGGCAAGGTCGCAGGCCAGGTGCAAGCGGGGCATCAAGGGAGCCCGATGGGAGAACGTCTGAACAGCGTCCGACGGAGATTCGAGCCGCTGCTGCGGCGAATCTTCCACGCCTATTTCCTGCTGGTCCGCGGCATGACGCTCGGCGTCCGTGCCGTGGTGCTGGATGCCGACACCAGAGTGTTCCTGGTCCGGCACAGCTACGTCACAGGCTGGTACCTGCCCGGCGGCGGCGTCGATCTCGGCGAGACCATGGAGCAGGCGCTGCGGCGCGAACTCAAGGAGGAGGGGGATATCGATCTCACCGGCGACGCCGTGCTGCACGGCGTCTTCCTCAACAGCCACGTCTCCCGCCGCGACCATGTCGCGGTCTACGTCATCAGGCAGTTCAGGCAGGATCGACTGCCCGCGCCCAACCGCGAGATCGCCGAGTGCGGGTTCTTCGCGGTTACCGCGCTGCCCGAGGGGACCACGCCCGGCACGCGGCTGCGGATTGCGGAAGTCCTTCACGACAGGCCGCGGATTGCGACGTGGCGATGATGGCGGCCTGTGCTAGTAAATCGCCGCGCCTGCGCTGTCGGCGCATGGACGAGGGATGAAGATTGTCTGAATCGACGAGGTCATGGCCATTTCGGGTCGCCGTGCTGGTGCCCTGCTACAATGAGGAAGCCGCCGTCGCGACGGTCGTCGCCGATTTCCGCAAGGCACTGCCTGCGGCCGAGGTCTACGTCTACGACAACAACTCGACCGATCGTACCGCGGCGGTCGCGCGCGAGGCCGGAGCGATCGTGCGCAGCGAGCGGCGCCAGGGCAAGGGCCACGTCGTGCGCCGCATGTTCGCGGACATCGAGGCCGACATCTACGTGCTCGTCGATGGCGATGCGACCTACGACGCGCCGAGCGCCTCGCGCATGATCGACCAGCTCCTCGATGAGCATCTGGATATGGTTGTCGGTCTGCGTGTCGATCAATCGCAAGCGGCCTACCGGCGCGGTCATCGCATCGGCAATCGGCTCTTCACCGGCTTCCTGGCATCGACCTTCGGTCACGCCTTCAAGGACATCCTGTCCGGTTACCGCGTGTTCTCGCGCCGCTTCGTCAAATCCTTCCCGGTCCTGTCCGGCGGTTTCGAGATCGAAACCGAGTTTGCGGTCTATGCGCTGGAATTGTCGCTGCCGGTCGTCGAGGTCGAGACGCCCTATTACGCGCGTCCGGAAGGATCCTTCTCCAAGCTCAATACCTGGCAGGACGGGTTGCGCATCTTCAACACGATGCTGAAGCTCAACCGGTCGGAGCGTCCGCTGCGCTTCTTTTCGGCGATCGGCATCGTCCTCGCGCTGCTGTCGATCGCTTTCGGGCTGCCCGTCGTGATCACCTTCCTCGAGACCGGCCTCGTACCGCGCCTGCCGACTGCCGTGCTCTCCATGGGCCTGATGATCATGGCGCTGCTTTCGGCTTCGTCGGGGCTCGTGCTCGACACCGTGACGCGCGGGCGGCGGGAAATGAAGATGCTCGCCTACCTGTCCCAACCGCCGCTCGGCCGGACCTGAAATTGCCTCCGGAGCCGGGCGCAATCGTATGGACCGCTGCCCTCCAAGGTGATATCCCGCCGACGCGATGAACGATCTCTCCCTCACCATCCGGTCGGAAGCCGCCGGCGATGCCCAGGCCATCGAGCGGCTGCACGAACGCACCTTCGGACCCGGCCGTTTCGTGCTCAGCGCGTACCGCATCCGCGAGCATGTGGATCATGTGCTCGATCTATCCTTCACCGCCCGTGTCGGTACGTTGCTGATCGGATCCGTACGGCAATTGCCGATCTGCGTCGGCGACACGCCGGCCCTGCTGCTCGGGCCCCTGACGGTCGAGCCTCCGTTCCGCAGCCGCGGCGTCGGCCGGCTGTTGCTCGAGCGCGCGCTGAAGGATGCCAAGGCGCAGGGCCACGCCATCGTGCTGCTGGTCGGCGATGAGCCCTATTACAGCCGCGTCGGCTTCAAGCAGGTCGCCAAGGGACGCGTCACCATGCCGGGCCCGGTCGATTACAGCCGGCTCCTCGTCATTGAACTCGTCGAAGGCGCGTTCGAAGGTGTGTCGGGGCCGGTCGGTCCCGACTGGAGCAAGACGCGCACCTGACGCGCCATCGCTTCGAAGCTCACATGAAGGTAGGGCAGTGCCGGTCGATCAGCAATATTACCGGGAAGTGGCGTCCGGGAGCACGGCGGAAAAGCTGCTGATCGCGGCGCGCGACCGTATCTTCCAGGATTTCATCGCCCGGATGCAGCCGTCTGCCTCGGACGAGATCCTGGATGTCGGCGTGTCTGACGTGATCAACGACGGCGCCAACGTGCTGGAACGAAGCTTCCCGCATCAGCACAAGATCACGGCCTGCGGGCTCGGCGAAGGAATAGGATTCAAGGCGGCTTTTCCGCGTTGCCGTTACGTGCAGATCGAACCGAATACGCGGCTGCCGTTTGATGACAATGCGTTCGACGTCGCGACGTCCAATGCCGTGCTCGAACATGCCGGCAGCCACGGAAACCAGGTGCTCCTGGTCGAGGAGCTTTGCCGCGTCGCGCGGCGGGTGTTCATCACTGTGCCCAACAGGTTCTTTCCGGTCGAGCACCACACGGCCATTCCGCTGGCGCATTATCTCGACGGCACCTTCAGGATCGCCTGCAGGGTCGCCGGCAAGTCGGAATGGACTGACGAGCAGAACCTGATCCTGATGACGCGAAAACGACTGCTGGGGCTCGCCGCCAAGTCCTGCACCCCCAAGTCCGCGGCCGTGGGCTACACCGGTTTGTCGCTCGGCCCGCTATCGTCCAATCTCTATCTTGCATTCCGCTAAAGCAGCGCCGCCTCCCCCGCAGCATGATCCCGATGAACAACATCCGCACCAGCAAAGCCGTCTTCGCCGTGTTGTTTCTCGCGGTGCTGGTCGGCCATTTCTGGACCATGATGCGATGGAATGAGGCGCGCGGCGTCTATGACGACATCTGCTACCTCAGGCAGGCGCATCTGTTCCAGAGGTTCGGGCTGGTGGAGGGCTTCGACACCAGCCTCAGCCGCGACGACGATGGCTACCAGAAAGCAAAGCTGAAGGAGATCGGCTACCCCGACTGGAACGATACGACCGCTGCGCCCTGTCACAATCTGATGCCGGCCACGGGGAAGGTCGTCATTCAATACCCGCCGGGTGTCGGCCTCGTGTTGGCGTTGTTTCCGCCGGGTCACCAGGTCGTGCCCATGTACATGCTGGCGACCATTGTCGTCCTCGGCCTTGCGCTGTTTGCGCTTTCTCTCGCGCGCAGGATGAGGTCGGTCCTGATGGCCGGGGCGTTCGGCTGTCTTGCGATCTACCTGATGGTCAATCCGGTCAAGGCGAGCTATTCGATGGCCCCGACCGTCGTCGTGTGCGCGCTCGCAGGATGTCTCACGGCGCGATGGCTGGCGACCCCGCGATCTCAACCGGGGATCTGGCTGCTGGCGCCCATCGGTTTCCTGCTCGGATTGACCGTCGATTTCCGGTTGGCCAATCTCTTCCTGGCGTCCGGCTATGGCGTGTTTCTCCTCGTCGCGTTCCTTGCAGAGCGGAAATTATCCCGGTTCTTGCAGGGGGCCGTGTTCGGCGTCGCGTTGCTGGCCGGCGTGATCCCGACCATCGTCTTTCACGTCGTCAACGCCGGCAGTCCGTTCGCATCGACCTACGGCAACAACCCCGATGTCAGGCCGCTGGATTTCTCGTTCGCAGTGGTCCGGGATTACCTCGCCGACCCGCTCCAGACCTTGCTGATCGTCACCGGAATTGCAGGCTCGATCTGGCTGTTGCGGCAGGCGAACGGCATTCGCCGCGTTGCGCTGCTCACGTTGGCCAATCTGGTGCTCAACCTCGCCTTCTTCTTCACCTATCCGATCGCGACCCCATACTACACGATCCCGATTTCTCTCCTGACATTGTGGACCCTGCTGTTTGCCGTGCTGTTTCAGGAGGCGGCGGAGGACGCCCCTGAAGCAGCCGCTTTGGCCAACGCGCAATGAAGTCCGGCTAGCTATCGCGCTTTCAGAACTTGAAGTTCGCAAACGCCCGCACGCCGATGCCGGGCATCAACACCTCGTCCTTGGTGTAGGACACCGAGTTGCGGATGTTCTCGTTGAGGAGATTGTTGCCGACGATACCCGTCGTCATCTCGCGCGCGCCGAATGCATTCGGGTTGAGCTTGGTCTTATAGCTGACCTCGGCCTTCAGCAAATTGTAGCCTGCCGTCGGCGTCTCCGCGATCACCGCGACGTCGTTATGAGCGAAGGCGTGCAACAGATTGACCCGCATCAACCAGTTGTCGTCGCGCCAGAACACGCCGCCGCCCAGTCTCACCGGCGGAATGCGCGGCACGTTGGTGCCGTCGGTGAAGGTGGCGCGGACCACGTCGAACTGGTTCTCGATGCCCCAGATGCCGCCCTGCAACGCACCGACGTCGAGCTGCGACTGGAATTCGCCGCCGCGGAAGTTCGCGTCCCGCTGCGAATAGACCGCCTGGTTCACCTCGGCGCCCGGCGTGCCGCACGAGGCAAAATCTTCGTCGCACATCACGCCGGTGAGACGGCGATAGATGAAGTTGTTGAAGTGCGTGTAATAGACGGTCGCCTCGAACCGGAACGGTCCCGTCGCCTTGCGCAGGCCGACCTCGACGGATTTTGCGGTCTCGATGCCGAGGTTGGGATTGCCGATGTCGAAGGTCGCGGTCGCATCATGTGCGCCGCGCGAGAACAGCTCCGCCGCCTTCGGCGCGCGCTCGACATATTGCGCGGTGATGCTGCCGACCAGGCCGCCCGGCAGGTCCTGCAACAGGCCGATGCTGCCGCTCTTCGGCGTGAAGGACGGATTGCGGCCGATGCCCGCCTGCGGCGTGCCGTCGGGCAGGAAGTCCGCGGGAAAATCCGGCGTCGTGCCGTGCAGCTCGACATGCTCGATACGGCCGGCGATCTGCGCCCGCGTCGCGTCCGTGAACTTGAACTCGTTGAAGGCGTAACCGGCAACGCGCGTGCTGTTGTTGGGGTCCCACAGGCCGTTGAACAGCGTGCCCGGATTGTCCGGGCTCGGCGCGCTCAATTCCTGATGGCCGACCTGGAAGCCCAGCGCCGTCGTCACCTCGGCGAAGCGCGCGTTGAACGGCATCAGCTGCACCTCGGTGCGGATCTCCTGCTCCTTGTTGGTGAAAGTCTGTCGCACCCCGTCGGTATTGGGATCGGCGGGATCGGCAAGCCCGATCTCGTTGTGTCGGTAGTTGGTCGCGCCGGCCCAGAAGCGAACGACATCGATCGCCGTAGCGTCGGGATGGTACTCGCCCTTGACGTTGATCTTGGTCTGATGGCCGTCGATCCGCGTGTTGTGGTCGGCGCCGTCGATGCCGGGGATGTGGTAGAGCGCGTCGTTCTGCGTGATCGCCGCGCCAATATAGCCGCCTTGGAAAAAGTAGGAGCCGCCGATCGAGGCGCCGTCCGAGCGCGTCGCCGAGTTGGGCTGGCGTCCGTTGGCGAGGGACCGGGTCTGGTCGGTGAGGTACGGGTAGCTCGGGATGCTATAGTCGGTGGTGTTGCGGCCGTAGACGTCGGCATGGAAGGCAAAATTGCCGCCGCCGGTGTCGAGCAGCACGCCGCTCTCGATGCCACGGTCGACCGAACTGAACGCGCTGCGCGTCTCGGCGCTGACGCAAGGCGAAGTCGCGGCGCTCGCGAGCGGCGCCTTGGCCGGCAGGCCGAAGCTCTGGAACGGCTGGGCACCGCAGTTCGGCAGCGCATCCGGAATCCGGTTGTTGGTGGCGCTGACGACGCCGCCGATCGAGGTCGAGCCGTAGCGCAGCGCGGCGGGTCCGCGCACCACCTCGACCTGGTTGGTCGCGAGCGGATCGATCGGGACGAAGTGATCCTCGCCGAGGTCGGAGGCGCCGCCGGAATTGGTGCCGTTCTCGACGATGCCGACGCGGTTGACGTCGAGCCCCCGGATGATTGGCCGGCTGGAGGCGCCGGGCGCGAAGCTCGAGCCGGTGATGCCGGGTTTCGAGAACAGGAGATCGCCGAGCTGGCCGCCGCCCTCGCGGCGGATCTCCTCGTTCGGCACCACCGTGACCGTCGCGAACTGGTTAGTCACGATCGGCAGCACGCCCTGCTGAGGGGCCGCCGGCGTGGAGGTTGCCGGCGTGGCGTCCGCCGTGCGTTCGTGGCTGCGTGTCCGCGCGGTTCGCGTGGGGCGGCCCGGGTTGCGGGTCGGCACCACCGCCCTGCGCACGATCGGGCTCGGGGCCGTCACGGTGACGGCGGGGATCTCGGTCGATGATTTATCCTCGGCCAGCGCCGAGGTGGCGGCGCCGAGCAGGAGCAGGCTTGCTCCGCCAAGACGCTGCGCGCGCCGCAATTTGAATGACATGATCCTGATTCCAGTCAGGCGCCGTCCGCATGCTCGTCTGCTGATCGGAGGCGGCCTGCCGTCGCTGCGCGACGGAATTCGACTTCAACGTCTCCCGGGCATGCGCCTGAAAGCGGCGAGCCCGGGCGTGATCAAGCGTTGTTGGAAGTCAGGACGCGGGAGGGGCGCGGGGCTGGAATGCCGTGCCGGCCGATTTCAAATGGACGAATTCGGCGTCGGTGGTGCGGTAGAGCAGCTCGATCGCCTGCGGCAGCAACAACACAGGCGGCGCCGCGAACATGACGGTGCCGGCCATCGCGACCAATGCGCAGATCGCGCAATTGTCCTCGCCCGGGTGCTCCCGGTCGGGAGCCAACGGCGATTGCCGCTCGACCGCGGCGCGGTCGATCGAAGCGAGAGCTTGGGCGCTGTCGGTCTGCTGCAGCGAGGGCTGGGCGAGGGGAGCGGCCTGGGCGAACCAATGGCTGTGGCCGAACGTCAGCGCGAACTGCACCAGCATCGCGAAGATCGCGAGCCGGGCGCCGTGCCTGATATTCGACCGGAACCACTTCATCTGGAAACGCCACCCCACATCGCGAGGTATCATCCCCTGATCCCGCGATGTTATAATGTAACATCGCGCGATCCGTCAGCGAATGTCAACCGCAGCCACAATGATCCGTTCGGGCGATTGCCGGATGTGTCGTTCGCGCAACAGAGCGATCAGCGCCCTTCGCGCATCCACGTCGCGGCAAACGCGCCGAGCAGCAGCAGCAACCCGATCAGGCCGGCAAAGATCGGCAGCACGCCGACGCCCTTCACCACGCTGGCGTCGCGCATCCGCACGCCCATCCAGCCGTCACCATGGAAGACGCTCGCCGAGCGGACCGGCAGGATGCGCGGCAGCTCGACGCTGGCGCCGTCGACCACCCGCACGGCGTCACCGCCGGTCGCCTGGGTCAGGGGCTTCAACGTCTCGGTGGTGGAGGTGACTTCCGAAAACTCCTTCGGATTGGTCGGGCCGACATTGATCAGCGCCTTCAGCGTGCCGTCGGTGGCTTGCCACAGGCCGAGCTCGCTCGCCGGCAGGCTGGCGCGCCATTCGCCGGGATCGCCGGCTGCAAGCGTCAGGTCGCGCGACACGCCGGACGGCGAGGTCACACTCACCGGCTGAACGCTGTCGGCCATGGTCTGGCGCACCACCACGAGATTCTTGCCCTGCACCTGCAGGCGCAACGCTTCCTCGTCCAGATCCGGCTGCTTCATCAGCCAGTGCGACATCCGCCGCAACAGGTCGAGATGCGGACCACCGCCTTCATAGCCGCGCGCCCACAGCCAGATGTGGTCGGAGAGTAGAAGTGCGACGCGGCCCTCCCCGAAGCGCGACAGGAACAGCAGCGGCTTGCCATCGACGCCCGTCATGACCGGCGGGTTGACCGCATTGCGGGTATCGACGGTGCGGAAGAACCTGCTCCAGCGCGGCGGCTCGGAGGCCGAGCCCTCGAGGCCACGCGTGACGGGATGGCGTTTGCCGACGTCGGACAGATGCGCGTAGAACGGCTTTTCCGTCACGCCGACGGGCTCTGCCGGCAGCACCGAATCCAGCGGCGTGCGCCAGATGCTGGTGTTGGACGCGTAGTCGGGGCCGGCCGAGACCAGCACCGCGCCGCCGGAACGAACGTAGCCTGCGATGTTGTCGAAATAAGCGATCGGCAGCACGCCCTGGCGGGCATAGCGGTCGAAGATGATCAGCTGGAATTCGTTGATCTTCTGCTGGAACAGCTCGCGGGTCGGAAACGCGATCAGCGACAATTCGTTGATCGGCGTGCCGTCCTGCTTCTCCGGCGGCCGCAGAATGGTGAAGTGGACGAGATCGACGCTGGCATCGGACTTGAGCAGGTTGCGCCAGGTGCGCTCGCCGGAATGCGGCTCGCCGGAGACCAGCAGCACGCGCAGCTTGTCGCGCACACCGTCGATGGCGACGACGGCGCGGTTGTTCACCGGCGTCAATTCCCGCTCGAGCGGCGAGGCTTCGATCTCGACGATGTTCGGCCCGGAATGCTTGATGTCGACCTCCACGCTTGCGGCCTGGCCGCTCGAAAGCGTGCGCTCGTTGATGACCTCGCCGTCCCTGCGGACCGTGACCTTGGCGCGCTCGCCGCTGACGCCCTGGTCGTCGAGGCGGTAGGTGATGGTCTGGGGCTGCCCGACGATGCCGAAGCGCGGCGCCGCGATGATGGCGATACGGCGATCGCGCTCGTCCTTCTGCCCGGTGATCAGCGCATGCACCGGAGCCTGGAAGCCGAGCCCGGCGGCGTTGGCCGGTATGTCGTGGACGCGGCCGTCGGTGATCAGGAACGCACCGGCGACGCGGTCGACCGGCACGTCGGACAAGGCCGACGCCAGCGCCCCGAACAGCTTGGTGCCGTCGGTCTCGCCGTCGGCCTGTCCGGCATCGACGACGCGGACCTCGAGCCCCTTGATCTTCTTCAGGCTGTCGACCAGCGCTTCCTGCGCCTGCGCAGCCTCGCGATTGCGATTACCGAAATTCTGGCTCGGGCTCTTGTCGACGACGATTGCGGCGACCGAGGTGAGGGGATCGCGGTCCTCGCGGGTGAACGAGGGATTGGCGAGCGCCAGCAGGAACAGCGCCAACGCGGCCACGCGCACGGCAGCGCCGCGCGCACGTGCCAGCAGCAGCACGAGCGCGATGACGACGATCGCGGCCAGCGCGAGCCACAGGACGATCGTGGGAACGAGCGGCGTGAATGCGATGCCGTAATTCATATCGATCCTACTGCCCCAGCCGTTCGATCAGGGCCGGCGCGTGCACCTGATCGGCCTTGTAGTTGCCGGTCAGCGTGTACATCACAATGTTGGCGCCGGCGCGGTAGGCGAATTCGCGCTGGCGGGGGTCGCCGCCGGTCACCGGCAGCATGGACTGGCCGTCGGGCCGCACGGCCCATGCGCCGGCCAGGTCGTTCGAGGTGATGATGATCGGCGAGACGCCGTCGCCGCCGCGTGCCGGCCGTTGCGCGCCGTCGTCATCGTCTTCACGCGGCAAGGTCTCGACCCAGGTCTGGCCGGTGGTGAAGCGGCCGGGGAAGTCGCGCAGGAGAAAGAAGGTCTTGGTCAGCACGTGCTCGCGCGGCACCGGCTCCAGCTCAGGCACGTCGAGCGAGGACAGGATCTCGCGGAGCGTCTGCATGGCGGGGGTCTGTGCGGCGCCGTTCGCGCCAGGCGGCGCTTCGACCGCGTCGCGGGTGTCGAACAGCACGGTGCCGCCCTGCTTCATGTAGGCGTCGATCTTGTTGATGGCGTCCCGCGACGGCTTCGGCGCGCCCGGCACGATCGGCCAGTAGATCAGCGGGAAGAAGGCGAGTTCGTCACGCGCCGGATCGATGCCGACGGGATCGCCGGCCTCGAGCGCGGTGCGCTGCGCCAGGAACAGCGTCAGTCCTGACAGCCCGGCCCTGACGATGGAATCCACGTCGGCATTGCCGGTCACGACATAGGCGAGGCGGGTCTGCGACACCGCCTTCATCGCGAACTCGTCGGACGCGCTGTCCGCGTGCGACGGCGTCGGCACGAACGAGGCGAGGCCCGCGAGAGCCAACCCAACGACGATCATCGCGGGCGCGGCGCGGCGGCGCAGCAGCGCGGCGAGGCCGCCGCCGAGCACCGCGACAATGATGGCGTCGATCAGGAACAGCGCGAGCGCAGTCGACAGCAGCCAGCCGCGCAAATCCTGCGGCTCGGCGTTGGTGTAGGTGGCATGCCGGGCGCGCAGGCTCGCGGTGTTCAGGGCTGCGATACGGTCGGCGCTGGCAAGCGTGTTCACGGCGAGCGGTCCTTCTGCCGGACCATAAAAGCCCGGCGGATGATCGGGTGTGGCGCGGTCGCGATAATCCGCGGGCAGCGGCTTGGCGGCGGCCGGCGGCGGACCAAAAGCGCCAAAGCCGTCGAGGATGTGCAACGGCGCCACCGTCTCGGCGGTCCCTTCAGTGGCAACGCCTGCGCCTGGCTTGGCGGTATAGCCGGACATGTCGACGACGCGCCGCAGGATTTCGACGAAGGTGCCCGACATCGGCAGATCCGACCAGCGCATGTCGGCGCTGACGTGGAACAGGCTGACGACGCCCTTGCCGCGATGCTCGCCTGTTACCAACGGCGTGCCGTCTTCCAGCGACGCCCAGCTCTTGGTGGCGAGCACGGCATCGGGCTCGGCCAGCACCTGGCGGCTTATCGTGACGTCCTTGGGGACCACGACGCCGGCAAACGGACCATCGGCGGCAAAGGAGGCCAGATGTTGCGGCTTTTCCCAGGTCAGGCTGCCGCCGAGCGTGCGGCCGCCCTTGCGCAGCTTGACCGGAACGAGATCGTCCTCGGCCTGCGCCAGCCGCGGACCGGCGAACCGCACCAGCACGCCGCCCTGGTCGATCCAGGCATTGAGACGCTCGCGGATTTCAGGGGCGATGGTGCCGACATCGGCGAGGATGATCATCGGCAGCTTCTGGTCGAGGAACTGCGTGATGCCCTGCTGCGGCGAGCCCTTGTAGGCGAGCCGCACGTCGGCGAACGGCGCCAGCGCGCGGGTGAGATAGAAGGTCGGCGCCAGCAGCGGCTGCGCGGTCTCGCTGGTGGAGCCCGAGACGATGCCGATGGCGCGGCGGCGCCAGCGCTTGTCGAGCAGCTGCACCGCGCCTGCGGAGCGCTCACCGGCAATTTCAAGGCGCGTGATGTCGTTGCGCAGCTCGACCGGCAGATCGAACGATGCTTCGGTTTCCTTGTTCTGCGGGCCGAACGAATAACGCGCTTCGCCGATCGGCGAGGCCTTCTGGTCCAGTGCGCGCACGGTGCCGATGGCGATTCCGCCGTCGGTGCGCAGCACCTTCACCGTCATTTTGGCGGCGGCGTTCTCGGCCGCGACCAGGGCCAGGGCCGGGGAGGTGCCGCCTTCGAACACGGTCAGGCTGCGATCGCCGATGGTCTTGCCGAGGCCCGTCACGAATTCTTCGCCGCGACCGGTGTCGACGCTGTCGGAGAGCCAGGCGATCTCGCAGTCGCCGGTCGCTTTCAGGAAGCGATCGATTGCGGTCAGGGTCTCGACGCGCTCGATCGAATACGGCTTTGGCGTCAGTTGCCGCAGCGCGACGCGCGCGGCGCCCGCCGGCATCAGGGTGATATCGCGGTTCGGCTCGGACAGCGGCACCAGGGCAATCGCGCGGCGATCGTTCTCGGCACTGGCGATCAATTCGTCGGCGGCCCTGATCCGGATGTCCCAGTTCGAGGCCGCGCTCCAGCCGTCGTCGAACATGATCATCAGTGGCGCCTTGCTCGCGGCCGCGCCTGTTTGCGGATTCCAGATCGGGCCGGCGGCGGCGAAAATGACCAGCGCCGCAGCCAGCAGCCGCAATGCGGTCAGCCACCACGGCGTCCGCGACGGCGTCTCTTCGCGCGGTGCGATGTCGAACAGCAGGCGCGTCGGCGGAAACTCGATGCGGCGCGGCCGCGGCGGCATCACGCGCAACAGCCACCACAGCACCGGCAGGCTGACGAGGCCGATCAGGAGCAGCGGTTCGGTGAAGGCGAGCGGCAGTCCCATCATGCTGCCGGCCCCGCCTTGATCGTGGTGGTGCGGGCGCCCGATTTGCTCACCTGCATGCCGGCATGCAGGAACAGCAAGAGCTCGGCGGCCGAGCGGTCGGTCGCATGCGTCGTGAACAGCCAGTCGAGCTTGTTGGTCTCGGCGCGGATCTGGTCGCGGTGCAGCGCGAGCCGCGCGGTGTAATCCTGCGCCCAGCTCTCGGCGCGGCCGGCGGTGATCACGCCGAACCCTTCGGGCTCGACGAACTCGACGCGGCCGGAATACGGGAATGATTCCTCGGCGGGATCGACGATTTGCACCAGCGTGCCATGCGCACCGGAGCCGGACAGGCCGGCGAGCGTGGTCCTGATCTCGGAGATCGGCGACCAGAAATCTGATAGCACGATCGTCTCGGCCAGCGCCGCGGGCACGAAGGAAGGCGGCAGGCTCAAGCGGTCGGCATCGTCATGCAGCATCGCCTGCGCCATCTTGTCGATGACGCTGCGGCTCGCAGTCGGTGCCATCAGCCCGGGAATGCCGACGCGTTCGCCGCCGGAGACGAGCAGCTCGGCCAACGCGAAGGCGACGATCAGCGTCCGCTCGAGCTTGGATTCGCGCGCCTGCTTTGAAGCGAAGGCCATCGAAGGCGAGCGGTCGGGCCAGATCCAGACCGTGTGCGAGGCTTCCCATTCGAGTTCGCGGACATAGAGAAGATCGTCGCGCGCCGAGCGCCGCCAGTCGACGTTCTGCGACGGCTCGCCGGAGACGAAGCGGCGGTATTGCCAGAAGTTTTCGCCGGAGCCGGCGCGACGGCGGCCGTGCAAACCGTGAATGACGTTGGCGGCGATACGGCGGGCCTCGAGCACCAGGCGCGGCAGCGAAGCGGCGAGCGTGCGGCTTTCGCCATCGGCACGTCGGATCGCGATGATCTCCTTTGCTGCGTGCCCGTTCTCCGCCGCCATCAACCGATCCGTGTCTTGAGCTGCTTGATCACGTCCGGAATCGTGCGGCCTTCGGCGCGCGCCTGGAACGTCAGCGCCATGCGGTGCTTCAGCACGGGCTCGGCGAGGTCGAGCACGTCGTCGATCGAGGGCGCGAGACGGCCGTCGATCAGCGCGCGTGCGCGCACCGCGAGCATCAGCGATTGGCTGGCGCGCGGGCCCGGGCCCCAGGCGATGAACTTGCTGGTGTCGCCGCCGTCCGGACCGGGACGGGCCGAGCGCACCAGCGACAGGATCGCCTCGACCACGGAATCGCCGACCGGCAGGCGCCGGATCAGTCGCTGCGCGGTGATGAGCGCGTCAGGGGTCATCGCGCCCTTCGCCAGCGTCTCGTCGGCGCCGGTGGTCTCGAACAGGATGCGGCGCTCAGCGTCGCGGTCGGGATAGTCGACGTCGATCTCCATCAGGAAACGGTCGAGCTGGGCCTCAGGCAGCGGATAGGTGCCTTCCTGCTCCAGCGGGTTTTGCGTGGCGAGCACGTGGAACGGCTTCGGCAGATCGTGACGCGCGCCGGCAACGGTGATGTGCTGCTCCTGCATCGCCTGCAGCAGCGCCGACTGCGTGCGCGGGCTGGCGCGGTTGATCTCGTCGGCCATCAGCAGTTGCGCGAACACGGGGCCGGAGATGAAGCGGAAGGCACGCTTGCCGCTAGTGCTCTCGTCGAGCACTTCGGCGCCGAGAATATCGGACGGCATCAGATCGGGCGTGAACTGGATGCGCTTGGCATCGAGGCCGAGGGTGATGCCGAGCGTCTCGACCAGCTTGGTCTTGGCGAGACCGGGGACGCCGATCAACAGCGCATGGCCGCCGGAGAGGATGGTGACCAGCGTGTTCTCGATCACGCGATCCTGACCGAAGATGACGGATGCGATCGCATCCTTTGCCGCGCGAATCTGGCTCGACACCTGCTCGGCCGAACGGACGACACCGTCTTCGAGCTTCTCGACACTCTCCGCCATCCGTTAGCTCCTTCAGCCTGCCATGCGGCTCGCTTGCGTCGTCATGTCATCACGTCCTCAACTCGAGACGTGGGCCCTATGCTAGACTTGCAGGAAGGCCATGTATTCGTTGAATTAACCTATCCCCACCTTATCGGCTTAGGGATATGTAGGGCATCACGAAGTGGCGACCTCCACACCGGACGAATGCGGGGTGGAACCGAGCACCCGGATACAACGTAAACCTGCACCAATCGTGCCAAATAACCGATCGTGCCAAGTGACAGAGTCAGGGCAAACCATGGCGAACCAAGGGCAGAGCGTCGATCGCGGTCTCGAGGGGCTGACTGCCGCTGCCAAAACTGCTGCCGATGCCGAAGGTGCCAAAAAGGGCCTGCCTCCGGTGCATTTGTGGAATCCGCCGTTCTGCGGCGATCTCGACATGCGAATCGCGTCGGATGGTACTTGGTTCTACTTGGGGACGCCAATCGGCCGTCATGCCTTGGTTCGCCTGTTCTCGACCATCCTCAAGCGTGAAGGCGACAAGCATTTCCTCGTCACGCCCGTGGAAAAGGTCGGCATTCGCGTCGACGACGCGCCGTTCATGGCGGTCGAGATGCAGAAGGACGGTGAGGACAACCACCGCGTGCTCCGCTTCCGCACCAATGTCGACGACTGGGTCACCTGCGATGCGGCGCACCGGCTGCGCTTCGTGCAGGCCAGAGACGGTGGGCTGACGCCCTATCTGCATGTCCGCGCCGAGCTCTGGGCCAAGGTCACCCGCGCGCTCTATTACGATCTGGTTGACATGGGTGAGGAGCGGATGGTCGATGGCCAGCCGATGTTCGGTGTCGAATCGGCCGGCGAATTCTTCGCCATGGCCGATGCGGAGCAGGTGAGGGCCGCGCTTTGAACAAGCCTATCTCCAGGAACGATCCCGCCGTGATCGGTGCGGCCGACTTCTTCGCCCGCTCTGCCGCGCGTCTCGGCTTCGACGTTCCGCCCGGACTCTACGATCCCAACATCATTCCGGCCTCGGGCGATCCCGGCACCGACAAGATGCTCGAGATCATCGCGCGCGAGCAGCCGGTGCGGCCGGCGGCGGTCCTGATCGCGGTGGTCGATCATCCCGAGCCGACCATCCTCCTGACGCAGCGCTCGGCGCATCTGAACGACCATGCCGGCCAGATCGCCTTTCCCGGCGGCAAGATCGACGCGACTGACCGCTCGCCGCTCGATGCGGCGCTGCGCGAGGCCGAGGAGGAGGTCGGGCTGTCCAGAGACTTCGTCGAGCCGATCGGATATCTCGATCTCTACGGCACCGGCTTCGGCTTCCGCATCCTGCCGACGGTTGCCAGGGTGCGCCCGGGTTTTGAGCTGACGATCAACCATTCCGAGGTTGATGACGCGTTCGAAGTGCCGCTATCCTTCCTGATGAACCCGGCCAACCACCAGGTGCACAGCAAGGAATTCCGCGGCATGGAGCGGTCCTACTACGCGATGCCGTTTGCCGAACGCTACATCTGGGGTGCGACGGCCGGCATGCTCCGTGTGCTCTATGAGCGGATCTATTCATCATGATCAGACCGATCCTGACCGAGATCGGAATCTTCCTCGTTCCCTTTGCCGTCTATGCGCTGTTCCTGGCCGCCACGCGCTCCGGCCTGTTCGTGCAATCGTCCTGGCCGATCACCATCGTCGCGCGTCTCATGCTGGCGGCGCTCGTGCTGGTGATCGCGGGGCTGATCGGGTTTGCGCATTTCTCCGGCGCGGCGCCGGATTCGACCTATGTCCCCGCCCACGTCGAGAACGGCAAGCTCGTGCCGGGCGTGGAAAGATAGGGCCGGCCGATGAGCGCGGTGCCCATGCTCGCCGATGCGCCCTGGCTGATTTCGGGCGGGACCGCGCGCGTCCTGCAATTGCTCAACGCGGATGGCGAGGAGGCACGGGTCGTCGGCGGCGCCGTGCGCAACGCGCTGCTCGGCCTCGTGCCCGGTGACATCGACATCGCGACCACGGCGCTCCCGCACGAGGTGATGCGGCGGGCCAAGAGCGCCGGCATCAAGGCCGTGCCGACCGGCATCGACCACGGCACCGTCACGCTCGTCATCGACAGCCAACCGTACGAAGTCACGACGCTGCGCGAGGATACCGAGACCTTCGGCCGCAAGGCCAAGGTCGCGTTCGGCCGCGACTGGGTGAAGGACGCCGAACGCCGCGACTTCACCATGAACGGGCTGTCGGTCGATGCCGACGGTGTCGTCCACGACTACGTCGGAGGCATCGCGGATGCGGCGGCGCGGCGCGTGCGCTTCATCGGTGATCCCGACCAGCGCATCGCCGAGGATTTCCTGCGCATCCTGCGCTTCTTCCGCATCCACGCCGCCTTCGGTGCCGGCGATCCCGACCGCGACGGCTATTTCGCCTGCATCCGAGGACGCGCGGGCATAGCGAGCCTGTCGGCCGAGCGGCTGCGCATGGAGATGCTGAAGCTGCTGGTCGCTCAGGGCGCCTCTGCCGCCGCGCTCGCCATGGCGGATGGCGGATTGCTGCAGGCGCTGACCGGCGGCGTGGTCTACACCGGGCCGCTCTCGGCGATGATCGCGATCGAGCGCGAGCTCGGCCTTACCGCAAGCAGCACGCGCCGGCTCGCCGCGCTGACGGTCGCTGTGACCGAAGACGCCAAGCGCGTCGCCACGCGCTTGAGGCTCTCCAATGCGGAAACCAAGGCGCTGGATTCGATGGGGCATCGCTGGTGGCGCCTGGCCACCAAGCGCGAAGCCGATGCGCGGCGGCTGCTCTACCGGCTCGGCGCGGAGCGCTATCACGATCGCGTGTTGCTGGGCTGGGCGCGAGCCGGCGGCGACGTCGGGGCGTCGCGATGGCGTGCGCTCGCCGAGCTGCCGCAGCGCTGGACCGCGCCGAAATTTCCGCTTCGCGCCGCCGACTTCATCGCGCGCGGCATGGCGGAAGGACCCTCGCTCGGACATGTGTTGACGCTCGCCGAGGACGCTTGGCTTGCGGCGGATTTTCCCCTAGAGGAAGCCGCCCTCGCTTCCATCGCCGATCAAGCTGCGGCACGCATCAGCCGCGATGAGAGAACGTGACCATCGTCTCATGTGGCGCCGTGGTTCGGTCCCATCCGATATTGCGTCGGTGAGCAGCCGAAGCGATCGCGGAAGCGGCGATTGAAGTAAGTCACTTCATTGAAGCCGCAGGCAAAGGCGATGTCACTCACCTTGGTGTGGTCGTAGCGAACGTCCGACAGCATGGCGCGTGCCTTCTGCAGGCGCAGTTCAAGGACGCGCTCGGAGAATGTCGCGCCGCTCTCGAGCAGCAGATCGCTCGCATAGCGGCGCGACAGCTTAAGGGCATCCGCGATCGCCGTGGTCGACAGAGACGGCTCGGCGAAGCGTTTCTCGATCATTGCGATCAGCTCGCGCTGCCGCGCGGCGCGCAAGCCACGTTCCGCCGCAATCTCCGCGACTTCGCCGCGCGCGCCGAGCGCCAACACGATCAAGTCTCCCAGCATGGCCTTGGCGCGCCGCATCAGCTCCGGGTCTTCGTAGACTTCATCGGCTTCGAGGAGAAAATTGATGGTGCGCTCGAGATGCCGTACCGCCGGATTGGCCGGGTCGAGCAACATGGCCGCGCGATGATCGGCATGCGGAACAAGCTTCAGAATTTGCGCACGAGGTATCGATGCCAAATTCCACGCCGTGAGGCCGTCCGTGAAGCTCGAGACCGGTTGGGCGATGTTGAAGGCGACGACGCTTCCCGATTTCAGCTCGAAGCCCTGGTTTCCCACTGTCCATAATTGCGGCTGGGGGCTGCGATAAAAGCCGACCAGGATGTCATCGCGATCGTTGGCCACGTGCTTGCGCGTGCGCACGTAGTGCCCCGTCGTGGTGGTAAACCGGCCGACGCTCAATTCGCCGAGAAGGACATTCTTCGACGCGGTGTAGAAGGGCTTGTCCTCGGCGTGCTTCATCTCCGCCTTGCCGAGTTGCTCCATCCATATCTCGTGCCACAGCCGGAAACGGGCCTTGTCATTCAGGTAGGATGGAAGCTGGTCCGATGAAAATTCTACCTTCGGCATGTCCGTCGATGATCCTCGCGTGCCGGTTCCATTGGTACCATGAGGCGGCGTGAAAGGCATCGTGGTACCTGTCCATCGATGTGATGCAAAAGCGGACCGCTGTGCATTCCAGGTCAAGTTCAGTGCCGGATAGGTCAAGTTTTCGGCTGCCGAGCGTTGCGCCGAAAACACATTCGCCAGCGATCCCACTGCCGTACCGTTTCGATCAAGCCCAGCACCTTCGCGGACAAGACGGCCCAGGCGCGGCCCGGTAGTCATTCCGAGCGACGGACTTATTGGGAATTCATAAACATGAGAAAATCGATCGCGGCCGCTGTTGTTTCAGGCATGATGCTGTCGTCGGCATCGGCAGCCGACCTGCCAGTGAAGGCAAACCCGGTCCCTGTCTATGGCTGGACCGGATGGTACGGTGGCGTGAATGCCGGCTACGGTTGGCAAGACAAGAGCGCGGCTTACACCGGCGATTACTTTGCCGATCCGGTGACGAATCTCGGCGGCGGCGCGGGCACTGTGTTCAGCGATGAGTTGGTGACGAGTTCGTCGCACGGGGACGAAGACGCGGCCGATAACCATCCCGCCTACCGGCAACCTCTTCGCGCGTCCGGCTTCACCGGTGGCGGACAGATCGGCTACAATTGGCAGATCGAGCGCAACTGGGTCACGGGTTTCGAAGCCGACCTGCAATACGCCAACATCAAGGGCAATAGCTTGTTCAGAGCGCCCGATGAGGGCGGTGTCACGCTCTCGGCCGCGTCTTCCCATCAACTCGACTGGTACGGCACCCTGCGCGGCCGGATCGGCTATTTGTTGAGCGATCGCCTCCTCGCTTTCGGCACAGGCGGCCTCGCCTATGGTGGAACGAAGGCACAGGCTGCCATCGCGATCATTGGTCCGCTGGGCTGGAGCGTCGGCGCCGGATTCGCCACGCAGATTTTCTGTCCCGGCTTCACGACCTGCCTCGCGGGCTCCTCGTCACAGACGTCGGTCGGCTGGACAGCCGGTGGCGGCCTTGAATATGCGGTGCTCCCGAACGTCACGATCAAGGCCGAATATCTGCACATGGACCTCGGCCACCAGAACGTGAAGCTGACGGTGCAGAGCCCGGCGACCGGCAATGGCTTCGTCAATGTCAGGTTCAGCAACGCGTACGACATCGTGCGCATGGGAGTGAACTTCCGGTTCTGACGCACTCGCGCCAGCCAAAGCGGCGCTCCATCCGGCGGCCGGCTGCTTGTTGACACGCGCCGAAGACGCTTGGCTTGCGGCGGATTTTCCACTAGAGGAAGCCGCGCCCGCTTCCACGCATCAACCGCGAACGGAAACATTGACCATCATCTCGGGCTTCGCCGGCATCTCGATCTTCCAGCTCCTGCTGGTCGCGTCGATGGCGTTGTTTGCGTCCGTGATCGGTGGTCTCGCCGGCTATGGCACCGGCGCCTTGATGCCGCTGGTGCTCGTGCCTCTCGTTGGCGCCGAGCCCGTGGTGCCGATCATCGCGATCTCCGCGATCTTCACCAATTCCAGCCGCGCGCTTGCCTATCTCCGTTATGCCGATCGCCGCCGCGCGCTGATCGTGCTGGCCTGTGCGGCACTGACGACAGCGCTTGGTGCCTACGGCTATACCCGCCTCACCAATGCCGGCGCGGCGCTGGTGATCGGCTCCATGCTGATCCTGAGCGTGCCGCTGCGCCGTGTGCTCCGCCGCCGCCAGGTCAGGATCGGCGACACCGGTCTCGCGGCCGGCTCGGTCGGCTATGGCGTGCTGGTCGGCGGCACCTCCGGCTCCGGCGTGATCCTGCTGTCGCTGCTGATGGCCGCCGGCCTCGAAGGCGCCGCCGTGATCGCGACCGATGCCATGATCTCGCTCGGCACCGGCCTCATCAAGATCTCGGTGTTCGGCCTCGCCGGTGCCGTCACCGCGCAGGTGCTCGCCTTTGCATTGCTGATCGGAGCAATCGCGATCCCTGGCGCGTTCCTGGCCAAGGCCTTCGTCGAGCGGATGCCGGTGCACATCCACACCGCGATCCTCGACGTCGCCGTGATCGCCGGCGGGCTGGTGATGATCTCGGCTGCGGCGAGGCAGCTCATCTAATCAAGTCGGATGTGGCACGTGCCCCGCTGCCGGCTTGAATCACGCCGCAGGTCTAGCGTGAGGGACTGCAGTCCAGTTCCTTGATCCTGCCGGCGGCGTCAAACGCCAAAAGTGCACTCATGACGCCGGCACTGGTGAGGTAAGAGATAATGGTACCGTCGTTGCGCCAGGGATTGAGATCATCCAACGTGCCTGCCGGATATTTTCGGAGGTGATCGACCCAATAGGCACGAAGTGCCTCACGGCCGGTGATGGTTCGGCCGCCGGCGCAGCCGCAGTGGACCACGGCGTCCTCGGCATGAAGTTCCAAAATCGCTTCGATATCGCCCGCGCGATAGGCATCAAGCCAGTCGACTGCAACGGCCATGGGGTCAAAGGACATATTTTTCACTCACATGCGTCCAAATCTGGTTCAGGCCGGGGAACCACCAAGCCTCCTATGATTTTAATATCCCACCCGGCCACGGCCATATGCCGAAGGACATAGAGGACCGGGCCGAGGGCAAGATCGATGTTGGACGCGTCCGCCAGGCAGGGGATACTCAAGCCCATCCGGCTTCTGCTCGTCGATCCACAGCCGATCGTTTTGCAGGGACTGAGGTCGGTCCTCGGGACGCAGCCGGATTTCGACGTTGTCGCAGCGTCCAGCGATCGGACAAGCTGCCTCCAAGCAATCCGGAAGCTGACACCTGACGTCGCGCTTCTTGCCGACAAGGTGCCGGATCTGACGGTCGCCGAGATCCTCGCGATCGTGAAAGCTGAGAAGCTCTCCACGCGCCTGGTGTTCTTTACCGAGTCCGACACCGACCACGATCTGACTTCCGCCATCGCAGCCGGCGCCTGCAGCGCAATTTCGAAATATGCCTCTCCCGCCACGATGCTGCGATCGCTGCGGCTGATGACGAAGAGCGGTGTGGCACTGGCGAAGTCCGATCTCTCGGCAGCCGGCAAGGAAGCGGACGGCGACGGCAAAGTCGAAAAGATGCTGGAGCTGTTGACGCAACGGGAACGTCAAATCGCACGACTCGTGGCGGAAGGACTGTCGAACAAGGAGATCGCGCGCCAGCTCAACGTGTCCGACGGGACGGTCAAAGTCCACCTCTACAATATTTTCCAGAAGCTTGAGATCACCAACAGGACTGTGCTCGCGACCATTGCGTTGCTGCAACGCCCCTCCGGCCTGGCCGCGCTCTCGCTGGCCTTTCTGGCGTTCGCTATTGCGGACGAACTCAAGGCGTCGGAAGCGAACGACATCTTTTCGGATCAGAACGGCAACGGCCACGCGGACGAGCACGCCGCGTACGAGCCCTGGAAAAAAGGAATTCTCCGGCACCTCGTGGTCTGGGAATCCGGCGAGACGCCGACGCAAGCCCAGAGAGATCTGTTCGCCAAGGCCGCCCAAATCACGAACCCGGCGGCGGCAATGGAAGCGCTGCGCACGGCCGAGCAATCCGGAGGCGCGACACCGTGGACGCACCACGCTCCTGCTGGATCGAGCGCGCCCGATCTTCCTGCGCGCTTACTGCGAGAAGCGATCGACATACAGACCGGTGACGACCCGGCCCCGGAACATCAATTCCCGCGGCTTCTTTCCAATGCGATGTCGATGCACGGAGGATCTGGCAACTTTGCTATTCTCACCGGTGCGTTGATCTACGCACTGCAGGACCCTCATCTCGCCGCGCACGCGCATGACCTCCGTGAAGCCTCGATCGACAGCATCCTGGCCGTCACCCAAGAGAGTGCGACCACAAAACTGGCCGCGATCAGCCATGCTGCCGCCAATCATGACGACAATTCAGCGCCGGGGTTCCTTTCGCACGACATCCGCCTGTCTTCCGCCGGTGTGACCACTGGACACGACAACGCCGCTCAAGAAGGCGCTCCGGGCCAAAGGGGCGCGGACGATGCGGGTGACAATCTTCACAAACCTGTTGGCGCGGACCTTGGTCACGATGCCAGTATCGGCGTAGGCGGCAACGTTGGAAACGTAGTTTATCGTTCCCCGATCGACTCCAAGTCGACAGCTTCCGACACCGTGTTCGACTTCGCATCTGGGCCGGGCAGGATCAATCTTGCGGCTTTCGGAGCGCTTGCCTGGCTGCATGTGACGGCGGCAGCCAAGTCTATACCGCCACATACACTCGCCTGGGTCTACGACTCCGCAAGCAACGAAACGATCGTCTACGTGAATGCGACCGATCGTGTGCTTGATGTCGGCGATCGCGGCCTGCTGGAAATCCATCTGGAGGGGATTGTATCCATTGCGGAGGCGGATGCCGCCTCCGCGCCGGATAGCGCGGCTGTCGTGGCTACCCTGGAGCAGCTCGAAGCAGTGCTGATATCGGCGACCGAAACCGATGAGACTGTTTCGAGCAAGGACCATGTCCAAACCACTATCGAGGGGAGCGAGAGCTCGCTCGGGACGGCTGGAGCCTGGGCCCTTCTGGCCAATAACGGCTCGGGTTTCCAGTTCGGGCAGGCCCGGACCGGCTTGGGAACGTCAACGAGGTTCGGAAGCTCCACAGACGCGTCGGCGGATGCAACGGAAGGGAGCGATGGTGCGTCCGCCGCGTCGGCTCACGCATCATCCATCGAGCTTGCGCATAGCGCGCCGGCCCCGACAATCGCAAATGTGACATCGAACAATGGGCCGATCAACACAGGCGCCGGGGCTTCATCGACTGCACCGAACGAGATCGGCCAACCCAGCGTCGTCACCGCCGACAGCGCGGGGCACGGCAATTCGCAGCACGCTTCGGACCCATCGACTGAAGCTGGCTCCAAACCAGGCAACGGCGTCGGCAATGGCGCCGAGCATCACGATAAGGGCCCGGAGGCTCCGGGAGAGTCAGCGAAGAAGGCAGAACCAGACGGCGCGGAACACGGCAAAGCCGGGCACTCAAACGCTGCAAAAGCACCGGACGCAGCTGAGACCGATCCGGACGTCGCAACGGCCGCCAACGCGGGTCATGGCAACTCAAAGCATGCTTCGGAGCCGGGGTCTGCAAAGGCGACAGCCGACGAATCGACTGAAGCTGGCTCCAAACCGGGCCACGCCGTCGGCAATGCCGCCGAGCATCACGATAAGGCCTCGGAGGCTGCGGGAGGGGCAGCGAAGAAGGAAGAGCCAGCGGGCGCGGAACACGGCAAAGCCGGACACTCAAACGCACCGGACGCAGCCGATATCGATCCGGGCGCCGCAGCGGCTGCCAGTGCAGGCCACGGCAACTCGAAGCATGCGTCGGAGCCATCGACTGAGGCTGGCTCCAAACCAGGCAAGGGCGTCGGCAATGCCGCCGAGCATCACGATAAGGCCTCGGAGGCTGCGGGAGGGGTAGCGAAGAAGGAAGACCCAGCGGGGGCGGAACACGGCAAATCCGGGCACTCAACGGCGCCGGACGCAACCGACATCGATCCGGGCGCCGCAGCGGCTGCTAGCGCAGGCCACGGCAACTCGCAGCACACTTCGCAGCCGGGGTCTGCAAAGGCGGCGGCCAGCGAATCGACTGAAGCTGGCTCCGAACCGGGCAACGCCTATGGCGCCGATCATCATAACGCTTCGGCCTCTGACGCTGCGCACGGACCAGCGAAGACGGCAGAACCAGGTGCCGCGGAACACGGCAAGTCCGGGCACTCATCCGCTGCAAACGCATCGGACGCAGCTGAGACCGATCCGGACGTCGCGATAGCCGCGAGCGGAGGTCACGGCAACTCGCAGCACGCTTCAGAGCCAGGCTCTGCAAAGGTGGCATCCACCGAATCGACTGAAGCTGGGTCCAAACCGGGCAACGGCACGGGCGATAGCGGCGAGCATCACGCTTCGGCTTCGCACGCTGCGGGGGCAGTGAAGACGACAGAACCAACCACCGTGGACCACGGCAACTCGGAGGACGAGTTACACTCAACCTCTGCCAACGCATCGCAAGCAGCCGATATCGGAGAGCCGAGCGTCGCAGCCGGCGGTAACGCTGGACGCGGCAACTCGCAACACGTTGCGCAACCTGCTGCAAGTGCATCAGAAGACGCACACCCCGCCAAAGCTGCGGTGGAGACCGGCGACCTCGAGCAAGGAGCGGTGTTCCGCTTCGATAGCGGACCAACTCCTTCTACTCTCGTCGGGGTCGTTGAGCTGAAACAGCTCAATAATACGCTCGATCCGCACGTTCCGCATGGTCAAGCGGAGGACCTCGCCAAGCCCGTCCCTCATGCACTGAACGGACACGCGGACGATCACGGCAACAACGGCGCGCATCAAGCGATTGTACCTGCGCATCATGATTTGCTGATTTGAACTGTGATCGCGATGGCGGCGATGGTCTCGCTCGCCCTGCCATATACCTCGGCAACGATCATCGCTGGACCGCTTGATGGAACTAGCCGTCAAAGGCGCGTTGGCAGATGTGCTAGGAACGATCGAAGGAAAGCCGGATTGGGCCCTAAACTTTTTGAAAGGGCCTCTCATGCGTGCAATCGCGTTCAGCTCCTGCGTAGCAGTCGTGCTATCCATTTCGTCCGCGGTTCATGCGCAATCCGCAACGGCTGATATCAAGTCCAAGGCCCAGCGCCTTGTCGCGCCTCTTGTCGAAAGTCGCGACAGCCGGCTGCAATCGGTCGCAACATTCGAGCATCAGGTGACCGGCGTCACCGTCGCCCCGGACGGCCGCATCTTCGTGAACTTCCCGCGCTGGACGGAGGATACGCCGGTTTCGGTGGCCGAACTCATGCCGGACGGCTCGACCAAGCCATATCCCAATGAGGAATGGAACGGCTGGCGCAACGCGCGAATGTCAGAAGTATCGCCCAATGATCACTTCGTCTGCGTTCAAAGCGTCGTAGCGGACCGGCGCGGATCACTTTGGGTCGTCGATCCCGCGGCTCCCAATGCCGAGAAGACTGTGAAGGGTGGACCCAAGATCGTCGAGGTCGATCTGAAGTCGAACGCTGTGAAGCGGATCTTTCCGATCGCGGCGGATGTCGCTGGTCCGGCCAGCTATCTCAACGACATCCGTATCGCCCCCGACGGAAAATTCGCCTATTTGACCGATTCCGGTTCGCCCGGCGGCCTGGTTGTTCTCAACATCGAGTCCGGGCAGGCTTGGCGGGTGCTGAGCGAGGATCCTTCTACCCAATTCGATCCGAGCGTCACCGTGATGACAGATGGCCAGCCGTTGCGGCGGCCGGACGGACGGCAGCCCTTGTTCAATGCCGACAGTCTGGCGCTGTCGAAGGACGGCAACACCCTCTATTGGCAGGCCCTGACCGGAAAGACGCTCTACCGGATCGCCACGTCCAGCATCCAGAGTGCGGACGCGGCGGCTCACGCTCGCCCGGAAACAGTGGCAACGACGGAGCCCGTCGATGGGCTCTGGACCGGCGAACATGACGAAATCTATCTAAGCTCGATCGCCGACAATGCCGTCAAGGTCCTCAACCCCAGCGACGGGACCGTGCGACAGCTGTTGACGGATTCGCGCCTGCGCTGGCCGGACACCTTCTCGCAAGGTCCTGACGGCGCAATCTATGTCACCGCGTCGCATATCCAGGATTCACCCTGGTTCCACATGGCCTGGACGGACAAGAACTTCACGCTTTTCAAGTTCATGCCAAGCGACGCGAACACCGTCGGGTCAAGTCGCGAGCCGAACCGGCAGTAAGCGCGCGGCTCGGGAGGCGGCTTAGGACGAGGAGGACAGATGGCCCATTGGGTTGAGCCTGTGGCCGGCACGCTGCTGATGGCACTTGTCCTTGCCGACGTATTCCTCACGGTTCTCTACGCACGCGCCGGCACCGGAATTATCAGCGACCGCCTGGCCAGACTGGTTTGGCTTGCACTGCGCCGGTTTTCCTCGCTCTGCAATGGCAGCCATTTGCTTTCATTCTGCGGCCCGTTGATCCTGGTCGCCTTGCTGCTCACCTGGTCGATTCTGCTCGCGCTCGGGGCTGCACTGATTGTGCACCCTCAGCTCGGGACCAGCATTACAAGCAGCCACCAGGAGACTCCAACCGACTTCGTGACTGCGCTTTACGTGGCGGGAAGCAGCCTCTCGATCGTAGGCGGCAGCAACTTTGGTCCGCAAAGTGCCGGAGCGAAACTCCTGTTTCTCCTGAATTCGGTGATCGGGACGTCGGTCATTTCGCTCACCATCACTTACCTGATGCAGATCTATGGCGCGCTCAGGAGCAGGAACTCGCTTTGCCTCAACATTCACGCGCTTTGCGGTGAGACCGGCGATGCAGCGGACCTGCTCGCGCATCTGTTCGCAAATAACCAGCTGAGCGCGGGCTACAACAATCTGTCCGAGTTGGCCGCGGAGGTCACCGATACCAAAGAAGCTCACCACTTCTATCCCGTCCTGTTCTACTTCCGCTTTCCTGAACCGTTCTACTCCGTCGCCCGGTCGTCACTCATCGTGCTCGATGCCGTCTCGCTGATCCGAAGTGCATTGCCGAAGGACGCCGATTGGCTCAAGCAATCCGGCGCGGTCACCCAACTATGGTCCTCCGCGCTGCTGCTCCTTTCCACCCTCAACAACGTTTTCCTGCACGAGAAAGCATCGGCTGAAGCCGACGACCGAGATCGGCAGCTCTGGCGGATCCGGTTCGACAATGCACGACGGCGGCTGCGGCAAGCAGGTATCAGTGTCACCGACGATCTTCCGCATTCGTGCGAATCCTACATGGAACAGCGAAGAAGGTGGGACTCTCTGGTTTGCGTGCTTGGCAATTCCATGGCTTACAGGCCCTCGGACATCGATCCGGCGATACTAAGGGCGTAAACCCCTGCCGTACTTCTCGCCGAGCGCGCCTGGCCTGGTCTCGCGTCTCAGCGACGCGACGCCTTCGGCGGATCAGCCTCATGAGGCGAATTGTTTCAGGGTTGGAGCCGTGAGAGCAGACGTTGTCGATCCTGATCGCGATCTCGCTGCTCCATCCGCATT
This sequence comes from Bradyrhizobium sp. WSM4872, assembly GCF_055811715.1. NCBI lineage: Bacteria > Pseudomonadati > Pseudomonadota > Alphaproteobacteria > Hyphomicrobiales > Nitrobacteraceae > Bradyrhizobium > Bradyrhizobium sp. WSM4872. Next base: position 113,661 of record NZ_JBVVPT010000018.1, on the reverse strand, counting down.
CGTTCGAGTTCGCCTTCAGCTTTGGCTGTGTCCTGATTCTGGCGCTTCATTTCAATGATCAGCGCCTCCTGCTCGGCGAGCCGCCGTTCTCCTTCGACGACGTCGCGCTCGATCTGGCTCAGCTCATCGTATATCGCCGTCGTGTACATCGCGATCCTCGCGCGGCCGTGCTGCAGAAGGCACGCCGGAGAGTAGTTTTCGCCTTTTCCAGGAGCTTGATCGGGCCGCTTGGTGCGGCCTTGACCAAAGCGCAAGGCGCATGACTTTCAACTCAATCAGCTTCTCGAACGTTCCGGCTGTTTCCATTTTTTCCCGGGCTTTGATCGGTCGAACGAGCGGCCGTGTTGTAATCATTTTGGCGGAAGCGGCTCACCTAACACGCGACTGCCTGGAACGGACCTCGTCGCGGCGATAGTGCACTCGGCTCACGGCTGCGCTTCAGTCAAGTTGCAAACAAGCGGTCGGCACAATATCGTCGATCGTCCGCCCGCATCTCTTCCGCCCACTATGTCTTCCGCTCCCACGTCTTCCGCCCCCATGTCTGACGTCCAATCTCCCCAGGAGCCAACACGATGAATGTGGTCTCAGTGCCCGGCGGGATCCATCGCCCTCCAGGGAAGGTCGATATCCCATCCGCATGGCAGGGCGGTGAGATGAAAGCCAATCCCGATCGATGGTTGATATCGCTTGCGGCCGGCGAGATCGCCGAGCTTGAGGGCGCGGCTGAAACATTTCTTGGCAGAAACAAAAAAATCGCCGAGATCACGAAGGAAAGCTTTCCGCTTCCCCGCTTCGGCGCGCATCTGGAAGAGGTTAAGACAACGCTCCTGGCTGGCCTTGGCTTCGAAGTCATCCGCGGCCTCCCGGTGGCAAAATATAGCCAGGAGTTCGCCGCTACGATCTTTTGCGGAGTAGGCGCGCATCTTGGATCGGCGCGGTCCCAGAATGCAGCGGGTCACATTCTCGGTCACGTCCGTGACACCGGCGCCGATGCGAAGGATCCGAACACCCGAATTTATCAAACTTCGGAACGGCAGACATTCCACACGGATTCGTCCGACGTGGTTGGATTGTTATGCATTCGCGAGGCGATGGAGGGAGGGGATTCCCTCCTGGTCAGTACGACGACGATCTACAACGAGATGTTTGACAGACGTCCCGACCTTGCCGCTCTCTTGTTTCATCCGATCGCGACAGACCGGCGAGGCGAGGTGCCGGAGAACGAAAAGCCATATCTTGAAATCCCGGTGCTGAATTGGCATGCGGGGTTCCTGACCGGGTTCTATCAGCGCCCGTATATCGATAGTGCGCAACGCTTTCCCGATGCGCCGAGACTGACGCCGGCTCACGTCGAGGCGCTCGATCTCTTCGACGCGCTCGCAAATGATCCCGCGCTGCATTTCGGCATGCGGCTTCAGCCGGGTGACATGCAGTTCGTTTACAATCATGCCTTGCTGCATGACCGGACCGGATTCCGCGATTGGCCCGATGCAGGCCAAAAGCGTCATCTGTTGCGCCTTTGGCTCAGCATGGAAGGCGACCGGCCGCTGCCCGATTGTTTCAAGCAGCGCTATGGTTCGATTGAGATTGGCAACCGTGGCGGCATCATCACCAAAGGTACCAGTTTGAACGTCCCGTTGGATTGACGTTCCGAATGGGTTGAACCGGAAGCCCGGACCCACCTAGCCTCGCAAGCTCAAGCCGCATGATCAGCCCGGACAATCCCTTCGACAGCGCCAGGCTGAAACTCTCAGGTGCCTCGACGCGACCAGGGCGAGTACCCACAAATGCCGCTTGTTGGCGTAAAGCGGACATACGCATCACCCGAGCTACTTGAATGATGCGGTCTCGGCCGGGGCGGGTGTACTTGGCCGCACGAATACAATGGTGGAGTTCACTGGAATTTCCGCGTTCTCGCGGGTGCTCTGGCCGATGAGAATGAGGCCTGCTCCACCATTGGCTACCGTCAGGATGACCGGTTCACCCGCCCATGTCCTGATCGGCTCCATCCCGATGATGAGAAACTCACCGATTGGCTGGTCCAAGTACTGAAGTCTCAGCTGCGGAGCGATTTCTGCGGGCGCAAGTCCGAAGCCCAGCCGTTGCGCGCGCGCATGGATTTCGGTCAGCGACGCTGTCTCGCCCTCGAAGCCGAGCTCAGCGGGCGAGAGAGGGACGAGCTCTACGTCCGTTTTCTTGTCACTCAGAGTAAAAGCCGGCCGCGCAAGGACTTCAGCAGCTGCGCTTCCGACGTCGCAGCCCATTGCACTCATCGCCTTGCGAAGGGCGCGCATGTCCCTGAACGTCCCTGTCGCAATCGTCTTCCAGGGCCGAACATCGGCGGCCGAACTGACGGGAGTCCGCGATCTCGGCACCGGAGCAGCGGTCTTGAGGTCCAGGTGATTCCGTAGAACGTCCTGCGCGGTGCATTGAGCTTTGGCCTCGCTTGCGAAAGCGAGGATAAGGGCGCTACAGAGCAGCAGGGCAATAACGCCGCTGTCCCGTTCTGTCGAACGACTCGGCCTCGCGATGTTTCGGTGCGAGGCGATGTAGTCGATCTCGCCGCGCGTCGTGCCGATGTCCATGAGCTCCCTGTCGCTGAGGCCGCACAGGGTCGCTTGTACGCTCCGGCGTCTGCGGCGCTCCCGCCATGCGCTCAAGAATTGCCGGACGAGGCTGACAACGCGCTGCGTTGATCCGAAGGGCCGTCGCATCCACGCGGCGCCATAGATCGCGCTCATCGCAATCTCCTTTGGCTTGCTTCTCACCGAGGGCTAAGGTGCCAATGCTCGGTCCGGTACGCTTGACGAGGGGCTTACATTTCTCTTACCGGCGGCTTATTCTTTGCGTTCCAGCCGGTGCGGGGCGTTTCCGTGCGGCTGACGTCCGCCGATCCCGCGACACTGGGGCAAGGCACACTTGATATTCGGCTTACATTTTCCGTTTCGAAGGCCTATCTTCTCTGGACAATCGCTGCGGCGCTCTCGGAAGTAGAGGGCACGCCTGGGGAATGGTGCCATGCGCTATTTCTTCGAGGACTGTGTGCTGGATACCGACCGGCGCGAGTTGTGGCGCGGGCCCGATGCCGTTCCTACGACGCCACAGGTACTTGATCTGCTCGGCTATTTGATCCGCAGCAGGGATCGCGTCGTCAGCAAGGATGATCTCATAAACGCAATTTGGAATGGTCGGATCGTTTCTGATGCGGCGCTGACCACCCGATTGAACGCGGTCCGACGCGCGATCGGCGACTCCGGCGCGCAACAACGTCTTATCAAGACATTTCCACGAAAGGGCTTTCGTTTCGTGGGCGCTGTCCACGATGACGAGCGATGTCCCGAAACTGCGGTGATATCAGGCGCCCTCGCAGAATCGTCGAATTTTGCGTGCGCAACCGCCGAGGCAGCGGTTTTGGTCCCGGAGTTCTCCGAAAAAGTAGCTTGCAAACGGCGGCCCAAGAACTGGGTGCGTCACATCAGAGGCCCTCTGAAGTTCGTTGGCGGGACGCTGGCGTCGGTTGCGGCGATCGGTGCAATTGCCGGCGGCCTTCTTGGTTATTGGAATGTTTGGAAGACGCTCCGTACTGACCCACTTCGGGAAGCTCGAGAGCTTCAAGGACAACCGATAGTCAGGCCCGAGATCGCGCATCGTCTCTCTCTCATCGTGTTGCCCTTCATCAACCTCAACAACGATCCAGAGCAGGATCACCTTGCCGATGCCATCACGACAGATTTGACGACCGATCTTGCGCGAGCGCCCGCCACTTTCGTCATCGGACGCGAGGCCGCCCTTGCCTACAAGAATAAGTCGATCGATCTGAAGCAGCTTGGAACGGATCTCGGCGCCCGCTGGGCCGTGCGCGGCGCGGTGAGGGGCAACGGAGATCAGGTGCGGATCAGCGTATCCCTGACCGATCTTCAGACTGCGCGCGACATATGGTCCGACCGGTTCGACAGCGATCGGACAGATCTGGCCATTTTGCAGAAGAACATCACGGTGCGGCTCCTCTGTGTTGCGCACCTGCAGCTCCGTCAATACGAAGAAGCGATCGAACCGTGTAGCCGATCGTTAAACATCGGCGCGGGCCTTCAAGCCTACACAAGCTGATCTCGGCTTACGGCCGACGCGACAAATGGGAAATCATCATGACGGTGCTGGCTGCACCCCTTACGCGAGACACGATGATCCTGAAAGTATTCGCCGAGGAATCCCTTCAGCAAGGTAACGGATGCTGACAAGAGGATGAATTTGGACGACGTCCCGTCGGCCGTTCTGCGCAATGCAGCGATGTCCGCTATCGCGCCATAGTTGGCGACGAAGCGGACATCACACGCGCCGGAAGCTGTGCGCTCCGATCAAACTAGGATGCGGGCTCAGCCGCGCTTACTCCTCGTCTTCGTCGTCCTCGTCTTCGTCGAGCTCTTCCAGTCGATCGAGCACCGCGAGCGGCAGCGTCTCGCGAAACAGATCGCCTTCCGCGCCCATCCAGAGACAGATCACGTCGTCGCCCTTCACGTCAGCGACGGTGAGCGGCTGGCCGCCGGATTTCAGCATGACGATGTCGCCGGCTTTTAGTTCCATGGATGGTCCTTTCGGTTTGAATGACGGGAGAAGCTAGCAAAACGGCATGACATGCCGATCACGGGCTACTCGGTCAGTGGATGTGTTGCGGTAGCGCGCATGCGCCGGCCGGGCTGCTGAAATCGATCAGAGAGCTTTAGGCCGGAGCGATCCCATCACGAGAGGCAATGGCGCCTGTTCGATGGATGGCGCAAGGGCTCTTCCGTCCCGTACGTCGCGACCATGACACCATGCGCCTGTTTTGCCCGACGGAGCAACCGATTTTGTCAGATCCGCAGTTTGCGTTTTCCGCAAGTCCTTGATTCTGCTGCGGCCGTCTACTGTGCATGGGGTTGTTTTCGATGTTTTTGCTTGCGCACCCGGATTGCAGTCAGCCCGGCACCAGTTCTGTCAGCGAGCGGATGATGCGGTCGGGCTTGACGATCGAGCCTTCGGGCAGGCCGTCGCCATGCACGTCGATCCAGATCGCGTAGATGCCGAGACGCTGGGGCGTCACGACTTCCCATTCCAGATTGTCGCCGATCATCCAGGTATCCTCGGCGGTGACGCCGAGCGCGTCCATCGCGTGCAGATAGGCACGCTCCTCGGGTTTGCCGAAACCGTGCTCGCCCTCGATCTGGATGTGGTGGAAGCGATGCGCCAGCTCGAAGCGCTCGACCTTGGCGCGCTGGGTGTCGGCGGCGCCGTTGGTCACCAGCGCGAGCTTGATGCCGAGCGCCTTGAGCCTGTCGATGGCGTCGTGCGCGCCGGGGAAGACGAACATCTCCTCCTCGCGATAGGCCGTGAAGCGGTCGGCGAGGCGAACGGCGAGGTCGTCGGGCAGGGCGCGATGACCGGCGGCCGCGAGCGCGGCAAAACCGCCCTTGACCGTGAGATGGCGGGCTTCGGCGAGCTTCATCCGCCACGAAGCGTCCGCATTGGCCCAGAAGTTTTTCGCGAAGGCCAGGACGGTGCTTGCGACCAGTTGCGGCGGCAGCGGCGCGAGCTCCTCCGCGAACTCTGCTGTGATCGTGTTCCAGGCGATCTCGGGCCGCGCATAGGCCGACAGGATGGTGTCGTCCATATCGATCAGCATGGCGCGCGGCAGCGGCCTCATTGCAGGCTTCATCGTCGTCATGGCCACTTCACCTCCGGCGGCAGCGACGACAGGATCGAATCCACATTGCCGCCGGTCTTGAGACCGAAGATGGTGCCGCGGTCGTAGAGCAGGTTGAACTCGACATAGCGGCCGCGCCGGATCAATTGCTCCTCGCGGTCCTCCGCGGTCCAGCTCGTCGCGAAATTGCGCCGCACGATGTCGGGATAGATCTTCAGGAAAGCGCGACCGACGTCCCGGGTGAAGGCGAGGTCGGCGTCCCAGTCGCCGCTGTCGTGCCAGTCGTAGAAGATGCCGCCGATGCCGCGCGCCTCCTTGCGGTGCGGCAGGTGGAAATACTCGTCGCACCACTTCTTGTACTTGTCGTAATCGGCGACGCCGTTCGGCTGCGTGCAGGCCTGTTTCATTGCGGCGTGGAAGGCGATGCTGTCGGCATCGTCCTGCGTGCGCCGGCGGTCGAGCACCGGCGTGAGATCGGCACCGCCGCCGAACCAGGCCTTTGTGGTGACGACGAAGCGTGTGTTCATGTGCACTGCGGGCACGTGCGGATTGCGCAGATGCGCGATCAGCGAGATGCCGGAGGCCCAGAACTTCGGGTCGTCCGCCGCACCGGGAATTTGCGCGCGAAACTCGGGCGCGAATTCGCCGTGCACGGTGGAGCAATGCACGCCGACCTTCTCGAACAGGCGGCCTGACATCATCGACATCACGCCGCCGCCGCCTGCCGCGCCGGTATGATCGGTGCGCTGCCACGGTGTGCGTTTGAAGCGGCCCGGCTCGCCCGAATAAAGGCTCTGCGGGGCATCGTCCTCCAGCCGCTCGAAGCTCGTGCAGATGTCGTCGCGCAAGGATTCGAACCAGGCGCGTGCGCGCGTCTTGCGGTCTTCGATCAAGCTCGGGTCCATTGTGGATGTCATTCTCTCAACCCTGCGGACCGTAATAGGTGCAGCTCTCGTTGCAACTGTCGCGGTGGATGCTGACGCGGGTGAGCTTGCCGATAGGCGCCAGCCGCTCCCAGACGAAGCGCGAGAGGTTTTCCAGCGTCGGTGTGCCCAGTGCCTCGATCTTGTTGAGATACTTGTGGTCCAGAATCATGCGCACGTCTTCGATGGCGCGCTGGACCAGGCCGAGATCGACCACCATGCCGGTTTTGGGATCGGGCGTGCCGCGCAGCGTCACCTCGGCGCGGAAGGAGTGGCCGTGGATCTCTTCGCTGGCCGCGCCGAACGTCGTTCCCGACAATGAGTGCGCCGCCTCGAAGCGAAACGATTTCGTCAATTCCCACATCTGTTCGAAAACCAATCCTATCTGATACCGAGCGATTTATGCGTCTGCACGCTGAGCCGCCATTGCGGATGATTGAGGCAATAGTCGATGGCGCCCGCAGTGTTTTGGGCGACCTCGGGCCCGTCCATCGGCTGCAGCGAGAAGCGCTCGAAGGCGAGATCCGCGAAGGCTTCCGGCATCGCGAGCGGCTGCGGATAGACCAGCTTCAGCTCGTGGCCGCGCCGGATCACCAGATCGCTGCCGCCCTTCGGGCTGACGCAGATCCAGTCGAGCCCCTCGGGCGGGGCGATCGTGCCGTTGGTCTCGACTCCGATCTCGAAGCCGCGGGCATGGAGCGCGTCGACCAGCGCGGCATCGACCTGGAGCAGCGGCTCGCCGCCGGTGAGCACCACATAGCGGTTGTCGGTGGAGGCCGTCCATTGCGCCGCGATGGTGCCGGCGAGTTCCGCGGCCGAGGCGTAGCGCCCGCCGAGCGTGCCGTCGGTACCGACGAAGTCGGTGTCGCAGAATTTGCAGGTCGCCGCGCTGCGGTCCGCCTCGCGCCCGCTCCAGAGATTGCAGCCGGCAAAACGGCAAAATACGGACGCGCGCCCGGCATGGGCGCCTTCGCCTTGCAGGGTCAGGAAGATTTCCTTGACCGCGTAACTCAACCGTCTCTCCTCAACATGTCAAACTTGCGGGTTCCGGAGCTGCCGCAGCGCTTCGCCTGCGGCCATCGCCGCGGTCATGGCGACATTGAGCGACCGCAGCCCCGGAGCGATCGGGATCACCAGCCGCGCGTCCGCCGCCTCGACCACCGCCTCGGTGACGCCGGCGCTCTCGCGCCCGAATAGCAGGATGTCCGCCGTCTGGTAACGGAAATCGCGGTAGTCGGTCGCGCCTTTGGTGGTGAACAGCAGCAGGCGGGCGCCTTGGGCCGCGCGCCATTGCTCGAATTTCGACCAGGAGTCGTGCCTGACGATGCTGACCTGATCGAGGTAGTCCATTCCCGCCCGGCGGAAATGCCGGTCGGAGACGGGGAAGCCCGCCGGTTCGATGATATGGGCGGCCACGCCCAGACAGGCGCAGAGCCTGAGAATCGTGCCGGTGTTCTGGGGAATGTCGGGTTGGAAAAGCGCTATCTGCATGGGCTGTGCATGGGCTGTGCCGGGTTCGGTGCGGGCCGGAAATGTCTCAATAAAACATCGCTGGCCGCGGAATTCGTGCATTGCACGCTCCCGCGCCGATAGCGGGCTTGCGCTCGCCCGGCAAGGGTGCCAATAGAACGATTCTGGACTGCTGTTTTCGCCTTGTTTTGGTGGGGGCACGTGAAGTTCTGCCGCCGCGGGGGGCCGCGGGCGCCGGCAGGCTGTTCTGGGGACCTTGGGGGCTCCTGGAGCGGTTCCGCCGGCCGCATAAGAAGAAAGGGTTGGAATCGTGACGACAGCGTCTTCGGCGGACCATCCGACACGCCGTGATTTCTTATTCGTTGCAACGGGGGCAGCTGCAGCAGTAGGGGGCGCAGCTGCGCTCTGGCCCTTTATCTCCCAAATGAATCCTGATGCGTCGACCATCGCCGCCGGTGCGCCGATCGAGGTCGATCTCAGCCCGGTCGCCGAGGGGCAGGACATCAAGGTGTTCTGGCGCGGTAAGCCGATCTATATCAGCCACCGCACCAAGAAGCAGATCGACGAGGCGCGCGCCGTCAACGTGGCGAGCCTGCCCGATCCGCAGTCCGACGAGGCCCGGGTCAAGTCCGGCCATGACCAGTGGCTGGTCGTGATCGGCATCTGCACCCATCTCGGCTGCATCCCGATCGCCCACGAAGGCAATTACGACGGGTTCTTCTGCCCCTGCCATGGTTCGCAGTACGATTCGTCCGGCCGCATCCGCCAGGGGCCCGCGCCCGCGAACCTGCCGGTGCCGCCGTACCAGTTCGTTTCCGACACCAAAATCCAGATCGGCTGAGCTTCGGGCCCTCGTCCGAAGCTTCGCGCCGTCTCGTCGTACTATTTCCTCAGGATCGCATCATGAGCGGACCATCCGACTACCAGCCGAGCAATCCGGCCCTGCAATGGATCGAGCGACGTCTGCCGATCCTCGGCCTCATGCACTCCTCGTTCGTGGTCTATCCCACCCCGCGCAACCTGAACTATTGGTGGACCTTCGGCGCCATCCTCTCGTTCATGCTGGGGATCCAGATCCTGACCGGCGTGATCCTGGCGATGCACTACACGCCGCATGCCGACCTCGCCTTCAAGTCGGTCGAGCTGCTCGTCCGTGACGTCAATTACGGCTGGCTGCTGCGCAATATGCATGCCGTCGGCGCCTCGATGTTCTTCGTCGCCGTCTACGTCCACATGCTGCGCGGCCTCTATTACGGCTCCTACAAGGAGCCGCGCGAGGTGCTCTGGATCCTCGGCGTCATCATCTACCTGCTGATGATGGCGACGGGCTTCATGGGCTACGTGCTGCCGTGGGGCCAGATGAGCTTCTGGGGCGCTACCGTCATCACCAACCTGTTCTCCGCCATTCCCTATGTCGGCGAGAGCATCGTGACGCTCCTGTGGGGCGGCTATTCGGTCGGCAACCCGACGCTGAACCGCTTCTTCTCGCTGCACTATCTGCTGCCGTTCCTGATCGCGGGCGTCGTCGTACTCCACGTCTGGGCGCTGCATGTCTCCGGCCAGAACAACCCTGACGGCGTCGAGCCCAAGACGGAAAAGGACACGGTTCCGTTCACGCCGCATGCGACCATCAAGGATATGTTCGGCGTCTCCTGCTTCATGCTGCTCTACGCCTGGTTCATCTTCTACATGCCGAACTATCTCGGCGACGCCGACAATTACATTCCGGCGAACCCGGGCGTGACGCCGCCGCACATCGTGCCGGAATGGTATTATCTGCCTTTCTACGCGATCCTGCGTTCGATCCCGAACAAGCTCGCGGGCGTGATCGGGATGTTCTCGGCGATCATCATCCTGTGCTTCCTGCCCTGGCTCGATGCCGCCAGGACGAAGTCGTCGAAGTACCGTCCGCTGGCCAAGCAGTTCTTCTGGATCTTCGTCGCGGTCTGCATCCTGCTCGGTTATCTCGGCGCGCAGCCGCCGGAAGGCATCTATGTGATCGCCGGCCGGGTCCTGACGTTCTGCTACTTCGCCTACTTCCTGATCGTGCTGCCGCTGCTCTCGCGCATCGAGAAGCCGCGGCCGGTGCCGAACTCGATCTCGGACGCCGTCCTGGCCAAGACCGGGAGCAGGTCGACGCCGATGGTGTCGAGCGCGATCGTGCTTGCGCTGGCGGGCGCGTTGTTTGCGGGCTCAGCCGACAGCGCGCGTGCCTCCGAAGGCAGCGACAAGCCGCCGGGCAACAAATGGTCGTTCGCCGGTCCGTTCGGCAAGTACGACCGCGGTGCGCTCCAGCGCGGCCTGAAGGTTTACAAGGAAGTCTGCGCCAACTGCCACGGCCTGTCCTACGTCGCCTTCCGCAACCTCGCTGAAGCCGGCGGTCCTGGCTATTCGGTCGCGCAGGCTGCAGCCTTCGCCTCCGACTACAAGGTCAAGGACGGCCCGAACGACGCGGGTGACATGTTCGAGCGCGCGGGCCGGCCGGCGGATTATTTCCCCTCGCCATTCCCGAACGAGCAGGCCGCGCGTGCGGCGAACGGCGGCGCGGCGCCGCCGGATCTGTCGCTGATCACCAAGGCGCGCTCCTACGGCCGCGGCTTCCCGATGTTCATCGTCGACTTCTTCACCCAGTATCAGGAGCAGGGCCCGGACTACGTTTCGGCGCTGCTCCAGGGGTTTGAGGACAAGGCGCCCGAAGGCGTTACCATCCCCGAGGGGTCCTACTACAACAAGTACTTCCCGGGCCACGCCATCAAGATGCCGAAGCCGCTCAGCGACGGCCAGGTGACCTATGACGACGGCTCGCCGACCACGGTCGCGCAATACGCCAAGGACGTCACCACGTTCCTGATGTGGACCGCCGAACCGCACATGGAAGCGCGCAAGCGCCTCGGCTTCCAGGTGTTCATCTTCCTGATCATCTTCGCCGGCCTGATGTACTTCACCAAGAAGAAGGTCTGGGCCGACTCGCACTGAGCGGCCCGAGCCGAGAATGAAGAGGCCCCCGCAAGGGGGCTTTTTTGTTGGGCACGAGAGTGTGTTGTCAGGCGCGATTGCCTATCGCGCGCTCAAACGCCAAAATGCCGCGAATCCAAAAACTCGTCGGAGGACACCATGGGAACCGCCATCACCTTCAAGCGCCCGGACGGCAAGGACGCATCGGGCTATCTCGCCAATGCCGCGCGCGGCAACGCGCCGGGCGTGGTGGTCATCCAGGAATGGTGGGGTCTGTCGGACCAGATCAAGGGCCTGTGCGACCGCTTCGCGCTGGCCGGGTTCGATGCGCTGGCGCCCGATCTCTACAAGGGCAAGGTGGTGCCGTATCACGACACCGACGCCGCCGGCAAAGAGATGAACTCGCTCGACTTCATGGACGCCACCACCCAGACGGTGCGCGGCGCCACGCAATATCTGTCGCGCAACGGCGCCAAGGTCGGGCTAACAGGCTTCTGTCTCGGCGGTGCCGTGACCATCATCGGCGCGGTGCATGTCCCGGAGCTCACGGCGGGCGTTGTGTTCTACGGCATTCCGCCCGAGCAGGCCGCCAAGCCCGCCGACGTCAAGATTCCGCTCCAGGCCCATTTCGCCAACAAGGACGATTGGTGCACGCCGGAGCTGGTCAACGGCTTCGAAAAAGCCATGAAGGCCGCCGGCAAGTCGCTGGAGCTGTTCCGCTATGACGCCGAGCACGCTTTCGTCAACGAGCAGCGCCAGGCCGTCCACGATCGTGAAGCCGCCGAGCTCGCCTGGGGCAGGGCGACGGAGTTTTTCCGGAAGCATCTGGGGTAGGCTGGTCGCCGACGGACCGCGATCAGCGCTACTGCCGCGCCACGATTGAAAGTCAATCACCGCAATCATAGAGTGCAGTCGCAGGGCTTTCCACCATGCGACTGCAGGAGAGCACGATGATTGTGGATGGCCGCTTGACCAAGGTTGTGGTTCCCAGCAAAGCGCTGGAAGCGGCTCGGGACCCCGAGAAGGCCGATTATCTAACCGGCGCTGTGGTCGACTATGTCAGCCAAATTCAGCACTTCGGCGTCTACACGAGAGGTGAGCTCCCGGCCGTGGCCATACAGGCCTATCATGCCGACTTCTATCTCGCTCAGGTCTGCAACGGCGGTCACAGCCAGTTCATCGGCAACACAGGGGTCGCGATGCTCCCAACGACGTCCGGCGATGCACTCGCTGGATTGGAGGCGATGGGAGCGAGCGCGCAACACCAGATCTTGCAGGAGATGATCGCCTGGGTAGAGGCTCATCCCGACGAGGCTGCGCTGCAGACCGGATTCGAAAACCGCGCCGCGGCGCTCAGCGCGCTTGATAAGCGCTTCTATGCGGTAGAACGAGAGCAACCAATGATACCACTCGCGGCCCGATGGATCGCGAGCTGGCCCGAATTGCACGCCGTCTCGCAGGAGCAGTATGCTTCCGAAATCGAGCGGCTTGCGCAGCTTAACCCACATCTGTCCCACCGCCGGATCTGGCAAAGCGTTCGCCACATCAGCTTCCAGATGACTGACGACTTGCAGATCACGGTCGCGGCGGCCTGCGGGGCGGTGAGGCCTGACCCGGAGCTCAAGGTCATGGTGCTTCCAGGATTCGACACGGATGTGGAGGGGCAGCAATGCACGGCGTTCGGCGTCAGGACCAACAAGGGCTCGCGGCTATGCGTCTTTGACGAGGCGGCTGGGCGACTTTATGAACTTGCGAAGCCCCCTACGATAGTGGGCGCGCGGCTGTCGACTGTGGGGACTGACACGATCCAGAATTTCTTGAGAATTGCCGAGAAAAACTTTGCGGCCGAAGCGATCGACCTGCTGTTGCGGAAGTTAAGTCTGGGTCCCACCGCGGTGATCACGGCCTTGAGCGTGAGCGACGATCGAGCCACTTGGTGTGCGGTCACAGGAGAGACCCGCGTTTTGGTCGAAACCTTGGGCGACCGCGCCCAGGTCATCGGATCTGGTGGCGAGCTCGTGCTCAAGGTCATGCGAGACGAAATCGAGCGTCATGCCGCAGACGCGGCCGTGGGGCGCGACAGCCTGCGAGACCGGCAATAGCCCTCGTTGCGATATGCGCCATTTTGCCGGTCGAGGCGGCTCCAGCCACCCTTGACGCCGTCCCCGCGCCATGGTGAGTATCCGGCCATGAGCACCGCCGTCCGCCCATCCCGTCTTTGGTGGCGCACCTCCTGAGAGGTGGCCGGTGCGATTTATTCTCCCAAAATCGTCTGAGGTCGCCCACGCAGTGCGGCGGCCTGATCGTTTGTCCTGTGTGGCGTTCCCTCGACAAGTTTCGTAAGAGGACCCCATGAACAGGACCGTCTTTGCCCTTCCGGCTCGAAGCGACTATGTGACCCGCGCGGGGCTTGCGGTCACGCGCGTGGCGGAGCAGTTTTCCGGCGGCGCCAACCGGCTCGACGATCTCGTCAACCTGCTCGACCGTCGCCGCGGCGTGGTGTTGTCGTCGGGTACGACCGTGCCCGGCCGTTACGAGAGTTTTGACCTCGGCTTCTCCGATCCGCCGCTCAAGCTCGAGACCACCGGCGTCAATTTCAAGCTGGAAGCGCTGAACGCGCGTGGGGAGGTGCTGATCGCCTTTCTCGCCGACGTCTTGCGCGAACCCTGTGCCGTGATCTCCGAGAAGACGCCGACGCGCCTTGCCGGTCATATTGTCCGCGGCGAAGCCCCAATCGACGAAGACCAGCGCACGCGGCGCGCCAGCGTGATGTCGCTGGTGCGTGATCTCGTCGCCGCTTTCTCCGCCAATGACGATGGGGTGCTCGGCCTGTTCGGCGCCTTCGCCTACGACCTCGTGTTCCAGATCGAGGACCTCGTGCAGAAGCGCGCGCGCGAGAGCGACCAGCGCGACATCGTGCTCTACGTCCCCGACCGCCTGCTCGCCTATGACCGCGCCACCGGCCGCGGCGTCGTGCTCATTTACGATTTCGCGTGGAAGGGCAAGTCCACCGCGGGCTTGCCGCATGAGACCGCCGAGAGCCCCTACCTCAAGACACCGCGCCAGGGTTTTGCCGATCACGCGCCCGGCGAATATCAGGCTACGGTCGAGACCGCGCGCGCCGCCTTTGCGCGTGGCGATCTGTTCGAGGCGGTGCCGGGGCAGCTCTTCGCCGAGCCCTGCGACCGCTCGCCGGCGGAAGTGTTCCAGCGGCTCTGCGTCATCAACCCGTCGCCGTACGGCGCCCTGATGAATCTCGGCGAGGGCGAATTTCTCGTCTCGGCCTCACCGGAAATGTTCGTGCGCTCGGACGGACGCCGGGTCGAGACCTGCCCGATCTCGGGCACCATCGCGCGCGGTACCGATGCGATCGGCGATGCCGAGCAGATCCGCCAGCTCCTGAACTCCGAGAAGGACGAGTTCGAGCTCAACATGTGCACCGACGTGGACCGCAACGACAAGGCGCGCGTCTGCGTCCCCGGCACGATCAAGGTGCTGGCGCGGCGGCAGATCGAGACCTATTCAAAGCTCTTCCACACCGTCGACCATGTCGAAGGCATGCTGCGTCCCGGCTTCGATGCGCTCGATGCGTTCCTCACGCATGCCTGGGCCGTCACCGTCACCGGCGCACCAAAACTCTGGGCGATGCAGTTCGTCGAGGATCACGAGCGCTCGCCGCGTCGCTGGTATGCCGGCGCGATCGGGGCGGTGAATTTCGACGGCAGCATCAACACCGGCCTCACCATCCGTACCATCCGGATGAAGGAAGGCCTTGCGGAAGTGCGCGTGGGGGCCACCTGTTTGTTCGACTCCGATCCCGCCGCCGAGGACCGCGAATGCCAGGTCAAGGCCGCGGCCCTGTTCCAGGCGCTACGCGGCGATCCGCCGAAGCCGCTGTCGGCCTTTGCGCCCGATGCCACCGGAAGCGGCAAGCGGGTACTGCTGATCGACCATGACGACAGCTTTGTGCATATGCTGGCCGATTACTTCCGCCAGGTCGGCGCCGACGTCACCGTGGTCCGCCATGTGCATGCGCTCGACATGCTCGAGCAGAAGCGCTGGGATTTGCTGGTGCTGTCGCCGGGCCCCGGCAGGCCTGAGGATTTCGGGATCAAGAAGACCATCGACGCGGCACTGGAGAACAAGCTGCCGGTGTTCGGCGTCTGCCTCGGCGTCCAGGCGATCGGCGAATATTTCGGCGGCGAACTCGGGCAGCTCACGCATCCCGCCCACGGCCGGCCCTCGCGGGTGCAGGTGCGCGGCGGGCGGCTGATGCGCAATCTTCCGAACGAGATCGTGATCGGCCGCTATCACTCGCTCTATGTCGAGCGCGACAGCATGCCGGAGGTGCTATCCGTCACCGCCAGCACCGAGGACGGCGTCGCCATGGCGCTGGAGCACAAGACCCTGCCGGTCGCCGGCGTGCAATTCCATCCGGAATCGCTGATGTCGCTCAGCGGCGAGGTGGGCTTACGAATTGTCGAGAACGCGTTCCGCCTGGATGCGCGCGCTGATTGAGAGGCACAATGACTTTTGACCACGATCTGAAGGCGAGCGTCCGCACCATCCCGGACTACCCGAAACCCGGGATCTTGTTCCGCGACATCACCACGCTGCTCGCAGATGCGCGTGCGTTCCGCCGCGCGGTCGACGAACTCGTCAATCCCTGGGCTGGCAACAAGATCGACAAGGTCGCCGGCATGGAAGCGCGCGGCTTCATCATCGGCGGCGCTGTGGCGCACCAAGTTTCGGCCGGCTTCGTGCCGATCCGGAAAAAAGGCAAGCTGCCACACACCACCGTGCGCATCGCCTACTCTCTCGAATACGGCATCGACGAGATGGAGATGCATGTCGACGCCATCCAGCCCGGCGAGCGCGTGATCCTGGTCGACGACCTCATCGCCACCGGCGGCACCGCGGAAGGCGCGGTGAAATTGCTGCGTCAGATCGGCGCCAATGTGGTCGCCGCCTGCTTCATCATCGACCTGCCGGATCTTGGCGGCGCCGCCAAGCTGCGCGCGATGGACGTGCCGGTGCGCACGCTGATGACGTTCGAGGGGCACTGAGCCAGGACGCAGACGAGTATCGGCCGGGTAAATTCTCGCCTAGGACCGTTGCAGGATCAGGCTGAGCTCCAGCTCGCGGAACGCGAGATAGTTCCGCCGGGTCCACTGGTGCAGCTCGGTCGAGGCATCCTTCTCCTGGCGCAGATAACCGGTGAAGGAGAAATTCAGCCGGCCGATATAGGTCTTCAGGAATCCGGGCAGCGCGGGCAGTCGGAATACCCGTCCGGTAGCCATCGCGGCCGGTAGTTCGCCGCGCACGATGTGCTCGTTGTCCACCGTGATCAGGTTGATCCGCGGGATTTGTTCGCGCAACATCTCGTGGGCGCGGGCCGAGACGCGGTCGGTGTCGGCGACGAACAGGATCATCGGCGCGACGTGGCGGCGCGCCGCCTCTTTCAACAGGCCGATCTCCTCGGTCATCTTGAAGAACTCGTCAAAGGCGTGGAAGCCGAGGTCGATGACCTTGGCAACCCCGTCATCGACGATGACGCGATCCATCAGCTGCATCTTGCCGTAGGTGTCGATCACGTCGGCGGTCTCGGTGATCGTTGGCAGATAGTCGAGCAGCGACGGCTCCTTCAGGTTGACGTCGAAGGCGGCGACGTTGCCGTTCTTGAGCAGCAAAAATTCGCTCAAAAGCCGCGCCAGCAAGGTCTTACCGACCTGCGGGCGGGGCGAGCAAATGATGTAGAGGGGCGTCGCGGACATCGCTAGCTATATCAGTCGAACCTGGCGACCAATCCAGCCGTATCCGCCCGGCTTGCGCAACTATTTTTCGCTGTTGCGGGCCCCGGATTTCGTCGAGCCGACGATATCGGTCAGCCGGATCCGGTCGAACTCACTCCAGACGTTCGCAAGCCAGTGTCGGACATAACCGCGCAGCACGAACGAGTAGTTCGCGGCCTCGTCGTTGATGCCCTTGTTGGCGACGAATTTCAGGAATGGGACGGAGGACACCTCGACCTGCTCATAGGCCATTTCGTTGAGCTTGGGGATGGTCAGCTCGGTCGCGTCCTTGATGCGGTTGAAATACGATTGGTAGGTCGCCTGATCCCACTGGAAGAACTGGGTATCGTTGATGAAGTTCTTCACCAGGAAGTATTTGGCGCCCCCCATGAAGCCCGCGGTCTCGGCGATTTCGTCCAGAGAGGCGATCGAGGGTCCGAGGATGTGGAATACGGCAAAGGTGATCTGGCCGGCCTTGGCGGCGTCGAGGAAACCGATGTCGCGCAAGGAGGCGAGTGCCGGCGAGAGCAGGCCGGCGCGGACGTCGATCACGGTGACCGACGGGCTCGTCGCGTTGAGCGTATCGAAGATCTTCATCTGATCCGACGTCGTCGTCATGTCGACGATCTCGGTGATGTCAGGGTGGAAGCGCTTCAGGGTTCCGCGCGGCGATTCGGTGTCGAAGGCACGCGTCGGCACGTTGTTGGCGGAAAAATAATCGAGCAAGGTGCGCGACACGGTGGTCTTGCCGACCCCGCCCTTGTCCGCGCCCACCACAACCACTGCCGGCTTTGCCATTGCTGTCCCCTAACGCGCCCCCCGATCGCGAAGTCGCAATCGGCCGGGCCCCAAATCGATGTCGCAAACATGTCCCAAGTCTGCTGTTGGGCGCGAACATGGCAGAAACAAGGGAGAATTCAATTGCTCGGCATGCAGTTACGCCAATTCCCGAGGTTTTTCCCAATCGCGACCAATCCTGCCGCGCATGGCGTCAAATCCCGCTCAATGGCGGCCCCAAGGACCCATAGGATTTCCTGTGGGATTGCCCAAGGAATTACCTATCGGGTTGCTGCTGGCGGTTCCGGCGGAGCTGGGTGCGGGCACGGGCGGCGGGTTGGCTGCGCCGCCTGCGTCGTTCCAAGGACCTTGCCTGGGACCCTGGCGCAGCGGCGGTGGAGTGTTCTGCCGGTCGGCTTGCGTGTCCGGCTCCTCGGCCTCGTCGGCGGGAGGCGGCAGCGGGCCAGGATCATGGCCGCCGCCGAACTTGACCAGTGCGTCGACCCGCGACTGCACCGAGGGGTGGGTCGCGAACAAATCGGCAAAACCCTCGCGCGGATTGTCGACGCAGAGCTCCATCACCGCCGAGGTTGCGCCCAGCAGTTCGCCGCGGTTCTCGATCTTGCGCAGCGCCGAGATCATGGCGTCCGGGTTTTTCGTCAGCTCGACCGAGCCCGCGTCCGCGAGATATTCGCGCGAGCGCGACAGCGCGAGCTTCACCACCTGCGACAATAGCCAGGCCACCACGATCAGTACGATAGCGATGATGATGACGATCACCGCGCCGCCGCCGGAACTCTTGCTGTCACTCGACGACGAGGACGATCGTGACGAGGAGGAGCCCGACGACCAGGAGCCGCCGGAGCTCCAGCTGAAATTCGTGAACAGGCGGAAGAACAATTCGCCGAAGAACCCGACCACGCCCGCGATGATGACGGCGACCACCATGAGCTGCACGTCGCCGTTCTTGATATGGGTCAGCTCGTGGCCGAGCACCGCCTCGATCTCCTTGTCATCAAGCGCATTGAGGAGACCGGTGGTGACGGTAACCGAATATTGCCGCGGGTTGAGGCCGGTCGCGAACGCGTTCAGCGCCGGGCTCTCCATGATCTTCAGCTTCGGCATCGTGATGCCGCGCGAGATGCAGAGATTTTCGAGCAGATTATAGAGCCGCGGCTCCTCCTGCCGGGTGACGTCGTGGCCGCCGGTCACTGCATCGATCATCGACTGGTGGAAGAAATAGGCGATCACGATCCAGGCCGCTGCGACGACGGTCGCAACCGGTGCGGCGACTTTCAGATCATAGAAGGCGCGTCTCAGATAATCGACGACGGTCTCGTCGCCATTGATGACGACTTCAGCGATCAGCGCGCCGGCATAGACCAGCACATAGACCAGCGCGAACAGGCCGGCGAGCAGCAGCATCGAACGAAACTTGTTCGAGGCGATGTGCGTGTAGAGACCATACGCGGCCATGACGCGATGCCCTGCCGACCTATCGGCTCAACTCAGAACTTCACCTGCGGCGTGGCTTCGACCTCGGAGCGGCTGGCACCGAGATCGAAGAAGTCCTTTTTGGTGAAGCCGAACATACCGGCGAACAGAGCGGCGGGCATCTGCTGGATGCCGGTGTTATATTCCTGGACCGCGCTGTTGAAGAAGCGGCGGCTGGCCGCGATCTTGTTCTCGAGGTCGGACAGCTCGCTGGCGAGTTGCTGGAAATTGGCGTTGGCCTTGAGGTCGGGATAGGCCTCCGACAGCGCGATCAGTCGGCCAAGCGCGCCGGAGAGCTGGTTCTCGGCCGCGGACACCTGCGCCGGCCCCTGCGCCGACATCGCCGAGTTGCGCGCCTTGATGACGTCGTCGAGCGTGCCGCGCTCATGCGATGCGTAGCCCTTCACCGTCTCGACCAGGTTCGGGATCAGGTCGTGGCGCTGCTTGAGCTGCACGTCGATGTCGGCAAAGGCCTGGCCGACGCGCTGGCCCAGCGCCACCAGCCGATTGTAGGCGGCGAAGGCAAAGAACACGAGGACGACGATAACGCCGAGGACGATCCAGCCGGTCGACATGGAGAACTCCTGAAGGGGGAAGAAGGCGGGCGCTAGGGTAGACCAAATTGGCGCGGAGCGAGAGCCCCGGCGCAGAGGGGAGGTAAGACTTGGTCGGATGAGGGACCATCCGAGTTCAAGGCGAAAGCCCCGGAGGAGGTTAACTTTCGGACAGGTCGGCATCACCCCAGCGCCAGCGGCGGGCGCTTGCATAGGCGGTCTTGTCGCGGCGCGGGATCCTGGCGAGTCCGACACCGCCCTCAGCGCAGAGCTTTGCCGTGATCTCGGCCTTGCCGACATCGGGCGGCGCCAGCACGCGCGCGGCGCGGGCTGCGGGCGGCGTACGGGTCAGCGCCACGTAGATGAATCGCTCGTCCTCGAACGGCACCTCGGCGCCCTTGATCTGGCGATGAGCCTGCGAGCGCGGCAAGCGTCGCGAGAAATGGCACCAGTCGGGCGCCGTCAGCGGACACGGCTTTTCGTGCGGGCAGGGTGCGGCGACGTAGGCGCCCGCCGCGATCAGTTGCTGGCGCAAAGCGAGGATGCGGGCGTAGCCGGCGGGCGTGCCGGGCTCGATCACGACCAGCGCGTGGCGGGCTTTCGCCCACATCGCTTCCGCGAGCTTGCGTTGATCGCCCTCACTGAGCTCGCCGATGACATAGCTCGCGACGACGAGATCGGCTTGCGAGACCTCAGCGAGGTTCGCGCCGGCATCGCCCGGCAGATAGCGGCAATCCGCCAGACGCGTGCTGTCGCGCGCCAGTTCGAGCGCGAGACGGCTGAGCGTGGCGTTGGCGTCGAGCAGGGTGAAATCCTGCAGCGAGGAGAACGCCTCCGCCGCGGCCCAGCTCGCGGTGCCCGGACCTGCGCCGACGTCGAGCAGTGTTTCCGGAGCGAGGTCCGGTGCGATCTCGGTCAGCGCATTCAGACTTGCCGCCACCGCCGCATAGGTCGCCGGCATGCGCGCGAGCGCATAGGCGAGCGCATCGGCCTCGGATTTGATCGTGCCGGAGCCGCCGCCTGCGCGATAGGTGGTCGAGATTTTCTGCGATCGCTGCGCAGCATCGGTGCGTGAGAACCCCTGCAGCTTGCCGTCGAGGGCCGCCTTCAGTTCCGCGGGGAGGGTAGGTGAGATCATGTTTCATCATCCGCTTTCGCGGATGATGACGTCAATGGGTGCGTGACGGGCGCAGCCTCACGCCACGTTCTGGTCGAGAATGTCCACCGCCTCTTGCAGATTCACCGACACCAGTTGCGAGACGCCGCGTTCGGCCATGGTGACGCCGAACAGGCGGTTCATCCGCGCCATCGTGATCGGGTTGTGGGTGATGATGATGAAGCGCGTGTCGGTCGAGGCGGTCATCTCGTGCAACAGATTGCAATAGCGCTCGACGTTGTGGTCGTCGAGCGGCGCGTCGACTTCGTCCAGCACGCAGATCGGCGAGGGATTGGTGAGGAACACCGCGAAGATCAGCGCCATTGCGGTCAGCGCCTGCTCACCGCCCGAGAGCAGCGACAGTGTCTGCGGCTTCTTGCCCGGCGGCTTGGCGATGATTTCGAGGCCGGCTTCGAGAGGGTCATCGCTCTCGATCAAATGCAGCGCGGCTTCGCCGCCGCCGAACAGCTCGACGAACAGACGCTTGAAGTGGTTGTTGACGACCTCGAACGAGGTCAGGAGCCGCTCGCGCGCCTCTTTGTTGAGGCTCTGGATGCCCTGGCGCAGCCGTTTGATGGCTTCGACGAGGTCATCGCGCTCGGTGACCAGGCCGTTGTGCTGGGTCTCGACCTCGCGCAGCTCTTCCTCGGCGCGCAGGTTCACCGCGCCCAGGCGCTCGCGGTCGCGGCGCATCTTTTCGAGGTCTTCCTCGATGTCATGCAGCGGCGGCAGCTCGGCGCCGGGCTCGATCTCGGCGAGGCCGGCGACGGCCTGCGGCTCGACTTCGAGCATGTCACGGATCTCGCGCTCGATGTCCTCGAGCCGGCGCCGCGCGCCTTCCATGCGCTCCTCGGCGCGGGCGGTCGCCTCGCGCGAGCTCGACAGCGCCTCCAGCGTCAGCTTGGCGACGCGATCGGTCTCGGCCATCGCGTTTTCCGCGGTCGCCAGCGCGTCAGCGGCCATGCGGCGGTCGTTTTCGGCATATTCGATCTCGGTAATCAGCGCGCTGCGCTTCTCCGCGAACACCGCCGGCGCGTTCTCGAGATCGCTGCGCTCGATCGAGACTTCGGCGATGCGCGCCTGGATGGTGTCGATATGGGAGGCCGCGCTCTCCTTGCGGTTCTGCCACTCGGTGCGCTCGGCGAGGATCGCCTGCACGCGGCGGTCGGCCAGCTCGGCTTCGCGCGCCAGCGCCTGGGCCTCGGCGCGGACCTGCGCGGCCATGCGGCGATGGCCTTCGATGTCGCTGCGGACGGCGGCGAGACGGGTTTCGGTGTCCTCGCTCGACGGCAGCTCGGAGATCCCGGCTTCAGCGTATTCGCAGGCGGCTTCGGCTTCGGCACGGTCGGCGGCCAGACGGCTGTGGGCTTCCGACAGCGTCGCCTTGCGCGCGGCGTGGCGGCTGATCTCGCGCTCGACCATGGCATGCCGCTCGCGCGCGACGTTGAGCTCGCGCTGTGCTGCGCGCCAGGCTTCGCGGCTTGCACCTTCGGTGCTGGCGGCCATCTGCAGCTCGGCCTCGGCGTTCTCCAGCGCTTGACGCTTGATCTGCGCGTCGATGCGGGCCTGCTCCAGCTCGTTCTCGATGTCGATGAGGCGGGCGCGCTCGGCAAGCCGCCGTGCTGCGCCGGTCGGCGCGTGGGCGGCTGCGACAAAACCGTCCCAGCGCCAGACGTCGCCTTCGGGCGAAACCAGCCGCTGGCCGGTCTTGAGCTGCGAGACCAGCTCGGCGCCGCGCTCGCGCGGCACCACGCCGATCTGCGCCAGGCGGCGGGTCAGCTCGGCCGGGGCCTGCACGTGGCTGGCGAGCGGCACGACGCCTTCGGGCAGTTCCGGATCGCCGTCGGTGACGCCGGCATTGGTCCAGCGCATCGGCGCGGACGGATCGACCGGGGCGTCGAGATCGTCGCCAAGCGCTGCGCCGATCGCCTTTTCGAATCCCTTGTCGACGGTGATGCCGTCGATGATCGGCGGCCACAGATTCTTGGTCTCGCCGTTGAGGATCTTGGAGATCGTGCGCGCCTCGGTATCGAGCCGCTGCACGCGCTTGTCGGCTTCGACGAGCGGCGAGCGCGAGGATTCCAGCGTCTGCCGCGCGGCGACGTGCGCTGCCTCGCTGGCTTGAGCCGCGGCTTCCGAGGCCGCCAGTGTCTGTTCGGCGTTCTCGACCGTCGCGGTCAGCTCGTCGAGATCGCCGAAGCCGCCGGTCGCCTCGGTCAGCTTCTGCTCTTCCGTCGCGACGTTCGAAATCTCCTGGTCGAGCCGGGCGAGCTTGTCGCGGTGGGTCCGAACGTTGGCTTCGAGTTGATTGCGCTTGGCGGTGAGGTCGGCGAGCGCGGTGGTGAGCTCGGCGAACTGCTGCTCGGTCTCGGTCAGCACCGCCTCGGCTTCGGCGACACGCTCGTCGACGCCGGAGCGCTTCTCGACGCGCGACTTGATCTCTTCCTTCAGCTCGGCATCTTCGGCGTCGAGGCGCTGCAGCGCGACATCGGCGTCCATGGTCTGCTGCTGGGCACGCGAGATGTCGCCTTCGAACTGGGCGAGGCGCCGCTCGAGTTCCGCGACGCGCTCCTTGGCGCGCTCTTCCTCGCGATCGAGCAGCTCGCGGGCGTTTGTCAGGCGCTGCAGCCCCGCCGCGGCGCGCGCTTCGGCATCGCGCAGCGCCGGCATTTCGGCAGCGCGGATCGCCTGGATGCGTGCGGCTTCGGCCTGGTGCTGAGTACGCTCAGCCATCTCGCGGACGGCGAGATCGTGGGTCTGGCCGGATTCGTTGACGTCGGCATGGGCCCCGATCCAGCGCAGATGGAACAAGGTCGCTTCGGCCTTGCGCACCTTGGCCGCAACTTCGCGATAGCGCACGGCCTGGCGGGCCTGCTTCTTCAGGCCCTCCATCTGGCCTGCGAGCTGGCCGATCACGTCCTCGACGCGGGTGAGATTGGTTTCGGCGGCCTTGAGCCGCAGCTCAGCCTCATGGCGGCGGGCATGCAGGCCGGCAACGCCGGCGGCGTCTTCCAGCACGCGGCGGCGCTGTTCGGGCTTGGCCTGAATGATCTCGCCGATCTTGCCCTGGTGGACCAGGGCCGGCGAGCGCGCGCCGGTGGCGGCGTCGGCGAACAGAATCTGCACGTCGCGGGCGCGCACGTCGCGGCCGTTGATGCGGTAGACCGAACCGGCCTCGCGCTCGATGCGGCGGGAGATTTCGAGCAGCTGGCTGTCGTTCATCGCCGCCGGCGCGGTGCGATCGGAATTGTCGATCGTCATCGTCACTTCGGCGTGGTTGCGCGCGGGGCGATTGCCGGAGCCGGCGAAGATCACCGCGTCCATGTCGGCGGCGCGCAGCGACTTGTAGGAGGTCTCGCCCATCGCCCAGCGCAGCGCCTCGACGAGATTCGACTTGCCGCAGCCGTTGGGGCCGACCACGCCGGTCAGGCCAGGCTCGATGACGAAGTCGGTGGCCTCAACGAAGGACTTGAAGCCATGAAGGCGCAGGCGGGTGATTTTCATAAGCACGCATCTCTGTTGGCAGGCGCGAATCCCCCTGCCGGGACAATACCATGGAAGGCAGTGTCGCTATCCGGGCGAGTCGCGCGAGGCGCCTCATGCGGCTGGACAATGGCCGCGGTGTGCCGCGAGGGCAACCGGCGAAAGCCGCTTTTCCCAAGGGATTTATGCCGGGAAAGATACGGCTATCGAGATGCGAATCAGGATATTGACGAGCGAATCAGCTCTTGAGCAGCGGATTGATCTTCTTGGCGAATTCCTCGAACGAGGTCTCGCCCTTGATCTTCTCGCCGTTGACGAAGAACGTCGGCGTCGAATCGACCTTCAGAACGTCGCTGGCATATTTCTGGTCGGCGGCGATCTTGTCGAGCAGCGCCTGGTCCTTCAGGCAAGCCTCGACCTGCTGCTGGGTGAGACCGGCCTGCTTGCCGATCCGGGTCAGGGTCTCCGTGGTGTTCTTCACCACCCAGTCGTTCTGCTGGCGGAACAGCATGTCGGTGACGGCAAAGTATTTCGGCGCGTCGCCATTGGCGATGCAGCGCGACAGCATCGAGCCGGCGGCGGCTTTGATGTCGAGCGGGAACTCGCGGAAGACGTAACGCACCTTGCCGGTGTCGATGTATTCCGACTTGATCTTGGGAAACACCTGCTCGTTGAAGGCCGCGCAATGTGGGCAGGTCATCGAGGCGTATTCGGTGATGGTGACGGCGGCGTCCTTCGGGCCCAGCGCCATGTCGGGCAGCGACACCGGCTTGGCGACGTCGCCAGCGGCCTGCGCGATAGCTTCCGAGATGAACCGCAGCGGTGAGAGCCCGGCGACCGCGGCAAGCCCGGTCAGCGACAGCATCGTGTTGAAGGCGCGGCGGGTGATGATCAAGGTCGGCTCCCGGATTGGCGTGGTGTCGCCCGAAATTCCTATTCAGACGGCCTGTCGCTAGCTTGAAACGTCGTTTGAGGCAATGGCGAGCGGCAAGGACAGGTCCAGTTTGGCCGCAGAATAAGGCTCAATTTCGCTTGATGGCGGCCCCGAGGCGCGCCAGCGCCGACTTCAATTGTTCATCTTCGATGTCGCCCAGGCGCTCAGCTACCTCGGCCACCGACTTGGCATCCGGCGGGTCGGGCCGGGTTGGCCGTCGGGCGCGCGACAGCGGAGCCTGGCGGAAGGCCAGCTTGCCGACCGCGCTCCAGCCGAAGAACCGGTTGACCCGCTGCAGGATCACATCGGCGGAGTGCTGGATCTCCAGCGCCATCGGCCCTTCGACCCGCAGCACCAGCGTTGCCGGCTCCTGCGGCTGGCCCTCGACCGGCCGGGGCCATTGCATCTTGAGCGGCTCGGCATGGGCCGCGATCTCCGGCCCGGCAATCTGCGCCCACCGCGTCACCAACTCACGGGCAGCAAATCCCTGCTTGGCATAGGCCTCGGCAAAGACGTCGTTGAGCAGGAGCGACAGCGGCTTGGCGCTGATGGGCCCTGGTTTGATGGGGCGAAGCTTGGACATGGGACCTTATAGCACTCCGGGGCGTCGGCCACAGGCTCTTCGCCGCGAAGAAAGACGTGGATGCCCGCGCCCAGCGTGGGCATGACGTGGAGAGATCGGTGCATTGCCGCTACAGTGCGAGCATGAGCCCCAAATCCGCCCTTAAAGCGAAATCGGAACCGCTTCAGCCGGAGACCTCGTCGCGCCCACTCGCGCTGCTCGATTGGTACGACCGCCACCGCCGCCGATTGCCCTGGCGCGCTGCGCCCGGCGAGGCATCCGACCCCTACCGCGTCTGGCTGTCCGAGATCATGCTGCAGCAGACCACGGTGAAGGCGGTCGGGCCCTATTTCGAAAAATTCGTCGCGCGCTGGCCGGATGTCACCGCGCTCGGACGGGCCTCGCAGGAGGACGTGCTGCGGATGTGGGCCGGGCTCGGCTATTATTCTCGCGCTCGTAATCTCCATGCCTGCGCGGTTGCGGTGACGCGCGAGCATGGCGGCACCTTTCCCGACACCGAACTGGGTCTGCGCGCACTACCGGGCGTCGGGCCCTATACGGCGGCAGCAATCGCGGCGATCGCGTTCGACCGCCGCACCATGCCGGTCGACGGCAATATCGAGCGCGTGGTCTCGCGGCTCTTTGCAGTTGAAGAAGATCTCCCGCAGGCCAAGCCGCTGATTCAGGAGTTGGCGGCGACGCTGCTTGCGGACTCTCGCGCCGGCGACAGCGCGCAGGCGCTGATGGATCTGGGCGCCTCGATTTGCACGCCGAAAAAGCCGGCCTGCTCGCTATGCCCACTCAATGAGGATTGTACGGCGCGCGCGCTGGGAACGCAGGAAACGTTTCCGCGCAAGGCGCCGAAGAAGAGCGGCGCGTTACGGCGCGGCGCGGCCTTCGTTGTCACGCGCGGCGACGAGCTTCTCGTCCGCAGCCGCCCCGAAAAGGGTCTGCTTGGCGGCATGACCGAGGTGCCGGGGTCGGACTGGCTGGCCGGACAGGACGACGCCAAGGCAAAACAGCAGGCGCCCGAGTTGAAGGGGTTGTCGCGCTGGCAGCGCAAGGTCGGCGTCGTCACCCACGTCTTCACGCATTTTCCGCTGGAACTGGTGGTCTACACGGCGAGTGTGGAAGCGCGGACGCGGGCACCCGCCGGCATGCGCTGGGTGCCCATCGCCACTCTGGCCGACGAAGCATTGCCCAACGTCATGCGTAAGGTGATTGCGCATGGATTGGACCCCCTAGCAGCCCATCCTGCTGACAAGATGCTGGCAGCAGGCCTGCGTTAGCTGTGGCCGGCAACGGAGGCTCGCATGATCAAGACCGCGCTGGACAACTTTCCCAGGCCACCCTGTGCCGAGCTATTGGGGTGGCGCCTGCTCGATGCCCGTCCCGGGGAAGGCTGGATCAAGCTCGCCTTCGACGGCAAGCCGGAGTTCTGCAATCCAGCCGGCTTCATCCAGGGCGGCATGCTCTCGGCCATGCTGGACGACACGATGGGCCCCGCCGTGCTGGTGATGAGCGAGGGCCGGCTCTACACCACTACCATCAGCATGACCGTGAATTTCCTGGCGCCCGCCAAGCCCGGACCGATTATCGGCGAGGCCAAGGTGACGCAGCTCGGCAGGACGATTGCATTCGTCGAGGCCAGGCTGACGGCGGAAGACGGAACGGTGCTGGCGACGGCAAGCGCGAGCGAGCGGCTGCTCGAAGCGGCGAGGGTGGTGGGCAAATAGCTGCCGCGCACTCTTCCTTCCTTCTCCCCTTGTGGGAGAAGGTGGCGCGAAGCGCCGGATGAGGGGTTGGTTCAGCGAGTTCTAATGCGAGTTGGTTTCGCGGAGACAGACCCCTCACCTGAGTGAGTCCGCGTCTACCGGCGTCGCTGCCCTCTCCCGCAAGGGGCGAGGGCCCATCAACGTGCGTCTCGCTTCGTGCGAATACTCATTTCGTCGCGCGCGCACCCGCGCTCACGATCGGCGGCTTCGCATTCAGCGCTTCCACCTGGAAGCCGGCGACGCGCTTGTAGTTGGCGGCAACATCCTCGAGCTCCTGTTGCGACAGCACGTCAGTGACGACCTTGTAGCCGTCGGGCGCGCGCTCCTCGACGAGCTGCATCACCTGTTCGGGGCCGTTCTTGCGGTTGAGCAGGACGAGACTGGTGGTTGCGGACCGCCGCTCGGCCTCATAGGCGAGCAGGGCCGCCTGCGTCGGGCCGTGCGCCAGGATCTCGCGGGTGATGGTGCGGGCATCGAGGATCGCCTGCGAGGCGCCGTTGGAGCCGATGGGGTACATCGGATGTGCGGCGTCGCCCATCAGCGTGACGCGGCCGAAAGTCCATTGTGACACCGGATCGCGATCGACCAGCGGATATTCATAGGCATGCGGGCAGTTCTTGATCAGGCCGGGCACGTCGAGCCAGTCGAACTGCCAGCTCTCGAACCAGGGCAAGAACTCTTCCAGCCGCGCGGTGCGGTTGTAGTCCTCGCGCCGCCATTGATATGTCGGCGGCATGTGGCGCTCGGCAACCCAGTTGATCAGATGGTTGCCCGCGGCGTCCGGCGCCTTCGAGATCGGATAGCAGACGAATTTCAGGATCTCGTGGCCGGCCATGATCATGGTGCGGCCGCTGAGGAAGGCTTTTGCAGGGGTGACGCCGCGCCAGAGGATGCGGCCGTTCCAGATCGGCGGGCCTTCGTCGGGATAGAGTTTTTCTCGCGCGGCGGAATGGATGCCGTCGGCGGCGATCAGGATCGTGCCGTCGTAAGTCCCCGCGGCCCTGCCGGTGGCCTTGTCGATGAAATCGGCGCGCACGCCGTCGGCGGTTTCGCTCCAGCCGGTCAGATGATGGCTGGTGAGGATGTTGTCGCGGCCAAGGCGCTCGATCGCGGTGTCGAGCAGCAATTGCTGGAGCGTGCCGCGATGGATCGAAAACTGCGGCCATTTATAGCCGGCCTCCAGCCCGCGCGGCTCGCTCCAGATCGGCTTGCCGTGCTTGGAGAAATAGGCCAACTCACGTGTGCGCACGCCGGCGGCATCGAGCTTGTCCATCAGCCCGAGCTCGATCAGCTCGCGCACGGCGTGCGGCAGCACGTTGATGCCGACACCGAGCGGCCGCAGCTCGGCGACGCTCTCGAACACTTTCACGGGAATGCCGATTCCGTGCAGACTGAGCGCAAGCGTCAGCCCGCCGATGCCGCCACCGGCGATGAGTACGGTCATGGGAAAGCCCTCCAACTAGGGGCGTCTTGGCACAGCCGGCCGCCGGTGGGCAACTGCGAAGAGCAAGAGCACCGAAAACGCCATGCTATGGACCTCGGGGCCCGCAGCCGTTAACTTCCGGCTTTCCCATGAGGTCCGACATGCTCAAGCTCTACTACGCCACCGGCACCTGCGCGCTCGCCACCTACATCACTTTGGAAGAAGCCGGCGCCGACTACGCGGCCGAGCGGCTGAGCTTCAAGACCAACCAGCAGAACAGCGCGGAGTACCTCGCGATCAACCCGAAAGGCCGCGTCCCCGCGCTGGTGACCGATCGCGGTGTCCTGACCGAGACCCCGGCGATGCTGGCCTATCTCGCGCAGACGTTCCCCAAGGCCAAGCTCGCGCCGCTCGACGATCCCTTCGACTTCGCCCAGGTGCAGTCCTTCAACTCCTACCTCTGCTCGACCGTGCACATCAACCATGCCCACAAGATGCGCGGCGCGCGCTGGGCGAGCGAAGAAAGCTCGTTCGCCGACATGAAGGCGATGATCCCGAAGACCATGGGCGCCTGCTTCGCCCTGGTCGAGCAGAAGATGTACAAGGGACCCTGGGTGATGGGCGAACAGTACACGATCTGCGATCCTTATCTTTACACCCTGTCGACCTGGCTCGAAGGCGATAGCGTCGATATCAACGCGACGCCGAAGATCGCCGATCATTTCAAGCGCATGTCCGACCGTCCCGCCGTGCGCAAGGTGATGGACGCGCAGAAGGCGTGACAAACTCGATGTCGTCCCGGGCAAGCGCAAGCGCAAGCGCAGACCGGGACCCATACCGCGGAATCTATCGATTGTGCTCGGTTGAAGTACCGAACGACCAGTCTTCGTCAAACTACGCCCTGGGGTTATGGGTCCCGGATCAGCGCTCCGCTTCGCTGCGCTTGTCCGGGACGACACCGAGATTGGTGAAGCCGCCTCTTAAGAAGCTTTCTTCTCCAATTGCCGTCCCGTCTCCAGCATCAGCCGCCTGAGCCAGATCGAGCCCGGATCCATCTGTGCGCGGGTCGGGTAGAACATGAACTGCTCGTCGATGCCGGGGTCGAGCGGTGGCGTCACCGTGACGAGGCCGAGCTGCTTGGACAGCGCCGCGATCAGCCGGCGCGGCACGAAGGCGACGAGGTCGGTGCGGGCGGCGACGTGCAGCGCTTCGAGATAACCCGGGACGACGAGAGCGATGTGCCGGTCGATGCCCTTGGTGCGTAGCCAGGTGTCGATCAGGTCCTCCGGCTGGCCGCGGATGATTACGCCGACATGGCGTGCGGCCAGAAACATCTCGCGCCGCTTCAGCTTCGTGGCCACGGGGTGGCCGCGCCGTACCGCCAGCGCGTCGCTGTCGGTGTAGAGCAGCTGGCGGTGAAAGCCCTTGAAGGCGTTGCCGATCGAGATCACGAGATCGATGGTGCGGGCGAACTCCGCGTGGAAGATCGCAGGCCCCCGCCACGGCACCACGTCGATTCGGACATTGGGCGCGGCCTGGGTCACCTTTTCCATCAAGGGCGGCATCAACAGCTCGACCGCGAGATCTGGCATCATCAGGCGGAATTGCCGCTCGCTGCGCGCCGCGTCGAATTCATCCGATAGGAACAGCCCGCGCACCTGATCGAGCGCCTGCGCCAGCGGCGCGCGCAAGGCTTGCGCCCGCGGCGTCAGTTCCATCCGGGCACCTGTGCGTACCAAGAGCGGATCGCCAAAGATGTCGCGCAGACGCTGGAGCGCATGACTCGCCGCCGGCTGCGACAGCCCGATCCGCAAGGCGGCGCGGCTGACGCTGACCTCGCGCAACAGTGCGTCGAGCGCGGTCAGGAGATTGAGGTCGAGCGAATTCAAATTCATAGAGCGAATAGATATCATATCCACTATCGATTTGAAGAATTTAGAGCCGGCGGCGATGATCTCGATTGTTCTCACCAAGGGAGATGCCGCCATGAACGCGAGCGCCAACAAGAAACTGATGCAGGATATCTTTGCAGCCGCCGCCAGCCTCGATCCGGCTGCGCGCGACCGCGGCTTGTTCACCGAAAGTCTTGCCGACGACGCCAAATGGATCGTGACCGGCCAGTACTCCTGGTCGCGCACCTTTTCGGGCAAACAGGCGATCCTCAACGATCTGCACGGTTATGTGCGGACCCGTCTTGTCGACCGGACACGGACGGTCGCCCACCGCTTCATCGCCGACGGCGATATCGTCGTCGTCGAAGCAAAGGGCGACAATGTCACGCCAGAAGGCGTGCGCTACGACAACGACTATTGTCTCGTGTTTCGGCTCGAGGACGGCAAGATCAAGGAGATCCGAGAATATTGCGACTCGGTGCTGACCGAGAAGGCCCTCGGCCCGTTTCCGCAAACGATCGTGAGGGCCGCGAGCTGAGCGGATCGAGCGGCGTCGCGTCCGCCGGCCGGTGCCGTCCGCTGCGGTCGGCGAGGGGCGTGTTGGTCGCGCAGGCCGGTAGGCTGCAGCGGCATGCAGGCCGCTGCGGGTTTCGCACCAAAACCTTGCTCACCTGCCGATAAAATCAGCAGATGTTGTGCCGCCTGGCGCATACGCGCGCGAAAAATTTGAAGGTTCAATTAACGAGTGTCCCCCATTGTGTCGCGGTGCAGCGTGGGTCGCGAAAGACGCGACGCGCGGCTGCCAGGGCGGCGCGACAATGGCCGGAGTTGTTCGTCCGCCCGAATTCACATGCTTCTGAGTGGACAGTGGGAATGCCGAAGTTTCGTTTGCGGATCAGGGGACGCCTGTACGCGGGTTTCATGGCCTTGGTGGCGGTTGGTCTTGTGATGGCGGTGGTCGCCATCTGGAATTTGCAGTCCGTCCAGGATCAGGTCGCAAAACTCTCCAAATTGTCGGACAGCACGGCGCGCATCCTGGAGATATCGACCCATCTTCAGGCCATCCAGCGAGCCAATCTGCGCTACGTCTACGACGCCAACGAGCCTGCGATGCGGGAGGCTGCCGAGCGAGAGAACGCGGCGACCGGGCTGTTGCAGCTCGGAGCAAAGGGCACCCTCTCGGAGGATCGGCGGAAGCTCTACAACGATCTGATCGCCGACATCGCCAAAATGAAAAGCCTGCGTGACAGTCTCGGCGACGCCGTCAACGAGGCCCGGACCGGCAAGGCGACGCTGTTGCCGAGTGGCGAAGAGCTGACCGTCAAGATGGCCAAGCTGGTCGATGTGGCCCGCGCCGCCGCTGACGACGACACGGTGTCGCTCGTCGCGGACCTCGAGTCCCGGGTCCTGCTGGTTCGAATCGCGAACTGGCGCTTCCTCGCTCTGCGCGACACCAACGGGCCCACCGCCTTCAGAACCAATGTCGACAGGGCGGTGCAGCGGCTGGCAGCCGTCGAAAGGAGCCCGCAGGCGGCGGACCTTCGCTCGTCTCTGACGCCTGTGAAGACCGCCCTCGGTATCTACAAATCCGCGTTCGAAACGACCTCTGCCGCGATGCTGCGGTCCGACGAGATCTACCACAAGGATCTCGCACCGCTCATCTCTGCGAGCATCGCCAAGCTCAAGGTCGCGGAAACCACCTTGAAGACCGATTACAACGATTCGCGCACCGCGGCCGATGCCGTGATCGACGGCACGACCTCGCTGCAGGGGATCGCCGGGGGCCTCGCCGTCCTGTTCGGACTGGTCGTCGCCTTCCTGACCGCCCGCAGCATCGTGGGGCCGCTGACCTCGATGACGCGCGCAATGGGGCTGCTTGCCGGGGGCAATCTCGCCGTCGAGATCCCCTCGCGCGGCAAGGCCGACGAGATCGGCGACATGGCCAAGGCGATCGACGTCTTCAAGACCAACATGATCGAGACCGAAAGGCTGCGCCACGAGCAGACGGCAACCGAGGCCCGCCAGGCCGAGAGCCGCAAGGCCGACATGGCCCGGCTCGCCAGTCAGTTCGAGCAGGCGGTGGGCGAGATCGTCGACACCGTATCCTCGGCATCGCAGGAGCTCGAGGGCTCGGCCGGCACCTTGACCG
The DNA here is from genome assembly GCF_055811715.1 of Bradyrhizobium sp. WSM4872. Lineage (NCBI taxonomy): Bacteria > Pseudomonadati > Pseudomonadota > Alphaproteobacteria > Hyphomicrobiales > Nitrobacteraceae > Bradyrhizobium > Bradyrhizobium sp. WSM4872. The sequence goes on along the minus strand of NZ_JBVVPT010000018.1, from coordinate 80,645 downwards.
CGACCGCGAGGCGCGCTCAGGATCTCTCCACCGAAGTGCAATCCGCCTCCCAGGAAGCCTCGGCCAATGTGCAGGCGGTCGCCTCCGCGACCGAGGAGTTGTCCTCTTCGGTGACGGAGATCGCGCGCCAGGTGCAGGAATCGGCGCGCATCGCCGGCGAAGCCGTCGGTCAGGTGAGCAAGACCAACGCGCGCGTGAGCGAGCTGTCCAAGGCTGCAGCCCGCATCGGCGACGTGGTCGAGCTGATCAGCACCATCGCCGGCCAGACCAACCTCCTGGCGCTGAATGCCACCATCGAGGCGGCGCGCGCGGGTGAAGCCGGCCGCGGCTTTGCGGTGGTCGCCTCGGAGGTCAAGGCGCTCGCGGAGCAGACCGCGAGGGCCACCGGCGAGATCGCCCAGCAGGTCTCGGGCATCCAGGCCGCGACGGAGGAATCGGTCGGCTCGATCAGGGAAATCAGCGGCACCATCGAGCGGCTGTCGGAGATCTCGTCGACGGTCGCCGCCGCCGTGGAGGAGCAGGGTGCGGCGACGCAGGAGATCTCCCGCAACGTCCAGCAGGCGGCCCAGGGCACGCAGCTTGTATCGTCCAACATCGGCGACGTGCAGCGCGGCGCGTCCGAGACCGGCTCGGCCTCTTCGCAGGTGCTCTCGGCGGCACGCTCGCTGTCGGCCGACAGCAACCGCTTGAAGCAGGAAGTCGCCAACTTCCTGAACTCGGTCCACGCCGCCTGAGCCTCAAAAACAAAAGGCCACGCGCATGCGCGTGGCCTCGCATTGTGACCTGGCGCGGTCAGGCGACTTTCGTCGTCATGTGCTTGAACATGTTGCTGCGGGCCTCGTCGTCCATCTCCGCCTTGAAGGTGAACTTGTCCTTCAGCGCGATCGCGCGCGTCGCCGCAGGCCGCGCCGTGACCTCGTCCACCAGCCGCTTGACGTTCGGATATCGCGCGAAGGCATCGTCGCCGAGCTTGAACGGCACCATCCGCGCCCAGCCCCACAGCGCCATGTCGACGATCGAATAGCTGTCGCCGACCATGTAGCGGCGGCCTTTGAGGTGACCGTCGAGAATCTTGTAATGGCGATCGGTCTCGAACTGGTAGCGGTTATGCGCGTAATCGTGGTTCTGGTCCTTCGGCGCGAAATGCTTGAAGTGCACGGCCTGGCCCGAATACGGACCAACGCCGGTGGCGACAAACATCAGCCATGACAGCATCTCGCCGCGAGAATTGGCGGCCGGCAAGAATTTGCCGGTCTTCTCGGCGAGATAGAGCAGGATGGCGTTGGAATCGAACACGATGGTGCCGTTGTCGTCGATCGCTGGCACCTTGCCGTTCGGATTGATCTTCAGATAGTCCGGCGCGAACTGCTCGCCCTTGCGGGTGTCGATCTTCACCGGCTCGAAGGGCAGGCCGGCCTCTTCGAGAAAAAGCGCGACCTTGGTCGGGTTCGGCGAGCCATTGAAATAGAATTTGAGCATCGGGCATCTCCCCTGTGTTTGTTGGCTGAGAGTGGAGGCAGCAACATGTCCGCAAGCGGCCTTGTCTTGCCTGAACCTTATCGGGGAGGGCAACCGGCGAGTTTGCCGGGCGGTATCTGCGCGTCACGCAGATCAGCCGGCGTAACAAAGGCCGATCGCCGCCGTAATGACCATGGCCGCGCCCACGAGCTCCAGGCGCAGCCCGAGCCGGGTGGCGATATGCATGTCGGAGGCCCGCGCCTTGCGGTCCGATCCGCGCGCGTAGCCGTGAACGATGACGTCGTGATTGAAGCTGTCATGGGCCTCGTTGCTGCTGGCGAGCCCGACGCAGACCACGAGCACGCCGAACAAGGCGAGGCCAAAGAATCCCAGCAGCGCGATCAGGAACATCGGAAACATGCCGACCAGAAAGATCGGCAGCAGCGGCACCAGCAGCAATGTCTCGGACTGTCGTCGCATGGCTCGACCGGTCAGGACGGGGCGCAGGAGATTAATCTAGTCCCGGCGGCGGCCGTGTTCAACCAGTCTCGTCATTCCGGGGTCGCGCCACGAGGTGCGCTCCGGGATACGAAAGAAAGGCTACCCCGCCGCCATGCCGGCGCGGATCTCGGCGCGAAGCTCGTCGATCAGCTTGAGACCCTTCTTGGTCTCGATGTGCCAGAAGGTCCAGCCGTTGCAGGCTTGCGCGCCTTGCGCCACCGCGCCCATGCGGTGGATGGAGCCGACCTTGTCCCCGAACATGATGGCGCCGTCGGCTCGGACCAGCGCACCGAGCTTCTTCTTGGCGTCGAACAGCTTGGTGCCGGGCATGATCATGCCACGCTCGATCAATTCCGAGAACGCAACCCGCGGCGCTTCGCGCGCCGTCATGAACGGGGCGAGGCTTGCCTCCGGCAACGGCTCGACCGCGGCGATGCGCGCTTGAGCCGCTTTCGCATAGGTCTTGTCGCGCTCGAAGCCGATATAGGAGCGGCCGAGGCGCTTTGCGACCGCGCCGGTGGTGCCGGTGCCGTTGAAGGGGTCGATGACGAGATCGCCGGGTTTGGAGGACGACAGCAGCACGCGCGCGAGCAGGCCTTCCGGCTTCTGCGTCGGGTGCACTTTCTTGCCATCGGCGCCCTTGAGGCGCTCCTCGCCGGTGCAGAGCGGGATCAGCCAGTCGGACCGTGCCTGCACGTCCTCGTTGGCGGCCTTCAGCGCCTCGTAGTTGAAGGTGTAGCCCTTGGCCTTTTCGTCGCGCGCGGCCCAGATCATGGTCTCGTGCGCATTGGTGAAACGGCGGCCGCGGAAATTCGGCATCGGATTGGTCTTGCGCCAGACGATGTCGTTCAGGAGCCAGAAGCCGAGGTCCTGCATGATCGCGCCGACGCGGAAGATGTTGTGATAGGAGCCGATCACCCAGATCGTCGCGGACGGCTTCATCGCGCGGCGGGCGGCGAGCAGCCAGGCGCGGGTGAAATCGTCATAGGCGGAGAACGAATCGAACTTGTCCCAGTCGTCGTCGACGGCATCGACATGGGATTCGTCGGGGCGCTTGAGATCGCCCTTGAGCTGGAGATTGTAGGGTGGATCGGCGAACACCAGGTCGACCGAACCAGCCTGAAGCTTCGACATCTCTGCGACGCAATCGCCGAGGACGATGCTGTGCGAAGGAGACTCAAAATTTGTGCGGGGCGCCCTTGCAGACGCCCCGCGACGCGACTCTACCATGACTCAAGAACTCTGACTCAGGCGACGCTGTCGGCGACGCGGGACCAAACAACCGACTGACCGTTACATTGAAGCGGCAAAGTAAAAATCGACTTAACCCGTGGCTTTCGTGAACAGCCCTCACATCGCGCCTTGCACGCGGTTCGCTCCGCGCATTCTCCATGTTTTGTAGTGTATTTCGTATTTGTTCGCGTTGCGGGAGTAACCGGAGCGCAAAAAGACTCCAAATTTCTCTCGGAAAAAATTGCTCGACGCCCGGAAAAAATTGCTGGCATTGCCCTGCTGTCGTACTAGGCAATAATTGCCGAGCGGGATATTGATTAACGCAAGGGAAATTTTACGTATGTGGCGCGTTGAGCTTTCGCGCTCTTGCGCCGAATTGAGCCAGGACCGAGGGAAGCCGCCATGCGCTACGATGATTTCCGCCGCAGCGACGACATCGAGGATCGTCGCGACGATGGTGGCGGCGGCGGTGGAGGAGGCGGGTTCGGCCTCCCCATGGGCGGCGGCGGGCTCGGGATCGGCACCATCATCGTACTCGGCCTGGTCGGCTACGCCTTCGGCATCGATCCGCGCATCCTGATCGGCGGCGCCGAGATCCTCACCGGTGGCGGCCAGGCGCCGTCCTACCAGACCGATCGCCAATCGTCGTCCAACGCCAAGCGCGGCGCGCCGACCGACGAGATGGGCAGCATGATCTCCGGCATCCTCGGCGAGATCGACGATCGCTGGAGCGAGATATTCCAGGCCTCGGGCCAGTCCTTTACCGGTCCGAAGGTCGTGCTGTTCCGCAACGTCACCAACGGCGGGCGCTGCGGCCGGGCGGAATCGGCGATGGGACCGTTCTATTGTCCGCCGGACAGGACCATCTTCCTCGACACCGGTTTCTTCCGCGAGGTCGAGACGCGTTTTCGCGGCTGCTCCGGCAAGTCCGCTTGTAACTTCACCACCGCCTACATCATCGCCCATGAGGCCGGCCATCACATCCAGAACCTGCTCGGCATCATTCCGCGCGTGACGCGGCTGCAGCAGCAGGCCGGCAGCAAGGCAGAGTCGAATGCACTCCAGGTGAAGGTCGAATTGCAGGCCGACTGCCTGTCCGGCGTCTGGGTCAATCGCGAGGCGAAGAAGCGGCCGAACTTCCTGGAGCCTGGCGACATCGACGCCGCACTCACCACGGCGAGCGCAATCGGTGACGACACGCTGCAGCGCCAGTCCACGGGCCGCGTCGTACCCGATTCCTTCACCCACGGCTCGGCGGCGCAACGCAAACAATGGTTCATGACCGGCTACCAGCAGGGCACCGTCCAAGCCTGCAACACGTTTGGCGGCGGCCAATAGGGGGTATCCGTCATCCTGAGGTGCTCGCCAATTGGCGAGCCTCGAAGGATGGCGAGCCCGTGGCCCCTCCTTCGAGGCGCGCAAGAGCGCGCACCTTAGGATGACGCATTGGGCGGTGAAAGAAGGTGAGTTGCAATGACCTCCACCGACGAAACAAAACAGTTCGTTCCGCTCAACATCGCGGTACTCACCGTGTCCGACACCCGCGCGCTGGCTGACGACAAGTCCGGCCAGACGCTCGCCGACCGTCTCGCCGCTGCCGGCCATCATCTCGCCGCGCGCGAGATCGTCACCGACGACGTCGAGACGATCCGCGCCGTCATCCGCCGCTGGATTGCGGACGCAGGCGTCGACGTCGTCATCACCACCGGCGGCACCGGCTTCACGGGGCGCGACGTCACGCCGGAGGCGATCGAGCCCTTGTTCGAGAAGCGCATGGACGGCTTCTCGATCGCATTCCACATGCTGAGCCACGCCAAGATCGGCACGTCGACGATCCAGAGCCGCGCCACGGCCGGCGTCGCGGGCGCAACCTACATCTTCTGCCTCCCAGGTTCGCCCGGTGCCTGCCGCGACGGCTGGGACGGCATCCTCAAAGCCCAGCTCGACTACCGCACGCGTCCCTGCAATTTCGTCGAGATCATGCCGCGATTGGACGAGCACCTGCGCCGGCCAAAGGCGCAGGGCGCGACGGTGTAGTTGGACATTCCTTCTCCGCTCATGTCCGCCGAAGCTTTAGCGAAGGCGGATGTGGGGGAAGGTGGCATAGGCGGCCTTGGGCCGTCGTTCTCAGAGAACGCCGAAGCGAAGCTTCGGCTATGGCGCCGGATGAGGGGTATCTGTCCATTTGCACAGATGCTTGCGGAGACAACCCCTCACCCAAGTGAGCTTGGGTTTACCAGCATCGCTGCCCTCTCCCGCAAGGGGGGCGAGGGCACATTCATGCGCATCTCGCCCGCTGTTGCAGCATCACAGATCCCGCTCCCACGTTTCCCCAATCAGATCCTGCCCGAAGCTGTGGTGCTTCTCTTCCTTCACGAGCTTGAAGCCTGCACTTTGATAGATGCCACGCGCGGCGACCAGGATGCTTTGCGTCCACAGCGTCATCTTGCTGTAGCCCCTCTCGCGTGCGCCCTGGATGCATTGCTGGACCAGCGCGCGGCCGACACCGAGTCCCCGCGCTTTCTTTTCCACCTGCAACAGGCGCAGCTTGGCGATCTGGTCCGTAGCCTTGACCAGAAAGATCGAGCCGACCGGCTCGCCGCCCACTTCCGCAATCCAGCAGTGCTCGCGCGCGGCGTCATAGTTCTTGATGAACTGTGCGCAGATCTCGGCGACCAGGGCCTCGTAGCTGATGCCCCAGTTGTAGTCGGCCGCATAGGCGGCGGCCTGCCGGGAGATGACCCAGCCCATGTCGCCGACGCGATGGCTGCGCAGCATGAAAGCCGCGGGCTGGCTTCGACGCTCCAGCACGGCCTCGATGGTCGCCATAGCCTGTGTGAGCCGCGTTGCATCGCTGGCCGAAAGCTGAGCCAGCATTGCGGCGACCTCATTTTGCGAGCCCAGGTTCAGCTTGGCAAAGGTCTGGCGCCCCTTGGCGGTGAGGCTGAGCTGGTATTGCCTGCGATCCGCGGGCAGGGGCTTGCGGGTGATCAGGCCCTTTTCATCGAAGCTTTGCACGATCCGGCTCAGATAGCCGGGGTCAAGGCCAAGCTCGTTGCCGATCTCCTTTGCGGCCAGGTCGTCCCGTTGCGCGAGCTCGTAGAGCACGCGGGCCTCGCTGAGCGAGAACGGGCTTTTTCCAAGGTGCTGGTCGAGCACGCCAAGTTTGCGGGTGTAGAAGCGGTTGAAGGCGCGGACCGCTGCGATGTGGTCGTTGGAAGGATTGAACGACATGGGTCACCTCGATATTTGCCATTGTCAAATAATTATTTGACTTTGGCAAGTATCTAGGTGCCTCAGCCGACCATGACGATCCGGCTGCGCAGCATGATGCGCGACGAGCGACCGAGCCGCCGCAGCAGCCGCGCCTCGGAGCGGCGGGCTTGGGGCGGGTAGCCGCCGATGCGGTCGTAGTGATCACGCGCGATCAAAAGTCCCTGATCGCCGAAGGGCCCAACGAGCTTGCGCATCAGGGCCCGGAGGATATCGCGGAAACCGGCATCTGCGTAGGGCGAGCGCGCATAGCGGAAGACGGCCGCACGATCCCGGCCGCTGGTCGAGACCGACTGGATGAACTGGGTGGTTTCCTCGATCCAGCCGGTTTCCAGCACGGCGCCGGCAGGGAGGAACATCAGCCAGGACGAACGGGCCTGGAGTGCGCCGGCGGCAAGCGCGGCGCCTTGCGTGGATCCTTCGAAGCCGATGAAACGGCAGCCCGCGACGTCGGCAACGCGCTCGATGACGCCGTTGCGGGTGCCGTCGACCAGGAGCACTTCCCGGATGATGCCTGCGGCGGCACCGGGTACCAGCGCGGCCAGAGTTGCGACCGCGGTCTGCTCGACGCCTTCGGTCGGAATGATGACGCTCAGCATGATTGAAGCTTCAGTGTCCACACTTCGGGAGAAGCGTAGCTCATTATGATGGAGTCATAAAACATGTGACGCTGCCGAGTGCAACTTTCCGGCCCCGCTTCGGTATACGATGGTAAACCGCTGCAGCTGCCGCATCCAAATATGCCCCGTACAGGGCCGCGATATTGCCAATCTGTCGCCCCAAGCCTGTCCTGTCCGTATTAGTCCGGAGATGTGCCGCAACATTGCCCGGCGCACCGGCCGTTCGCAATCCTGCAAGAGGAGGATGCGATAGCGGACGAGCGCGAGAACAGGAAAAACGTGCAATGGTGCTGCTGAAGAGGCTTCGAATGAACGCCGATCAACTTGCTGTTAACTCGCCAGCCACATCTCCCAGGCCGGACGGCGCACCGACCTTGCGGATACGCGCCGTGATGCTCGGTGAACGCATCAATCCCTCCGGACTCGAAATGGGCGCGACAGTCTCATCGACGCCGGCCGCCTTCCGCGTCCATGCCGGCCTTGCGGTCATCTTCCGCTACGGCGTCGTGGTGCTGATCGGTCTCCTCCCTTCGGAGGAGAAAGTGCTGATCGACAGCCTGAAGCCCCGCGTGATCGGCGAGTTCAGCCCCTACGAGGAAGAGATCGCACATGCGCAACTCTGCAAGGACGAAAGCGCCGAGGCTATCCAGCCGGGCGGCCCGATCTGCCTCGCCAAATTCTCCGACGACCGGCTGTTGCTGATCGCGGACGCGCTTGCAAAGAGCACCTCGCTCGCACGTGACGAGCGCCGCGTCGCCGCGGTCTTCGACGTGATCGAGCCATTTGCGCGCAAGCTCGCCGAGCAGGGCCGCACGCCGCCCCGGCGCAAAGGCATCTTGCAATTGATCGGCAATGCGCTTCTCGTCCAGCAGCGCGTCGCCGGCCGTGTTGCGGTGGCCGAGAAACCCGACGTGCTCTGGGAGAAACCCGAACTCGACCGGCTCTATGCCCGCCTTGAAGACGAGTACGAACTGAAGGAGCGCCTGGACACGCTCGAGCGCAAGCTCGCCGCCGTGTCCGCGACCGCAAACGCGCTTACCGACATCATCGATACCCAGCGCTCGCTCCGCCTCGAAATCGCGGTGGTGGTGCTGATCGTGATCGAGGTCGCGATCGGGTGTTTCCAGATTTGGTCGGGGACGCACTAGAATGCGCGGGCCGCCGGATCAATTTACCCTGCGATCGAGATGCTCGTGACTGCGCCCTCGCCCCTTGCGGGAGAGGGCAGCACCGCGATGAGACACAAACTCACAGGGGTGAGGGTATGTCTCCGCATACTCACATGCATATGTAAGCGACGAAAGAACCCTTCATCCGGCGCTTCGCGCCACCTTCTCCCGCAAGGGAGAAGGGAAGCAACGCCGACCGTACGCCGTTGATCACGAGCAGACGGCCCGCAGCACCGCCGCACAATGCCGTGCGATCATCAGTTCCTCATCCGTTGGAATGACGAAGACATCGACCGTGCTATCGCCACTGTTGATGCGCTCGCGCGCCGCATCATTCGCAGCCGCATCGATGCGCACTCCGAGCCAGTCGAGACGCTCACCGATCGCACTGCGGATTTCCCTGGCATGCTCGCCGATGCCGCCGGTGAAGACCAGGCAGTCCAGCCCGGCAAGCGTTGTCGCCATCGCCGCCACTTCCTGCGCGGCGCGGAAGGTGAAGAGCTCGACCGCCTCCCGTGCCGCAGCTTCGCTGCTTGCAAGCAGCGTGCGCATGTCCGAAGCGATGCGGGAGACGCCGAGCAGTCCCGATTCGTGATAGAGCAGGTGCTGGACATCTTCGACCGACATCTTCTCGTGCTGTTGCAGATAGAGCAGCACGCCCGGGTCGATCCTGCCGCAGCGCGTGCCCATCACCAGCCCGTCGAGCGGCGTCAGCCCCATCGTTGTGTCGATGCTGCGGCCGTCGCGCAAGCCGCACAGGCTCGCGCCGTTGCCGAGATGCGCGATCACAGTGCGCTTCGGTACGAGCTGCGGCGCGATTCGGGCGAGCCGTCCCGCGACATATTCGAACGAGAGGCCATGAAATCCGTAGCGCCGGACGCCGCGCTCTTCATAACGCCGCGGGATGGCGAAGCGGCTGGCAGGCGGCGCAATGCCGTGGTGGAAAGCGGTGTCGAAGCAGGCAATGTGCGTCAGGTCGGGCCTGATGGCCCTGATGGCACGGACCGGCGCCAGGCACCGCGGCTGGTGCAGCGGCGCCAGCGGCGTCAACGCCTCCAGCTTTGCGGTGACATCGTCCGTCAGCTCGACCGGCGCGGAATAGTGCGGACCGCCATGGACGACACGATGGCCGACGGCGCGCAAGCGACGATCGCCGAAACGATCCTCGATGAAGCCGAGCACGTCGGCGAACAGGTGATCGCTGGCCGCATCCGACGCTTCCCTCCGATTCTCGAACAGGTCTTCGCCCTCGGGGCTCTTCACGACGAGCCGCGGCTTCGTCTCGTGCTCGTCGAGCAGGCCCTTGCAGAGCAGGGTGGGCCCGGCCGCCGAGATATCGAACAGGCCGAATTTGATGCTCGAGGATCCCGAGTTGAGAACGAGAACTGTGTTCGACATCGCTGCTGTCAGTCGCCCGCCTCTGCCGGCGTGTTGCCGCCGGCGCTGTTCTGCCAGACCCATCCCTGGATTTCCGGCATGTCCTCGCCGTATTCGCGCACATAGCGCGAATGCTCGATCAGCTTGTCGCGGAATTGCTGCTTCACGTGCGCCGCCCTGGTCGCGAGCCCCGGCACGCGCTCGATCGCCTCGATCGCGAGGTGATAGCGGTCGAGCTCGTTGAGCACGACCATGTCGAACGGCGTCGTCGTGGTGCCTTCCTCGGCAAAGCCGCGGACGTGCATGCCGGCGTGGTTGGTGCGGTTATAAGTCAGCCGGTGGATCAGATAGGGATAACCGTGATAGGCGAAGATCACCGGCTTGTCGCGCGTGAACAGGCCGTCGAAGTCGCGGTCGGACAAACCGTGCGGGTGCTGCTCCCTGGGTTGCAGCGTCATGAGGTCGACGACGTTGACGACGCGGATCTTCAGCTCGGGCAGCGCCTTGCGCAGCAGATCGACGGCAGCGAGCGTTTCCAGTGTCGGCACGTCGCCGGCGCAGGCCATCACGACATCGGGCTCGCCATTCGCGTCTTCCGTGCCGGCCCAGCTCCAGATGCCGATGCCGGCATCGCAATGCGTGGCTGCCTCCTGCATCGACAGCCATTGCGGCGCCGGCTGCTTGCCGGCGACGATGACGTTGATGCGGTCATAGGTGCGCAGGCAATGATCGGCGATCCACAGCAGCGTGTTGGCGTCCGGCGGGAAGTAGATGCGGACGATGTCGGCCTTCTTGTTGGCGACGAGATCGACGAAACCTGGATCCTGATGGCTGAAACCGTTGTGGTCCTGGCGCCAGACATGCGAGGTGAGCAGATAGTTGAGCGAGGCGATCGGTCGCCGCCACGGCAGATGCCGGGTCACCTTCAGCCATTTGGCGTGCTGGTTGAACATGGAATCCACGATGTGGATGAACGCCTCGTAGCAGGAGAAGAAGCCGTGGCGTCCGGTGAGCAGATAGCCCTCTAACCAGCCCTGGCAGAGATGCTCGCTCAGGACTTCCATCACGCGTCCGTCCTGGGCGAGATGCACGTCGTAAGGTTTTGTCGGCTCCATCCAGACCCGTTCGGTGGCCTCGAACACCGCATCGAGCCGGTTTGACGCGGTCTCGTCCGGGCCCATGATGCGGAAGTTGCGGGCCTCGGCGTTGAGGCGGATGACGTCGCGCAGGAATTTGCCGAGCTCGCGGGTTGCCTCCGCCACGACGCCGCCCGGCTCAGCGACCTCGACGGCGAAGCCGCGGAAGTCCGGCAGCTTCAGCTCCGTCTTCAGAAGGCCACCATTGGCGTGTGGATTGGCGCCCATGCGGCGATTGCCTTCGGGGGCGAGCGCCTGGAGCTCGGCAATGAGCGCGCCGTTCGCGTCGAACAGCTTTTCTGGCTCGTAGCTGCGCATCCAGTCTTCGAGAATCTTCAGATGCGCCGGATTGTCGCGGCAGTTCGCGACGGGCACCTGATGCGCCCGCCAAAAACCCTCGACCTTCTTGCCGTCGACTTCCTTGGGGCCGGTCCAGCCCTTCGGACTGCGCAGCACGATCATCGGCCAGCGCGGGCGTTCGACGCTCTTGCGGCCGTCGCGGGCGTGCTTCTGGATCGACCGGATGCTGACGAGCGCGACGTCGAGCGCGTCTGCCATGGTCCGATGCATCAATTTGGGATCGTTGCCCTCGACGAATAGCGGCTCGTGACCGAGCCCGCGGAAGAGATCGCGGATCTCTTCGTCGCGCATCCGCCCGAGCACGGTCGGATTGGCAATCTTGTAACCGTTGAGATGCAGGATCGGCAGCACCGCGCCGTCATGCGCAGGATTGAGGAACTTGTTGGAGTGCCAGGACGCCGCGAGCGGGCCGGTCTCGGCCTCGCCGTCACCGACGACACAGGTGACGATCAGGTCGGGATTGTCGAATGCCGCGCCATAGGCATGCACCAGCGCGTAGCCGAGCTCACCGCCTTCGTGGATCGAGCCCGGCGTTTCCGGCGCCGCGTGACTCGGGATGCCGCCGGGGAAGGAGAATTGCCTGAACAGCTTGCGCAACCCCTCGGTATCGCGCGCGATATCGGGATAGATCTCGCTGTAGCTGCCTTCGAGATAGGTGTTGGCGACCATGCCGGGGCCGCCGTGCCCGGGACCGCAGACATAGATCACGTTCAGGTCCAGCGCGCGGATGACGCGGTTGAGATGGGCATAAATGAAGTTCAAACCGGGCGTCGTGCCCCAATGGCCGAGCAAACGCGGCTTGATGTGCTCGGGCCGCAACGGCTCGCGCAGCAGCGGGTTGTCGAGAAGGTAGATCTGCCCGACGGAGAGATAGTTCGCGGCGCGCCAATAGCGATCGAGCAGATCGAGGTCGCTGCTCGCGGCGGCCAATTGTTGTTGATTCGTCATGTTCCTGCCGACCTTCACCCGGGATCGTCACCAACCGAGTTCCGGCGAGATCGATCCTTCGGCAGCATCAAACGGGATCGCCGTGACGCCACTGTTGCGTGAAGTCAAAAGCGGGCGCGCGAAGTTTGGGCAGCTCTACTGTGCATGGGGTTGTTTTCACGTTTTTGGTTTGTGTTCTTGATTTGTTCCGTTGGCGTGCTATCTTGGCTTCATGAGTCCAGCATCCTCTCATGCTCTCAAGCACCCGCCGGTCACGGCGCCCTCCGAGCCGGCGGGTGCGCCTTCTGACTTCCCTGAGCTGGCGGTCGCCATCGACCGCCAGCGCAGGCGAGGCCGGGGCGCGCAGTCCAACGCCAGCGGCCGGTTTGAGGCCGAGGCGCGCGTCACATTCGACGATGGCTGGCAGAGCCTTGAAGAACTGCCTCCGTTCAAGACCACGGTCGGGATCGACACCTCGCGCAAGGTGATCACCCGCAACGAATCTCCCGACATTGGCTTCGACCGCTCGATCAATCCCTACCGCGGCTGCGAGCACGGCTGCGTCTATTGCTTCGCGCGGCCGACGCATGCCTATCTCGGCTTGTCGCCGGGGCTCGACTTCGAGTCGAAGCTGTTCGTGAAGCCCGAGGCGCCGGCTCTGCTCGAGAAGGAGCTTGCGGCGCCGGGCTATGAGCCGCGGATGATCGCGATCGGCACCAACACCGATCCCTATCAGCCGATCGAGCGCGAGCGCAAAATCATGCGCGGCATTCTGGAGGTGCTGGAGCGCGCCGGCCATCCCGTCGGGATCGTCACCAAGTCGGCGCTGGTGACCCGCGACATCGACATTCTTGCACGCATGGCCAGGCGCAACCTCGCCAAGGTCGGGATCTCCGTGACCTCGCTCGATCCGAAACTGGCGCGTACCATGGAGCCGCGGGCATCGACGCCGCCGAAGCGGCTGGAGGCGCTGAAGCAGCTTTCCGAGGCCGGCATTCCGACCACCGTCATGGTCGCGCCCGTGATCCCCGCGCTGAATGATTCCGAGATCGAGCGCATCCTGGATGCCGCCGCCCATGCCGGCGTCAAGGAAGCCTCCTACGTATTGCTGCGGTTGCCGCTCGAGGTGCGCGATCTCTTCCGTGAATGGCTGATGGCGAACTATCCGGACCGCTACCGCCACGTCTTCACGCTGATCCGCGACATGCGCGGCGGCCGCGACTACGACGCGAAATGGGGCGAGCGCATGAAGGGCACCGGGCCGATGGCCTGGACGATCGGCCGCCGCTTCGAGATCGCCTGCGACAGGCTCGGGCTGAACAAACGGCGCTCCAAGCTGACGACGGATCATTTTGCCAAGCCGAAGCGGAACGGCGATCAGCTCAGCCTGTTCTGAGCGACGAAGTGGGAGAGGCGTCGTATGAGTCAGGAACTGCCAGCTCCAATCCCGCGGCTTACCGTCATCACGCTGGGCGTGAATGATATCCGCGCCAGCATTGCCTTTTACGATGCGCTCGGTTTTTCGCGCCGGCTGAAGGTGACCGGCGAGGCCGTTGCGTTCTATGACACCGGCGGTTCGGTGCTCGCGTTGTTTCCCTGGGATCAGCTCGCGGCCGACGCCACATTGCCTGATCATCCGAGGCCATCGACGTTCCGCGGCATGACGCTCGCCTGGAACTGCCGCGCGCGTGAGGAGGTGGATGCGGTGCTGGCCTTCGCCGTCGGCAAGGGAGCCGCGCTGCTGAAGGCCGCACACGAGACCGACTACGGCGGCTATTCCGGTTATTTCGCCGATCCTGACGGCCATCCCTGGGAAGTCGTGGTCGCCCCCGGCATCGACGTCGGCGAGGACCGGCGGGTGCATCTGGCGGAATAGGGCGGCTGACTTGAATCTTGAATAGCGGGAATTGTCCGAGGTTCCCGGTTGCGCAGGCCATGCCGCTTGCGCACGATCCCGACCATGATTCGGGATCAATCCGCCAAGAAGCCGGCCAAAGGCGCGCCCACGAAGGCTGCACCTGAGAACACGAAGGCTGCGCCTAAGAACGAGAAGGCTGCGCCCAAAAAAATCGCCAAGGCGCTGGCCGGCACAAAGAGCGCCATTATCGTCGCCCCAAGCTTCCGTCGCGAGCGCGCGCTGATCAAGCGCGGCGTCTGGCCGGTGGCGGGCTGCGATGAGGCCGGCCGCGGGCCGCTGGCCGGTCCTGTGGTGGCGGCGGCGGTGATTCTCGATCCCAACCGCATCCCGCGCGGCATTGATGATTCCAAGCGCCTGACGGCCGAGGAGCGCGAAAGGCTGTTCGACAAGATCTGCGCCACCGCCCAGGTCTCGGTGGCCGTCGCCTCGCGCGCCCGCATCGACCGTGACAACATCCTGCGCGCCTCGCTGTGGGCGTTGAAGCGCGCCGTGGTGGCGCTGCCCGAGCAGCCCCGGCACGTCTTCGTCGACGGCCGCGACCGGCTCGACACGGAATGCGATTGCGAGGCCGTGATCGGCGGCGACGGGATCGTCCTGTCGATCGCAGCGGCTTCGATCATCGCCAAGGTGACGCGGGACCGCCTGATGTGCGCGCTGGCGCAGGACTGCCCCGGCTACGGTTTCGAGCAGCACAAGGGCTACGCCGTGCCCGAGCACCTCGACGCGCTCAACCGCCTCGGCCCCACCGTCCACCACCGCAGCTTCTTCGCCCCCGTCGCCGCCGCGCGCGCCAAGCACATGCCCTGGACGGTCGAGCAGGCGCAGGATCTGTTTGCGGTGACCGAGATCGAGGTACAGGTGGATACGAGCCTGGAAGTCGACGCGTCGGCAAATCTCTAGACGAGACTCGGTTGCCACGACGCGTGCCGCCCTCTATCAAAACAATCGTGAGCGAATAGGGCCGGCTTCACGGGTTGGCTGTATCTTTCGGACGTTGCATGCGGTTTACCTCCCTGGTCATCGAGCTCATTCGCGCGCGGCCGCGGCTGATCGTCTGGATCGCCGTGCTGCTCCAGGCGGCGATGTGGCTGTTCGTGGCGCTGGTGTTTTATCGCAGCCCGCCCGGCAGCCTCGCGACCCTGCTAGCCTTCGGCCGCGAATACCAGGTCGGTACTGATTTGGGCCCGCCCTTGCCGGTCTGGCTTGCCGACATCGCCTATCGCGCCGCCGGCGGCCACGTGTTCGGCGTCTACGTCCTGGCGGAGCTCTGCGGGGTCGCGACGTTGATCTCGCTCTATCATCTGTCCCGCGCGGTGGTCGGCGCCCAGCAGGCAGTGCTGGCCGTGCTGCTGACCATGACGCTGCTGGCCTTCTCCTCGCCCGCACTCGACTTCGGCCCGCTGGTGCTGGCGCGGCCGCTCTGGGCGCTGCTGCTGCTGCATTCCTGGCAGATCATCGGGCAGCGCCGCGGCAACGCCTGGTTTGCCTGGTCGATCGAGGCCGGCCTCTTGCTGCTGACGACGCCGGCTGCGATCTTCCTGCTGTTGCTGATTGTCGTCTTCGCACTCGCAACCGCGGGCGGCCGCCGCACGCTGCGCGCATTCGACCCGCTGTTTGCACTGGTGGTCGTCGCCGTGCTGGCATTGCCCTATGCCGTCTGGCTGATGCGCGCCGAGGTGCTTGTCCTGCCGGCCTTGCCTGAGGTCGCCCAGCTCAATGCCCGCGCGCTGCACGCGGCGTGGCTGCTCGGGGGACTCCTGCTCGGTGCGGCGGCGATCCCGGCGCTGACGGTCCTCAACACCGGCCTGTTCGTTCCTAAGAGCGAGGAGGCGCCGATCATCTACCGCCCGCCGGTCGAGCCGCTCGCGCGCAATTTCGTCTATTTCTTCGCGCTGGCGCCGGCGCTCGGAGCGGTGCTGATCTCGGGCCTGCTGGGCCTCGATGCCGTCGTCGGCGGCGCCGGCGTCGTGCTGGTGTTGTCGGGACTTGCCGTGGTCGTGGGAGCCGGCGATCTCATCGCGATGCGTCGCGCGAGGATGCTGCGGATGGTCTGGGCGGCCGCCGTCATCGCGCCCGCAATCGGCGTCGTGCTCGCCGTCCTGCTCCTGCCGTGGACCGGTGCCAACGAGATCGCGACCTCGATGCCGGCGCGGGCGATTTCGGACTTCTTCGACGAGAGCTTTGCCCGCCGCACCAATCATCGTCTGCGCGCGGTCGCCGGCGAGACCCAGCTTGCGAGCCTGATCACGCTGCATTCCGGCCGGCCCCATCTCTTCATCGATGCCGAGCCCGCGCGCACGCCCTGGATCAATCAGGCCAAGTTCAGCGAGACCGGTGGCGTCGTGGTCTGGCGCGCCTCCGATACCGCCGGCACCCCGCCGCCGGACATCCTCGCGCGCTTTCCCGGCATCGTCCCGGAAGTCCCGCGCGCCTTCGAATGGCTGGTGACCGGACGCCAGCAACTCCTGCGTATCGGCTGGGCCATCGTGCGGCCGAAGGGGACGTAGCTTGTCATTCCGGGGCGCGCCGCCCGGCGCGAGCCCGGAATCCATCGAACGGCAGTTGGTGGATGGATGGATTCCGGGCTCTCGCTTCGCGAGCCCCGGAATGACACCGCGTGTGTCGCTATGGCGCGCCTTGCGCCAGCACCTTCGCGATCGCGCGCAGATCCTGCCAGGCCAGCCGCTTGTACGACGGCGAGCGCAGCAGATAGGCGGGGTGGAAGGTCGGCAGCGCGCGGATGGTGCGCCCGCCCGTCTCGTAGTCGAACCAGCGGCCGCGGGTACGCATGATGCCTTCGCGGGTCGACAGCAGCGTCTGCGTCGAGGGATTGCCGAGCGTCACCAGCACGTCCGGATTTACCAGCTCGATCTGGCGCTGGATGAAGGGCAGGCAGATTTGCGTCTCCTGCGGCGTCGGCGTGCGGTTGCCGGGCGGCCGCCAGGGAATCACGTTGGCGATGTAGGCGGTGGTGCGCTTGAGGCCTATGGCTCCCATCATCAAATCGAGCAGCTTGCCGCTGCGCCCGACGAAGGGCAGCCCCTCGATGTCCTCGTCGCGGCCCGGTGCCTCGCCGACGAACATGATGCGCGCCTGCGGATTACCGTCGGCGAAAACCAGCCGTGTCGCCGTGTGCTTCAGCGCGCAGCCGTCAAAGCTCTGCATCAACTCGCGCAGCGCCTCGAGCGTCGGCGCGGTGCGCGCGGCCTCGCGCGCCGAGGCGATCGCGACGTCGGGCGCCGGTGCCGCCTCGCCGCGCATCACCGCGGGCGCGGCGGCCGGCCGTGAAGCCTCGACGGGAGGTGGCGCGCGCGGGGCCGGAGGTGGAACATCCAATTCCGCCAGGCGGTCGATCGGCTCCTCCGCGAGCGTGCAATCGACTCCGGCCTCCAGATAGAAGGCGAGAAGCTCTCGGACCGTGGGTGCGGGTTCTGGGATCATCGGAAAGTCTGACTATTAGTCCAGTTTGGGGCGCCTTGCACCCCGGCGAAACGCATTTCCGAGGTTGTCCTACCCGGAAAAATCGGAAACAAGAGGGCGCAATCGACCAAGGACCGTCTCAAGGGCTGAGATCAGATGAGCACCGAAGAACTTCCCCCGCGCGAATCCATGGAATTCGACGTCGTCATCGTCGGCGCAGGCCCCTCGGGCCTGGCTGCAGCGATCCGGCTGAAGCAGATCAATGCCGATCTCAACGTCGTCGTGGTGGAGAAGGGCTCCGAGGTCGGTGCGCATATTCTCTCCGGCGCCGTGATCGACCCGGCCGGGCTCGACAAGCTGATGCCGGACTGGCGCGAGGATTCCGATTGTCCTCTGAAGACTCAGGTGAAGGACGACCGCTTCTACTGGATGACGGGCGGCGGCGCGATCAGGCTGCCTAACTTCATCATGCCGCCGCTGATGGACAATCATCACTGCTATATCGGCTCGCTTGGTAATGTCTGCCGCTGGCTGGCACGCAAAGCGGAAGCGCTAGGCGTCGAGATCTATCCGGGCTTTGCCGCGGCCGAGGTGCTCTATGACGAGCAGGGCGCGGTGAAGGGCATTGCCACGGGCGACATGGGCATCGGCCGGGACGGTAAGCCGAAGGACTCCTTTACCCGTGGCATGGAATTGCTCGGCAAGTACACGCTGTTCGCGGAAGGCGCGCGCGGCAGCCTGACCAAACAGCTCATCGCGAAGTTCGCGCTGGATACCAAGAGCGAGCCGGCGAAATTCGGCATCGGGCTCAAGGAAGTCTGGCAGATCGATCCCGCCAAGCACCAGAAGGGTATGATCCAGCATTCGTTCGGCTGGCCGCTCGATCTGAAGACCGGCGGTGGCTCGTTCCTCTATCACTACGACGACAACCTCGTTGCCGTCGGCTTCGTCGTGCATCTCAACTACGATGACCCGTATCTGTCACCGTTCGACGAGTTCCAGCGTTTCAAGACCCATCCGTCAATCCGCTCCACCTTCGAAGGTGCCAAGCGGCTCGCCTATGGCGCGCGCGCCATCACCGAGGGCGGCTATCAGTCGGTCCCGAAACTCAGCTTCCCCGGCGGCGCCCTGATCGGCTGCGCGGCCGGCTTCGTCAACGTTCCCCGGATCAAGGGCGTGCACAACGCGATGGGCACGGGCATGCTCGCCGCCGAGCACGTTGCGTCCGCCATTGCCGCCGATCGCGCCAATGACGAGATCGTCGACTACGAGAACGCCTGGCGCTCCTCCTCGGTCGGCAAGGATTTGTTCCTGGTCCGCAACGTCAAGCCGTTGTGGTCGAAGTTCGGCACGGTGCTCGGCGTTGCGCTCGGCGGCTTCGACATGTGGTGCAACACGCTGTTCGGCGGCTCGCTGTTTGGCACCCAGTCGCACGCCAAGCCCGATCGCGCGACGCTCGATCCGGCCAAGACCCACGCACCGCGGACCTACCCGAAGCCGGACGGCAAGATTTCCTTCGACAAGCTCTCGTCGGTGTTCCTGTCCAATACCAATCATGAGGAGGACCAGCCGGTCCATCTCAAGGTCACGGACATGAACCTCCAGAAAACCTCCGAGCACGACGTGTTCGCCGGTCCGTCGAATCGCTATTGCCCGGCCGGCGTCTATGAGTGGATCGAGGAAGGTTCGGGCCCGCGCTTCCAGATCAACGCCCAGAACTGCGTCCACTGCAAAACCTGCGACGTGAAAGACCCCAACGGCAATATCACCTGGGTTCCCCCGGAGGGCGGCGGCGGTCCGAACTACGAGGCGATGTAGGCTGGGGTCATCAAGCCACGATCCATGTGACCAAGGCCCAATGTGACCAAAGTTGCGTGATCTTCGCCCTGTGACGCACGTTCGCGTGAGAACCCGGCCGCCTTCGCGGGTCGCGGCCACGATACGGCCATACTGGCGGCGTCTTGGGGCGCTCTTGACCGGCCACTTGGTCGATTTGGGCCGTGCGGAGGGGATCGCCCGGCCCGAATCCTTGCGGTGAAGCGCCAAAAGCGGCATTGTCGGCCTGACGGTTCCGGGTCCCCATGCCACCGGCCGCGTTCGCATGCGATACGGCCTTCTGCAAACCCAGGCACTACCAACTCAAGGCGAGCCCTGATGCTTTCAAATCGTTTCAACCGTTGGACTGTTGCCGCCATTGCCCTCATGGGCTCAGCGATGGCGACGGTCCCCGGCGCGGTCCTGGCGCAGACGCCGGATCATCCGTCCGATACGGCGGCGCAGTTTCCGACCCGAAACGATCTGAAGGCGCTGACCACCTCCGGCAGCTATCTCGCCGCCCGCCACGCCAGCGTCGAGCGCGATGCGGCCTCCGCCGCCGCGTTCTATCGCTCGGCCCTGCGCACCGATCCCAAGAACAACGAGCTGCTCGACCGCGCCTTCATCTCTTCGGTCGCCGACGGTGACATCGACGAAGCCGTCAAGCTCGCCGAGCGCATCCTGACCATCGACAAGACTAACCGCGTTGCACGCCTCGTCGTCGGCGTGCACGATCTCAAGTTCAAGAAGTATGCGGCCGCGCAGACCAACATCAACCAGTCGATCCGTGGTCCGATTACCGATCTCGTTGCCACGCTGCTGTCGGGCTGGGCCGCCTATGGTGCGGGGGATGCCAAGGGCGGCGTCGCCACCATCGACAAGCTGGCCGGTCCGGAATGGTATCCGCTGTTCAAGGATCTCCACGCCGGCATGATCCTCGAGCTCGCGGGCAAGGAGAAAGACGCCGGCACCCGGTTCGAGCGTGCCTACAAGCTCGACGATTCCATGCTGCGCGTCACCGAGGCCTATGCGCGCTGGCTGTCGCGCAACAAGGACTCGGCGGCCGCGACCACGGTCTACCAGGCTTTCGACAAGAAGCTCGCCCGCCATCCGCTAATCGTGGAAGGGTTGCGCGACACCAAGGCCGGCAAGAAGATGCCGCCGCTGGTCGATAGCGCGCAAGCCGGCGCCGCAGAAGCACTCTACGGCATCGGCGCCACACTGACCCGCCGCGGCGGCGAGGATCTGGCGTTGGTCTATCTGCAGCTCTCGCTCTACCTTCAGCCCACCCATCCCCTGGCGCTGCTCTCGCTCGCCGATCTCTATGAATCGGTGAAGCGGCCGCAGATGGCGATAAAGGTCTATGAGCGGGTGCCGGCGTCCTCGCCACTCAAGCGCAACGCCCAGATTCAGCTTGCCATCGATCTGGATTCCGCCGACCGCACTGACGAGGCGATCAAGATCCTCAAGGGCGTCACCACTGAGGATTCCAAGGATCTGGAAGCCATCATGGCGCTCGGCAACATCGAGCGCGGCCGCAAGAAGTTTGGCGAATGCGGCGCGACCTATTCACAAGGCGTCGACGTGCTGCCGGCCGGCAACGACAAGGCCAACAGCGTCTGGTACTATTATCGCGGCATCTGCGAGGAGCGCTCAAAGCAATGGGGCAAGGCCGAAGCCGACATGAAGAAGGCGCTCGAGCTGCAGCCCGACCAGCCGCACGTCCTCAACTATCTCGGCTATTCCTGGATCGACCAGGGCATCAATCTCGACGAAGGCATGAAGATGATCAAGCGGGCGGTCGAGCAGCGCCCGGACGACGGCTACATCGTCGACTCCCTTGGCTGGGCCTATTACCGCATCGGCAACTACGAGGATGCGGTGAAGAACCTCGAGCGGGCGATCGACCTCAAGCCCGAGGATCCCACCATCAACGATCACCTTGGCGACGCCTATTGGCGCGTTGGCCGCACGCTGGAAGCCAAGTTCCAGTGGGCCCACGCCCGCGACCTCAAGCCCGAAGCAGATGAGCTTCCGAAGATCGAGGCCAAGATTGCAAACGGCATGACCGACGACAATTCGAACTCCTCGGCTGCGCAGGCGGAGAAGGAGAAGAAGAAGGACGACGGCAAGGGCGGCTGAGTGAGTTGAGGTTGGGGGCGTGTCGTCAATGCCGGCGTTGATTGAAGAAGGGCGCGCGAAGGTCAATCTGAGCCTTCGCGTGGTCGGCCGTCGTACCGACGGCTATCATGATCTCGAAAGCGTCGTCGCGTTTGCCGACTGCGCCGACCGGCTCACGCTGGAGCCCGGCGGCGAGCTGAAGCTCACCACGACGGGGCCGCTCGCGGCGGCCTGCGGCGATATGGCCGACAACCTCGTGTTCAAGGCGGCCAAACTCCTGGCCGAAGCCGTCCCGAACCTGAAGCTGGGCGCATTCGCGCTCGACAAGGTGCTCCCGGTCGCGGCCGGCATCGGCGGCGGTTCGGCCGACGCCGCGGCGGCGCTGCGATTGCTGGCGCGTCTCAACGATCTTTCGCTCGAAGACCCGCGGCTGCAGAACGTTGCGCTTGCGACCGGCGCCGACGTGCCGGTGTGCCTGTTCTCGCGCGCCTGCGACATGACCGGTGTCGGCGAGCAGCTGCTGCCCTTGATGCTGCCGAGCATGCCCTGCGTGATGGTCAATCCGCGCGTGCCGGTCGCGACCAAGGATGTGTTTCAGGCACTGGGTCTGCGCAACGGCGAACTCCTGGTCGGCGCCACCTCCGTCCTCGACGCCCCGGCCTGGCCGGGCGAGGGCGCCTCCATTGCCGATTGGATCGACACGCTCGAGGCCGTCGCCAACGATCTCGAAGCCCCCGCGATGCGCATCGAGCCTGTCATCGGCGACGTGCTGGAAGCCTTGCGTGGCTCCGCCGGCGTCAAGCTCGCCCGCATGTCCGGCTCGGGTGCGACGTGCTTTGGGATCTATGGCGCATCTGCCGAGGCGCATGCCGCCGCTGAGAAGATCCGCAGGGATCATTCCGGCTGGTGGGTGCACGCGGGGACGCTGAGCTAGGCCAGCCCGAGAAACTCCCGGATCTCACTCAACACCTCCTGCGGCTTGTCATGTTGCAGCCAGTGTCCGGCCCCGGCGATGGTCTCGACGCGCGCCTGCGGAAAGTAGCGCTCCAGGCCCGCGGCCCTCGCGCCAGCCAGAAAGCTTTCGCCGGCATTCAAGAGCAGCGTCGGGCAGGTGATGCGCGACCACAGCGCGATGTGATCGTCCGGCCAGAGCCGGTGCGGCGCAGAGGCGCGCTGGTAGGGATCGAACTTCCAGCTATAGGTGCCGTCCTCGTTCTGCCGCGCGCCGTGGGTGGCGAGATGCAGCGCGAGGTCGCGAGACAGCCGCTTGTTGTGAAGGACCATCTGCGCCGCCGCATCTTCGAGCGTCGAATAGCGGCGCGGTGCGCGGTCGTGCAGCTTGTCGAGCTGACCGACCCATTTGCCGATCCGCTCATGCACCGGCGGTTTGGGTGTATCCGGCAACATCGTCACGCCGTCGAGCACGACCAGCTTCGAGACCTGTTCGGGGAATGACCCCGTAAAGATCAGGCTGACCATGCCGCCCATGGAATGGCCGATGAGAGTGACTTGAGGGGCCGCGATGGCACGAACGAGCTGGGCGAGATCGTACACATACTCCGTCAGCGCGTAGCTGCCGCCTTTGGTCCAGTCGGAATCGCCGTGACCGCGCAGGTCGGGTGCGAGCACGTGAAAATGCGGCTGTAGCGACCGGGCGATGACGTCCCAGCTCCGGCAATGATCGCGCCCGCCATGGACCAGGATGGCGACCGGCGCGCCGTCGTTGCCCCAGTCGGCATAGTGCAGTCGCAAGCCGTGAGACTCGTAAGTGCGGCTTTGCGGGGCAAGCATGGTGGCGTTATCCATTCGCGGGCCGCCGCGCCAGTGCGAGCGACAGGCCGAGCCCTGCAATGAAGACACCGGAGCCCCGGGTGAGACGTCGCATCAGATGCGGCCTTCCGATCAACTGAGTGCGTGTCGCGGATGCCATCAGCACCACCATGATGTCGGCGAGCGTGTTCAGCGTCACCGAGATCGCACCCAGCATGAGGAATTGCAGCGTCGGGTTCGATCCCGCGGGGTCAAGGAACTGCGGAATGAAGGCGAGGAAGAAGGCGGCGGTCTTCGGGTTCAGCGCCTCGACCAGCACGCCGTCGCGAAAGGCGCGCTTGTCGCCGACGGGCTCGCTGTCGAATGACAGCGCGCGGCCAGCGTTGCGAAAAGTCCTGATGCCGAGCCAGACCAGATAGAGTGCGCCGACGAATTTCACGGCGGCAAACAGTTCGGCGCTGGCAAGAATGATCGCGGAGATGCCGAGGCTGCCCGCGACCACATGAACCAGCCCGCCGAGCGCAGTGCCCGCGGTCGATGCAAAACCGCTGGCGCGCCCTTCCGACAAGGTCCTTGCCGCGACGTAGAAAATGCCGGGGCCGGGAACGGCGGCGATGAGACAAGCGGCGGCCAGGAACAGCCAGAAATTCGTGTTGATCATCCTGCTTTGGTAGCGATGCTTGCCGCGATTGCAAGGCCGTCGTTTGTAAGGCCCGTCGTTTAGCCCATCCGGCGGAAGATCACGCTGGCATTCACCCCGCCGAAGCCGAACCCGTTCGAGATCGCGTGCTGCATCGGCATCGGGCGCGCCACACCGGCGACGATGTCGATGCCGTCTGCGGCGGGATCAGGATTTTCGAGATTGAGCGTCGGCGGCGCGATCTGATCGCGCAGGGCGAGCACGGTGAAGACCGCTTCCAGCCCACCCGCGGCGCCGAGCAGATGGCCGGTGGCCGATTTGGTCGCGCTCACCGCGATGCCGCGGTCGCGGCCGAACAGCGCGGCAATCGCGCCGAGTTCGCTCTCGTCGCCAGCCGGCGTCGACGTCGCATGCGCGTTCAGATGCTGCAAATCCGCGGGCGCAAGCTTGGCCTGCCGGAGCGCGATCTCCATGGCGCGCCGGGCGCCATCGCCGTCAGGCGGACCCGATGTCATGTGATAGGCGTCGGCGGTCGTACCGTATCCGACGATCTCCGCAATCGGCGTCGCGCCACGCGCCAACGCATGCTCCAGCTCCTCGATCACCAGGATGCCGGCGCCTTCGCCCATGACAAAACCGTCGCGGTCGCGGTCGAACGGGCGCGAGGCGCGCGCGTCGTTGAACCCGCTCGACAGAGCGCGGGCCGCAGCAAAGCCGCCGAGGCTGACGATGTCGATGCAGGCTTCCGCGCCGCCGCAGATCGCCACATCAGTCTCGCCCGCGCGGATCATGCGCGCGGCATCGCCGATCGCCTGAACGCCGGCGGCGCACGCCGTGACCGGTGTGCCCAGCGCTCCCTTGTAGCCGTATTTGATCGAGACGTGGCCGGCGGCGAGATTGGCGAGGAAGGAGGGGATCGTGAACGGCGAGAGCCGGCGCGGGCCGCGTTGTTCGGTGATGCGCACCGCCTCCGCCATCGCCGGAAAGCCGCCGACGCCGGAGGCGATGATCGTTGCGGTTCGTTCCTGCGCTGCCGCGTCCTGCGGCGTCCAGCCGGCCTGCGCAACCGCCTCTGCGGTGGCGAGCAGCGCAAACAGGATGAAGCGGTCCATCTTGCGTTGGTCTTTTGGCGCGGCCGCCTGCGCGGGATCGAAGCCGCCGTCCGCCTCATCGGCCTTGTCGGGCACGAGGCCGGCGATGCGTGCGGGCAGCGCCTGCGACCATTCCGGCAGCGGGCGCAGCCCGCTTTGGCCGGCCAGCAGCCGGCGCCACGACAGTTCGACACCGCAGCCAAGCGGCGACACCGCGCCCATTCCCGTCACGACAATACGACGCATGTCAGTCTCCAGCCGGCGCGACGGCCGGGTTCATGGCTTTGAGCGAGGTCAGCCGTTTACGCATGAGACGGCTGGCGCGGGGACCGGCGATGATGACCGCATTGGTGAGCGTGATCGGCTGCATGTCGGCGGCATCGACCACGACCGGATCGAACGGACGACGATCGTGCCGGTTCGCGAGCAGGATCGCTTCGCCCTTCGGCGCGAGATGCTTGTTGCCCCAGGCGAGCAGGGTCGCGACCACGGGGAAGAAGTCCCGGGCCTTGTCCGTCAGCACATATTCGTAGCGCGGCGGCCGTTCATTGTAGCGGCGGCGGACGAACATGCCCGTCTTGGTGAGGTGAGCAAGGCGCCGCGATAGGATATTCGGCGCAATCCCGAGGTTCTGTTCGAATTCGTCGAACCGCGTTGCGCCCTGGAAGGCATCCCGCAGGATCAGGATGCTCCACCATTCCCC
Source organism: Bradyrhizobium sp. WSM4872 (assembly GCF_055811715.1). Classification (NCBI taxonomy): domain Bacteria; kingdom Pseudomonadati; phylum Pseudomonadota; class Alphaproteobacteria; order Hyphomicrobiales; family Nitrobacteraceae; genus Bradyrhizobium; species Bradyrhizobium sp. WSM4872. The sequence goes on along the minus strand of NZ_JBVVPT010000018.1, from coordinate 55,113 downwards.
GACCGTCTCCACGGCGCGGCCGACCGGACATTCCTGGATGGAAGGAGATTTGGGCTGCATGGCGTGAAGCTAGGTAAGTTACTTGCAAAATGCAAGTCACTGGGCGAGCAGTGGCCGATTCGGGTGGAGGGAGCCAAGGCAGCTGCGAAGCTGGAGCTGTCGCTGCGTTCGCAGTGACGGTGTTGATGAAGTGGTGGCGCCTACCTCAGCGATGTCGTCCCGGCGAAGGCTGAGACCCATACCCACGACTGTTGTTGTGGTGCACGATGGTAGCCAGAGCCGCTAAGACAACGCTGACCGGGGTAATGGGTCCCGGCCTTCGCCGGGACGACACTGAGGGTGTGGCGACCAGCAAGCGCTAGGGATGCGAGAAGCTAATGCGACCGGGCCAGACAGAACGCCACGACCTGCTCCAGCGCGCTCTTCATCGGCGAGGACGGGAACAGCGCCAGCGCGTCCACCGCCATGGCGCCGTAGTGCTGGGCGCGGCTCCGCGTGTCTTCGAGCGCACGATGCTTGTTCATCAGCCCGATGGCGTGGTCGAGGTCGGTGTCGCCGATCTCGCCGCGCTCGAGCGCGCGGATCCAGAAGGCGCGCTCGGTGTCGTTGCCGCGGCGGAAGGCGAGCACGACGGGCAGCGTGATCTTGCCCTCGCGGAAATCGTCGCCGGTGTTCTTGCCGAGCTTGGCGCTCTTGCCGCCATAGTCGAGCACGTCGTCGACGAGCTGGAAGGCGATGCCGAGATTCATGCCGACCGAGCGGCAGGCGGTCTGCTCTGCCTTCGGGCGGTTGGCGATCACGGGGCCGACCTCGCAGGCGGCCGCGAACAGCTCGGCGGTCTTGCCGCGGATCACGGCGAGATATTCGTCCTCGGTGGTCGCGGTGTTCTTGGCGGCGGCAAGCTGCATCACCTCGCCCTCGGCGATGGTGGCGGCGGCCGCGGAGAGAATGTCGAGCGCGCGGAGCGAGCCGACCTCGACCATCATGCGGAAGGCTTGCCCGAGCAGGAAATCGCCGACCAGCACGCTCGCCTCATTGCCCCAGAGCATGCGCGCCGACAGCTTGCCGCGGCGCATCTCGCTCTCGTCGACGACGTCGTCATGGAGCAAGGTGGCGGTATGCATGAACTCGACGCTGGCGGCGAGCTTGATATGACCGTCGCCGGTGTAGCCGGCGAGGTTGGCCATGGCCAGCGTCAGCATCGGCCGCAGGCGCTTGCCCCCTGAGGAGATCAAATGGTTGGCGACCTCCGGGATCATGGTCACGTCCGAACCTGTCCGCGACAGGATCGTGGCGTTGACGCGCTCCATGTCACCGGCGACAAGGGCAACCAGCTCTTCGATCGACGCGCCGGGAGTTTCGAAAGGTACGATGACGGCCACGCCGGTCTCCAATATTTGCCCCGGAAGGGCTATTCTGATGGAAAGACAATAGAAACTGGACGGGGATGCGGCAAGGGCCGTGGAACCATTGACATTTGGCGCTTAATCCCCGTCAGGCAGGAGGCCTGTGTTTTGCGAGAACTGGTTCGGACCAACGATATGGTGCTGGTGTCGGCGATAGGCGCGCTGCTCGACGGCGCCAACATCCATCATCTGGTGCTGGACCAGAACATGAGCATCATCGAGGGCTCGCTCGGCATTTTGCCGCGGCGGATCCTGGTCCACGAGGACGACGCCATCGAGGCCCGGCAGCTACTGACCGAGGCCGGCCTCAGCCACGAACTGCGCGGCGATGAGTGAAGCCCTGGCAGACCTCACCGAGGACGCCTTTCTCGGCGGGCAATTGCGGCTGAAGCAGAAGCGGTCCGGCCATCGCGCGGGGCACGACGCCATTCTGCTCGCGGCGGCGACGGAGGCGAGGGCGGGCGACCGCGTCGTCGATCTCGGCGCCGGCATCGGCACGGCCGGGCTTGCGTTGGCTCGGCGCGTGGCCGGGATCAGGCTCGGCTTGGTCGAGATCGATCCGGAGCTGGCGGAGCTTGCGCGCGCCAATGCGGCAGCGAATGCGATTGCCGCCGAGACGATCGTGCTCGACGTCACCGCAGAGGCGCAGGTCTTCGCAGCCAGCGGGCTCGCGCCCGACAGCGTCGACGTGGTGCTGATGAACCCGCCCTTCAACGATCCCGCTCGCCATCGCGGCTCGCCCGATCAGGCGCGCCAGATCGCGCATGTGGCGACGGACGAGACGCTGAATGCCTGGGTGCATGCGGCGCGGCGCATCCTCCGATCGCATGGCGCGCTGACATTGATTTGGCGCGCAGATGGGATCGCGGAGGTTTTGGCGGCGCTGTCTCGCGGCTTCGGCAGTCTCGCGATCCTGCCGGTTCACGGTGAAGCCGGGCGGCCAGCGATCCGCGTGCTGGTGCGCGCGATCAAGGGCGGGAGGGCTCCGACACGATTGTTGCCGGGCCTCATCCTCAACGAGGAATCACGCGTGCCTAAAAAAGAGGTGATGGATATTCTGGAGGGAAGGGCGGTTCTACCCCTGGTGGAACCGTGCTGAGCTATTGCGGAAGCGATTCCGATTGCTGCTCTTGGGGAGTCGTCAGGCGGATCGCCATGAACAGCGCACCGATCAGCAGCATCAGCAGATAGATTTTCATGGTGTTCTCCGCTGGCCCATTGCAGCCTCTCAACGGAGTTTCTGCAAAACACGTTCCGGGCCCTTCCAATGACAGTCGCGTGATAAGAAATGGTTAATCAGAGGTAACGGCATGGCCGAACAATTGAACGATCGTGAGAGTTCCGGCCTGGCCGACAAGCTCATGCAATATCTGCCGGCGCGCTTCCGTCCCGGCACGGCCGTGGTGCCGGTGGTGCGGCTGTCCGGTGTGATCGGCGCGGTGACGCCGCTGCGCCCGGGCATGACGCTCGCGACCGTTTCGCGGGTGCTGGAGCGGGCGTTTTCGATGCGCAACGCCAAGGCGGTGGCGCTGGTGATCAACTCGCCCGGCGGCTCGCCGGTGCAGTCGCGCCAGATTTACCTGCGCATCAAGCAGCTCGCGGCGGAGAAGAAGCTGCCGGTGCTGGTGTTCGTCGAGGACGTCGCGGCCTCCGGCGGCTACATGATCGCCTGCGCCGGCGACGAGATCATCTGCGATCCCTCCTCGATCCTCGGCTCCATCGGCGTGGTCGGCGGCAGCTTTGGTTTCCAGGAGGCGATCAAGCGGCTCGGCATCGAGCGGCGCCTCTACACCGCCGGCGCGCACAAGGCGATGCTCGACCCGTTTCTCCCTGAAAACCCCGACGACGTCGCCAAGCTCAAGGCGCTCCAGCGCGAGATCCACCAGATATTCATCGCGCTGGTGAAGGAGAGCCGCGGCGCGCGGCTGAAGGGCTCCGACGACACGCTGTTCACGGGTGAATACTGGGCCGGCGAGAGTTCGGTCGCGCTGGGGCTCGCCGACAGCATCGGCGATCTCCGCTCAACTCTTCGTGCCCGCTATGGCGAGAAGGTTCTCACCCCCGTGATTGCCCAGCCGACCGGTCTGCTCTCCAGCCTTTTGGGCCGGAAATCGCCCGGCGCGGGGCAGCTTTCGGCCGTGGAATCAATGGTCGGCCTGCCGGACGAGCTGATCTCGGCGGTCGAGACGCGCGCGATCTGGGCGAAATTCGGGTTCTAGGCGGCGCCCTCCCGCGCCATTTGGTCCCAAGGAGACTTGAGGCTGAGCCAATTGCGGTGCAGCCGGGTCTGGGCAAGAATGCGCGTGGGGGCTGAGCATTGAACAAGGATCGACCGATGCCGCCGTTCGTCGCTTTCGCGGGCGTCCTGGGCGGGCTTGCCGTGGTCCGCTGGGCCTACAAGACCGCTATCCGGATCAATCAGGAGCTGGAGGAGATGCGCCTCTCGCGCGTCGCCGAGGCCGCCCATAGGGGGGCCGTCCAGACGCTGAAGCAGGATCCCGTGACCGGAGCCTATCGGCCGGGTTAGTGGCTGCAGTCGTCATGGCCGGGCTTGTCCCGGCCATCTACGCCTTGCCTGACGCATGAAGAACGTGGATGCCCGGGACAAGCCCGGGCATGACCGGACACTCCACCCCCCTTTGCCTTGATTCCCACTCCTGCCGTCGATACGGTCCCGCGCGATTCAACCCCCCGCGAGAGCCCGATCTGACGATGGACGCCTCCTTGCCCGCCCATATGCGCCCGGAACGCTCGTTCCAGGGCTTTATCCTCGCGCTCCAGCGGTTCTGGGCCGAGCAGGGCTGCGTGATCCTGCAGCCCTACGACATGGAGATGGGTGCGGGCACCTTCCATCCGGCGACCACGCTGCGCGCGCTCGGGCCAAAGCCCTGGAATGCGGCCTATGTGCAGCCCTCCCGGCGGCCCAAGGACGGCCGCTACGGCGAGAATCCGAACCGGATGCAGCACTACTACCAGTTCCAGGTGATCATGAAGCCGTCGCCGCCGAACCTTCAGGAGCTGTACCTGAAGTCGCTCGCGGCGATCGGCATCGATTCTGCCATGCACGACATTCGCTTCGTCGAGGACGATTGGGAGAGCCCGACGCTGGGCGCCTGGGGCCTCGGCTGGGAGTGCTGGTGCGACGGCATGGAAGTCAGCCAGTTCACCTATTTCCAGCAGGTCGCGGGTGTCGAATGCGCGCCGGTCGCGGGCGAGCTCACCTACGGGCTCGAGCGGCTCGCGATGTATGTGCAGGGCGTCGATCGCGTCTACGACCTCAACTTCAACGGCCGCGACGGTGACGCCAAGGTCAGCTATGGCGATGTCTTCCTGCAGGCCGAGCGGGAATATTCGAAGCACAATTTCGAGATCGCTGACACCGCGATGCTGTTCGAGCAATTCAAGATGGCTGAAAGCGCGTGCAGAAAGTACCTAGAAGCCGGCTGGAAGGACGGCAAGCGCGAGGCGCATCTGATGTCGCTGCCGGCCTATGACCAGTGCATCAAGGCGAGCCATGTGTTCAACCTGCTCGACGCGCGCGGCGTGATCTCGGTGACGGAGCGGCAGAGCTACATTCTTCGCGTGCGCGAACTGGCAAAGGCTTGCGGCGAGGCCTGGATCCATACTGAAGCGGGCGGAGCGGCCTGATGCCTGATTTGTTGCTTGAACTGTTCTCCGAAGAAATTCCCGCACGCATGCAGGCCAAGGCGGCCGACGATCTGCGCCGCATGGTCACCGACAAGCTCGTTGCCGAAGGCCTCGTCTACGAGGGCGCAAAGGCGTTCGCGACGCCGCGCCGGCTCGCGCTGACCGTGCACGGCATTCCGGCGCGCCAGCCTGACCTGAAGACCGAACGCCGCGGACCGAAGATCGGCGCGGCCGATGCGGCCGTGCAGGGTTTTCTGAAAGCGACAGGTTTGACGTCGCTGGATGAGGCCAAGATCCAGCGCGACCCGAAGGGCGACTTCTACATCGCGCTGATTGAGAAGCCCGGCCGCGACGCGATCGACGTGCTCGCGGAAATCCTCCCCGTGATCATCCGCACCTTCCCCTGGCCGAAATCGATGCGCTGGGGTGCGCGCTCGGGCAAGCCGGGCTCGCTGAGCTGGGTGCGCCCGCTGCACGCGATCACCGCGACCTTCGGGCTCGAGACCGAAGAGCCCGACGTCGTGAAGTTTGCGGTGGACGGCATCGAGACCGGCCAAACCACTTACGGTCACCGCTTCATGGCTCCTAGCGCGATTTCCGTGCGACGCTTCGAGGATTACGAAGCGAAGCTGAAGGCGGCAAAAGTCATCCTCGATCCGCAGGCGCGCAAGGACATCATCTTCGCCGATGCCAAGGAGCTGACCTTCGCGCAAGGGTTCGAACTGGTCGAGGACCAGGTGCTGCTCGATGAGGTTTCGGGCCTCGTCGAATGGCCGGTCGTCATGATGGGATCGTTCGAAGCGGAATATCTCGCGATCCCCGACGAGGTGATCCGCGCCACGATCCGCAACAACCAGAAATGCTTCGTCGTCAAAGATCCCAAGACCGGCAAGCTGACCAACAAATTCGTCCTCACCGCGAACATCGAGGCGCCCGACGGCGGCAAGACCATCGTCGCCGGCAATGAGCGCGTGATCCGTCCGCGCCTGTCGGATGCAAAGTTCTTCTATGAGACGGACCTGAAGACGAAGCTGGAAGACCGGCTGCCGAAGTTCGAGCAGATCGTGTTTCACGAGAAGCTCGGCACACAGGCCGCGCGCATCAAGCGCATCGAACGTCTCGCCGCCGAGATCGCGCCGCTGGTCGGCGCCGATGTCGCAAAGGCCGCGCGGGCCGCGCATCTGGCGAAGGCGGATTTGCTGACCGAAGTCGTCGGCGAGTTTCCCGAGGTGCAGGGCCTGATGGGCAAGTACTACGCGCTGGCGCAGGGTGAGGATGCGTCCGTCGCGGCCGCCTGCGAAGAGCACTACAAGCCCCAAGGTCCTGCGGATCGCGTGCCGACCGATCCGGTTAGCGTCGCGGTGGCGCTCGCGGACAAGCTCGATACGCTCGTCGGCTTCTGGGCGATCGACGAAAAGCCGACCGGCAGCAAGGACCCGTATGCGCTGCGTCGCGCGGCGCTGGGTGTGATCAGGCTGATCGCTGAGAACGCACTGCGTCTGTCGATCATGAAGATGGCGGCGTCCGCACTCACCGGCTTGTCCTTGAAGCCTGCCGATGCGCAGAAGCTCCCGAGCGACCTGCTTGCCTTCTTCGCCGACCGCCTCAAGGTCCAGCTCCGGGAGCAGGGCGCGCGTCACGATCTCGTCGACGCCGTGTTCGCGCTCGGCGGCCAGGACGATCTCCTGATGATCGTCCGTCGCGTCGAGGCGCTCGGAAAGTTTCTCGAGACCGACGACGGCAAGAATTTGCTCGCCGGCATCAAGCGCGCCAGCAATATCCTCGGCATCGAGGAGAAGAAGGACAAGCGCAGCTTCGACGGCGCGCCCGATGCCGCGCTCTACGGTCTCGGCGAGGAGAAGGCGCTGGCCAAGGCGATCGGCGAAGTGAAGGCGGAGGCAAGCGCTGCTGTCGCGAAGGAAGACTTCGCTGCCGCGATGAGTGCGATGGCCAAGCTACGCCCGCCGGTCGATGCATTTTTCGAGAAAGTCCGCGTCAACGACGAGGATACGCAGGTGCGCGAGAACCGCCTGAAGCTGCTCAACGAAATCCGCAGCGCCACGCGTGCGGTGGCGGATTTCTCGAAGATCCAGGATTGAGCGCGGTCCCGCGGCCGCCAACACTGTCAATCCGGGCTCGCGCTTCGCGCGCCCCGGAATGACGACAGCACAAAAAAGCCCCGCCCGGCGGGGGGAGGACCGGGCGGGGCCTGATGTCCGACTATACTGCTCGCGTCAGCCTGATTGATGTGACGCGCCGGACACCTAGTCGATTCCGGAGAACGCTAGTCCATCACCTCGACGATGCGCCGCGAGCGCGGCTCGACCAGCACGGTCTCGCCGTTCACGACGGTATAACGATAGGTGGTGGCGCCGAAACGCTGCGGCACGTCATAATAGGTGACGCCGCTTTCAGGTAAGGTGGCACCGACCACCACGCGATCCGGGATGCGGAAAGCCGGTACACGTTGTTCGACGACATAGTCGCGGAAAGCCGGCCGCTGCTCGACCGCGATGGTCGGGCCGCTCTCGACGACGACGGGCGCGCGTCCCACGGTGACGCTGCTTTGCGCCTGCGCCGCAAGGGGCGAGCCGATCGCGGCCGCGAGCGCTGCAAGAGCAAGAATCCTGTTCCGCATGGGCAACTCCTTCGAGAAGGTTTCGGGAAGCGCCAATGGCGCGACCGGTTGCCAATGCAGGCGTCTTGGCGATGTTCCGGAAAACGCCCGCCGCATTCGCGGCATTTTCGGGCTGTTTTCGCGGAGCCGGGAACTCGCGCGCGCCCAGTGCGTCTCTACCCGCGGAACCCAGTCCGCTATGATCCCGCCGCGATTCGCCCCCACCCCACGGAAAGAAAATTCATGCACATCACCGTCGCCCACATCTCGCCGATCCTGTCTCTGCTTGCGGGTGTGCTCATCCTGATCATGCCGCGCCTGCTGAACCTGATCGTCGCGATTTTTCTCATCATAAATGGTGCGATCGGGCTCGGATTGTTGAAGTGGCTCCATCTCTAGGCCTTCATTCTACGGAACTCTTCGACTTGCGCGGACCTGCCCAAAGTGGTGTAAGGCCCGCAATTACCCATTCCTCTCGCAGGTTGTGTGCAAGCTATGGCCAAAGCCGCCTCGAAAACTTCAGCGAAAATGCCAGCGAAATCAAAGTCCTCCGCCAAGGCGAAAGCCGCGCCGGCGGCCCGCAAGGCACTTGCCAAGCGCGCCCCGAAGCCCGTGGCCAAGGCCGCTGCGAAGCCGCTGGCCAAGCCGGCTGTGAAGCCTGCCGCCAAGTCGGTTTCCAAGGCTGTTGCAAAGGCACCGACGAAGCCGATTGCGCCGAAGGTCGCCGCGAAGCCGGCACCGAGCAAGGCTGCTTCAAGCAAGCCTGCTTCAAGCAAGGCTGCGCCTGTTGCGGCCAAGGCCGGCAAGTGGGTGTTCACGTTCGGCGACGGCAAGGCCGAGGGCAAAGCGGAGATGCGCGACCTGCTCGGCGGCAAGGGCGCCAACCTCGCCGAGATGGCCAATCTCGGCCTGCCGGTTCCTCCGGGCTTCACCATTCCGACCTCGGTCTGCACCTACTTCTACGCGCACGACAAATCCTACCCGAAGGAATTGCAGTCGCAGGTTGAGAAGGCGCTCGACCATGTCGGCAAGTTGACCGGCAAGATCTTCGGCGATTCCAAGAACCCGCTGCTCGTCTCCGTGCGTTCCGGCGGCCGCGCCTCGATGCCGGGCATGATGGACACGGTGCTCAATCTCGGCCTCAACGACGAGACCGTGGAAGCGCTGTCGGAACTGTCGGGCGATCGCCGCTTCGCCTATGACAGCTATCGCCGCTTCATCACCATGTATTCGGACGTGGTGCTCGGCTTCGAGCACCATCACTTCGAGGAAATCCTCGACACCTTCAAGGACAGCCAGGGCTATACGCTCGACACGGATCTCACCGCCGACGACTGGGTCGATCTGGTGGGCAAGTACAAGGACGCGGTCGCGCGCGAAACCGGCAAGGATTTTCCGCAGGATCCGCACGACCAGCTCTGGGGCGCGATTGGCGCGGTGTTTTCATCCTGGATGAACGCACGCGCGGTGACCTACCGCAGGCTGCACGACATCCCGGAATCCTGGGGCACCGCGGTCAACGTGCAGGCCATGGTGTTCGGCAACATGGGCGAGACCTCGGCGACCGGCGTCGCCTTCACCCGCAATCCCTCGACCGGCGAGAGCAAGCTCTACGGCGAGTTCCTGATCAACGCGCAAGGCGAGGACGTGGTGGCGGGCATCCGTACGCCGCAGGACATCACCGAAGACGCGCGCAAGGAATCCGGCTCCGACAAGGCGTCGATGGAAGCGGCGATGCCGGAGGCCTACAAGGAGCTGACGCGGATCTACACGCTGCTCGAGAAGCACTACCGCGACATGCAGGACATGGAGTTCACGGTCGAGCAGGGCAAGCTGTGGATGCTTCAGACCCGCGGCGGCAAGCGCACTGCCAAGGCGGCGCTGCGCATCGCGGTCGAGCTCGCCAATGAAGGCCTGATCACCAAGAAGGAAGCGGTGACGCGGATCGACCCCGCCTCGCTCGACCAGTTGCTGCATCCGACCATCGACCCCAACGCCAAGCGCGACGTGATCGCGACCGGCCTGCCGGCCTCGCCTGGGGCGGCCTCCGGCGAGATCGTGTTCTCCTCGGACGAGGCGGCCAAGCTTCAGGCCGACGGACGCAAGGTGATTCTGGTCCGGATCGAGACCAGCCCCGAAGACATCCACGGCATGCACGCTGCCGAAGGCATCTTGACCACCCGCGGTGGCATGACCTCGCATGCCGCGGTGGTCGCGCGCGGCATGGGCAAGCCCTGCGTCTCCGGTTGCGGCACCATCCGGGTCGATTACGGCCGCGGCACCATGAGCATCGGCTCGCGCACCTTCAAGACCGGCGACGTCATCACCATCGACGGCTCGCTCGGCCAGGTGCTCGCCGGCCGCATGCCGATGATCGAGCCCGAGCTGTCCGGCGAGTTCGGCACGCTGATGAAATGGGCCGACCAGGTCCGCAAGATCGGCGTGCGCGTCAACGCGGACACGCCGGAGGATGCGCACACCGCGATCAAGTTCGGCGCGGAAGGCATCGGCCTCTGCCGTACCGAGCACATGTTCTTCGAGGAGACGCGCATCCGCACGGTGCGCGAGATGATCCTCTCCGAGGACGAGCAGTCGCGCCGCGCTGCGCTGGCAAAGCTGCTGCCGATGCAGCGCGCCGACTTCGTCGAGCTGTTCGAGATCATGAAGGGCCTCCCCGTCACGATCCGCTTGCTTGATCCGCCGCTGCACGAGTTCCTGCCGCACACCCATGCCGAGGTCGAGGAAGTGGCGCGCGCCATGAACACCGACCCGCGGCGCCTGGCCGACCGCGCGCGCGAGCTGTCGGAGTTCAATCCGATGCTCGGATTCCGCGGCTGCCGTATCGCGATCGCCTATCCCGAGATCGCCGAGATGCAGGCGCGTGCGATCTTCGAAGCGGCGGTCGAGGCCGAGAAGCGCACCGGCAAGGCCGTCGGCCTCGAGGTGATGGTGCCGCTGATCGCCACCAAGATGGAGCTCGACCTCGTCAAGGCGCGCATCGACTCCACCGCGAAGGCGGTGATGCGCGACACCAACACCAAGCTGACCTATCAGGTCGGCACCATGATCGAGTTGCCGCGCGCCTGCCTGCTCGCGGCCGAGATCGCGGAGAGCGCCGAGTTCTTCTCGTTCGGTACCAACGACCTCACGCAGACGACCTACGGCATCAGCCGTGACGATGCCGCGAGCTTCCTCGGGACTTACGTCTCCAAGGGCATCCTGCCGATCGATCCCTTCGTCGCGCTCGACCAGGAAGGCGTCGGCGAGCTCGTCAAGATCGGCGTCGTACGCGGTCGTAAGACGCGCGCCTCGCTCAAGGTCGGCATCTGCGGCGAGCACGGTGGCGATCCCGCCTCCGTCGCCTTCTGCCACGCGATCGGCCTCGACTACGTCTCCTGCTCACCCTACCGCGTCCCGATCGCCCGCCTCGCCGCCGCGCAAGCCGCGCTCGGCAAGGCGATCGCGAGCCAGGCATAAGCCGATTTGAAATGCTGAATGCGGAGAGGCGGGGCTAAGCCCCGCCTCTTTCTTTTTGAGGCTCGACTGCTTCCACGCCGTCATTGCGATCACCACACACTCGCTGTCATCACCCGGCTTGACCGGGCGATCCAGTACGCCGAGACGTGAGTGCCAGAACGTAGAAGCCGCGGCGTACTGGATGCCCCGATCAAGTCGGGGCATGACAGCGGATGATGTTGCAACACCGGGAACCCATCGCGCGTCCCGCAATGACACGTGCGCGCAAGAGTTCCTTCACCATTCGCGTTGACCGATTGTTTACCCCGTCGCGTGAGGGCGCATTTACCACCGCGCATCATCACCCCGTGAAAACACCTGCGATTGCTTGCGTGTGCCGCATGCGCAACGCCGATTAACGCCTCGGCAACCTAAATTAGATACTCACGATAAAGATCGAATTGCACGGATGTACTGCGGCTCGATTTTCTAGCGTAAGCGTAGCGTGAGCGTATCGATGTTTTTGTTGCGTACCCATCCGAAGGGCGCGCGGTTCGCGTCCTTCGGCATCGGTCTCTGCATCTTCGCATTGATGCCGAGAGAGACCGGCTATCAGGACATTGCCTCGCTGCTGGCGCGCCAACCCGGCGTCGCGGAGCGTTGGCAGAAGCAGGTGTTCTCTGCCGCGTCCTCCATACAGCTCGCCACCTACAGTTTTTCCCGACCGATCGGCACTTCGGCGCCGCAGAGCGCGATGGTTCGCCTCGCGAGCCTCGACGGCCGCGACGTCACCGGCGCGATCAGCCGCAATCCGGCGCTTCAGGCGCCGCCGCGCTACCAGGCTGCCGATTTTCCCAAGGTCGATCGCTCCATGAAGGGTGACCGCCTCGCAACGGCCACGCCGACGCAGGCTCCCGAAGCGGTCGCGCCGACGGCAGCGCCCACGCAGGAAGATCCCGCGACGTCGAACAGCTCGGTGTTCGGCGCCAAGACCGTCGCGCTGCCGCAGGCGATGTCGCCGGAGTCCGCGGCCGCGCTCGATCCCGAACTCGCCGAAGCGCTGCGCTCGCCGCCGCTGCCGCAATACACCAATGCGCCACAAGCCAGTGATGTTGCGCGCTCGCTCGCGCTCCAGCCGCTCGAAGCGCTGAAGCAGGCCACCATTCCGGCTGCACCGCCGCGCGATCCATTCCGCGTCAAGACCTCGAACCTGTTCTTCGGCAGCTCGTCGCTCGGTGGCAATGTCGAGAGCATCGAGAGCTGGCAACCCGGTGCGGAGCCGCTGATCGTGATGCCCGATCCCGACATGAAGGTGACGGCCTCGTTGTCGCCGCCCTCGGAGGATATTGCGAAGGATATCGAAAGCGGCGAGAGCGTCGCGCCGAAGGGTGAGGTCAACGTCGACAACCAGCGCGCCAGATCGCCGGCGGAGCGGCTCGCACTGGACGACAAGTCGCGCGCGAAGTCTGAAAAATGCCTCGCGGAGGCCGTCTATTTCGAGTCGCGCGGCGAGGCCGTGCGCGGCCAGATGGCTGTTGCGCAGGTGGTAATGAACCGCGTGTTCTCCGGCAAATATCCGGACACCGTGTGCGGCGCCGTCTACCAGAACAAGCACCGCCATCTCGCCTGCCAGTTCACCTTTGCCTGCGACAACAATGCCGACGTGATCCGCGAGCCCGAGATGTGGGAGCGCGCGAAAAAGATCTCGAAGGCCATGCTCGACGGCCAGATCTGGCTACCCGAGGTCGGCAAGTCCACGCACTACCACGCCTATTGGGTGCGCCCGTCCTGGGTCGCCGAGATGAAGAAGATGTACAAGACCGGCGTCCACACCTTCTATCGCCCGCGTGCATGGGGCGACGGCAGCGAGGAGCCGAGCTGGGGCACCCCCGCGCAGACCGCCGCGCTCTCCGCCGAGCTCACCCAGGAAGCCAAGAGCTCCGCCGAGATGGGCGTAAGCGAGCGGCGGTAGTCATCACGCTTCGATATCCAGCGCGCAGTCGAAATTCGGCGCCGAATGCGTCAGCGCGCCGGCTGAAGCGTAGTCGACGCCGGTCGCCGCGATGGCTGCGATCGAGTCCAGCGTGACACCGCCGGATGCCTCCAGTTCAAGGCGTCCCTCGTTGATCCCAACGGCTTCGCGCAGCGTCGCAATGTCCATATTGTCGAGCAGCACGGCGTCGGCAAGGCCGGTGTCGAGTACCTCGCGCAACTGCGAAAGCGTGTCGACCTCGATCTCGATCTTGACGAGGTGGCCGGCATGGGCGCGGGCGCGCGCCAGCACGGGGCGGATGCCGCCGGCGACCGCGATGTGGTTGTCCTTGATCAGGATCGCGTCGTCGAGCCCGAAACGGTGATTGAAGCCGCCGCCGCAGCGTACCGCGTATTTCTCCAACGCGCGCAGCCCGGGCGTGGTCTTTCGCGTGCAGCAGATCCGCATCCGGGTGCCCTCGGTGCGCGCAACATAGTCCGCCGTGAGCGCCGCGACGCCCGACAGGCGGCCGACGAAATTCAGCGCGGTCCGCTCCGCCGTGAGGATGGCGCGTGCCGGCCCGGAGATCGTCAGCACCTGCTGTCCGCGGGCGACGCGCGCGGCGTCACGAACATGTGCGCGTATCTCGATCCCGGGCGAAAGCTTTTGCAAGGTGGCTACCGCCAGCGGCAAGCCGGCGATCACGCCGGATTGCCGTGCGACCAGGATAGCTTGCGCCTTCGTTGCCTCGGGTATCGTCGCAAGCGAGGTGATGTCGCCGGCGCGGCCGAGATCCTCATCGAGCGCGCGCAGCACGGCCTCGTCGATCGCGAGGGGGGAGAGGAAGGCGTCGGGATAGAGGAGGGAGGTCGGGGTGATCATGGCAGACTCCATCAGGCGATCAGGGGTTGCGCGGTGCGCGGTGTCGGGCGTTCGCTCAGGCTGTCCGCGATCTCGCGTGCCGCCGTGAGCATGGTCATGGTGCGTTGTGCGAGTGCGGGAACGTCCGCGGCATGGTCGGTGCGGAAATGCGCCCCGCGGCTCTCGCACCGGTTCCAGGCCGACGCCGCCACGAGCAGGGCTGCCGTGGCCATGTTGCTGACCGCGATGCTCGTGGCCTCGCGTTCGAGCGCGGCGAAGCTGCGAACTGCGTCCGCAAGCCCGTCACCATCGCGGATCACGCCGACATAAGTGCTCATCAGCATCCGCAGCCGCTTCACGGCCGCAGCATCCGGCGCGCCGCCCCGTGGCGTCACCACGTCGGCAAGGCGGGCGGGCGAGGGAATCGCGCGGCCGGCGATGTCGTCGGCGATGCGCGCGGCGTAAACCACGGCCTCCAGCAGCGAATTCGACGCCAGCCGGTTCGCGCCGTGCGCGCCGGTGGACGACACTTCGCCGCCGGCCCAGAGCCCGTCGATCGAGCTGCGGCCGCGATCGTCCACCGCGATGCCGCCCATGTGATAGTGCGCCGCCGGGGCGATCGGGATGGCCTGCGTGGCGGGGTCGATGCCGGCGGCGATGCAGCTTGCATGAACGGTCGGGAATTTGTCGGCAAAACGTCCGCCCAGCGCCTGCCGCGCATCGAGGAAGGCGCCGCGCCCGGCCGCGATCTCCGCGAACACGCCGCGAGCCACGATGTCGCGCGGTGCGAGCTCGGCGAGCGGATGGCGCGCGGCCATGAAGCGCTCGCCACGGCCGTTGATCAGCGTCGCGCCTTCGCCGCGTAGCGCTTCCGTGGCGAGCGGCGCGGGATCACGGCCGACCATGATGGCGGTCGGGTGAAACTGCACGAACTCGGGATCCGCGATGACCGCGCCTGCGCGTGCGGCGATCGCGAGGCCGGATCCGCTGGCCTCGCGCGGATTGGTGGTGACGGCATAGAGATGACCGACGCCGCCCGTCGCGAGCACCACGGTGCGCGCGGCGAGCAGGACCGGCCGTGCGGCGAAATTGTCGGCTTCGCGCAACTGAAGGCCGGCGACGGCGCCGTCCTCGGTCAATAGGGCCTCGGCGACGAAACCTTCGATCAATCGGATCGACGGCGTGCGCCGCACGGCATCGCTCAGCGCCGCAATGATGGCGGCGCCCGCGCCATCGCCACGCACATGCACGATACGCCGCGCTGAATGTGCGGCCTCGCGCCCGACTGCGAGCCTGCCTTCGAGATCGCGGTCGAACGGCACGCCATAGGCGAGCAGATCGTGAATCCGCGGTGCGGCCTCGCGCGCGATCCCGAGTGCAACAGCTTCGTCGACGATGCCGCCGCCAACGGCAACCGTGTCCGCGGCGTGCGCTTCCGGCGTATCGCCTTCAGCCATTGCCGCGGCGATTCCACCTTGCGCCCATGCGGACGATGCGCCCTGTCCGAGCGGCGCGGCCGAGATCAATGTCACGGGCCGCGGCGCGAGCTTCAATGCGCAAAAGAGCCCGGCGAGGCCGCCGCCGACGATGACGACATCGTCGGTGCGGGGGAGGGTGTTGATGTTGTTTGTTGTCATAGCTTTCTCCAAGCTCTCCACCGTTGTCCCGGCGAAGGCCGGGACCCATACTCCGCAGCAGGAGTTGTTTGATTGAGCTGCTCGACGTCGTTCTTCGCGCCGACATCTTCGCGTGGTTATGGGTCCCGGCCTTCGCCGGCACGACGGCTGTGTGTGTCGCTAGTTCTTCAGATTGATCATCCGCTCGACCGAACGCCGCGCGCGGTCCGCGAGCGCGGGCTCGATCGTCACTTCCTCGCGAAGCGTCAGCAGGCTCTCCAGAATGTTGGCAAGCGTGATGCGTTTCATGTGCGGGCAGATGTTGCAGGGACGCAGCATCTCCACATCGGGCAGCTCGGCGCGCACATTGTCGGCCATCGAGCATTCCGTGATCATCACCAGCCGACGCGGCCGCCGCTCGCGCACCCAGTTGATCATGTGCGCGGTCGAGCCGGTGAAGTCGGCCTCGGCCAGCACGTCCGGCGGGCATTCGGGATGAGCGATGATCTGTACGGAGGGGTCGGCCTCGCGATAGCTGCGCAGCTCGGCACCAGTGAAGCGCTCGTGCACCTCGCAGGCGCCCTTCCAGGCAATGATCTTCACGTCGGTCTTCGAGGCCACGTAAGTGGCGAGATAGCGGTCGGGCAGGAAGATCACGCTGGGTGCGCCGAGGCTCTCGACCACTTGGACCGCGTTCGACGAGGTGCAGCAGATATCGACCTCGGCCTTCACCTCCGCGGAAGTGTTGAGATAGGCTACGACAGGCACGCCGGGAAATCTGTCGCGGAGCAGGCGAACGTCGGCGCCGGTGATGCTGGCGGCGAGCGAGCAGCCGGCGCGCGTATCGGGGATCAGCACCGTCTTGTCCGGATTGAGCAGTTTCGACGTCTCCGCCATGAAGTGAACGCCGCACTGGACGATGATGCCGGCCCTCACCCTGGTGGCTTCGACCGCGAGCTGGAGCGAATCACCGCCGATGTCGGCGACGCAGTGGAAGATCTCCGGCGCCTGGTAATTGTGCGCGAGGATCACCGCGTTCCGCGCCTGCTTCAGCTCGTTGATCGCCTTGATCGTCGGGGCCATCAGCGGCCATTCGATCGGCGGGATGACGTGTTTCACGCGCTCGTAAAGCGGTGCGGTGGCTCGCTCGACCTCCGGCGTCCATTCCAGCGAAGGCATCGGCAGCGGAGGTCCGGTTCGCGCCTGCTCGCCCCGTGCCGGGGCGAAGACGTGGCCCTGCGGCCGGTTGGCAAAGTCGTCGGGGCCGTAAATTCCAGTTAGCGGCATCCAAGCCTCCCGTGCATGTCGTTTATACTCATTCTGAGCATATACAGAGCCTGAGAAATCCGGCCGACAGGCCGGAAATCATATTAATATGCTCGATATGAGCAAATAGGAGATAACACGCCGTGTTGGGAGCCGCTAGATCTCGCCGCACACATTTCCGTCAAGTCGGTCCCCTCGGCGCGTCGGCTGAGGCCGCGAGGAAATGCAATGCTCCCGCGCCAGCTCTTCACGGAATGCATTCGTTTTTGACTTGGGGGTTTCATGCAGATGCATTAAACGAGCTGGCTCGCGGCTGCCATTTGTGAATCCGCGACGATGCACGAGGAACAGCATGTCGACACAGATGGGCGAGCTCGGTTCGGTCTCCCGTTCCTCCTCCTGGCGCACGCCGGCGATCATCATTCTCTGCGGCTGCGCGATCGGGATGCTCGGCTTCGGCCCGCGCTCGGCGCTTGGCTTCTTCGTGCAGCCGATGAGCCATGAATATGCCTGGGGCCGCGACGTGTTCGGCCTCGCGATCGCGTTTCAGAATTTGCTGTGGGGACTGGGCCAGCCCGTCGCCGGCGCCGTCGCCGATCGCTTCGGCCTGTTCCGGGTGATGTGCGTCGGCGCTCTGCTCTATGCCGGGGGCTTGCTCCTGATGCGCTATTCCTCGACGCCGCTGTCGCTCAACATCGGCGCTGGCGTCATGGTCGGCTTCGGTCTCGCCGGCTGCTCGTTCAATCTGGTCCTGTCGGCATTCACCAAGCTCTTGCCGGCCGAGAAGCGCGGCCTTGCGCTCGGCGCCGGCACTGCGGCGGGATCGTTCGGGCAGTTCCTGTTCGCGCCGATCGGTGTGGCCCTGATCGACAATTTCGGCTGGCAACAGGCGCTCACCGTGTTCGGCTTCCTGATGTTACTGATCATCCCGCTGGCGCTGGCGCTCTCGACGCCGCCGGTCGCAAGCACGGCAAGCGCGGCGCCTGCGGACCAGCAGACCTTCACCAAAGCGCTCGCGGAAGCCTTCGGCCATCGCTCCTACGTGTTACTTGTCCTCGGCTTCTTCACCTGCGGCTTCCAGCTTGCCTTCATCACGGTGCATCTGCCGGCCTTCCTCGTCGATAGCGGCATCTCCACGCAAATCGGTGGCTGGGTGATCGCCGCGATCGGCCTGTTCAACATCATGGGATCGTTGAGCGTCGGCTATCTCCAGAACAGTCTGCCCAAGCGCTACATCCTCTCGACCATCTATTTCACCCGCGCGCTTGCGACGCTTGCCTTCATCTCATTCCCGATCACGCCGTTCTCCGCGATTGCGTTCGGCGCTGCCTCCGGCCTGACCTGGCTGTCGACGGTGCCGCCGACCTCGGCGCTGGTTGCGATCATGTTCGGCACGCGCTGGTTCGCCACCCTCTATGGCTTCGCCTTCGTCAGCCATCAGGTCGGCGGCTTCCTCGGTGTCTGGCTCGGCGGCATCGTGTTCGAGCGGTTCGGTTCCTACACGCCGATCTGGTGGCTCTCGATCCTGTTCGGCGTGGTCTCGGCGCTGATCAATCTTCCAATCGTGGAGAAACCGGTCCAGCGGGCGGTTGCGCAGCCTGCCTGATCGGCTAAACATCCCCTGAAACAAGTCAGGGAGTTTGCTGTGGCGACGTTCAAGGCGATCCGGATCGACAAGGCGGACAAGGGCACCACCGCGCAGTTCACGCAGTTCGACGAAGCTGAGCTGATGGAGGGCGACGTCACCGTCCGCGTGGAATGGTCGACGTTGAACTACAAGGACGGCCTTGCGCTCACCGGCAAGGCGCCGGTGGTGCGCCGCTTCCCGATGATTGCCGGCATCGATTTCGCCGGCACCGTCGAGCAGTCTTCCCATCCGCAATGGACGGCGGGCGACAAGGTCGTCTGCACCGGCTGGGGCATGGGGGAGACCCATCTCGGGGCCTATGCCGAGAAGGCGCGGGTGAAAGGCGACTGGCTGGTCGCTCTTCCGCAGGGCCTGTCGGCGCGCGACGCCATGGCGATCGGCACCGCCGGCTTCACCGCGATGCTGTCCGTGCTGGCGCTGGAGAAGCACGGAGTGTCGCCGAACAGCGGTCCGGTCGTGGTGACGGGCGCGGCGGGCGGCGTCGGCTCGGTTGCGACCGCCGTGCTCTCGAAGCTCGGCTATCACGTCATCGCGTCCACCGGCCGTGCGTCCGAAGCCGACTACCTGAAAGAGATCGGCGCCACCGAGGTGATCGACCGCAATGAATTGTCGGCGGCCGCCAAGCCCATCGCCAAGGAGCGCTGGGCGGGTGGCGTCGACAGCGTCGGCTCGACCACGCTCGCAAATCTGCTGTCGATGACGAAGTACGGCGGCGCGATCGCGGCCTGCGGCTTGGCTGGCGGCATGGACCTGCCGTCTTCCGTCGCACCCTTTATTTTGCGCGCGGTGTGCCTTCTCGGCATCGATTCCGTGATGTGCCCGATCGAGCCGCGGAAGGTCGCCTGGCAGCGCCTGGCCTCCGATCTGGATCGGACGAAACTAGCTGAAATTACTCACGAAATTTCGCTTTCCGACGTTCCGGAGTGGGGCGCGAAAATCCTGGCCGGCCAGGTCCGCGGTCGCACCGTGGTAAAAATTGTCTAACGGCGTTCAGACTTTACCAACCATGCTGCTTCAATGTCGCCATGGTTAGTATGGTAAGCAGCGGGTAAAGAGATAAGGCATAGCCCGCTGCGGGGTTGGTTCGGAGTTGAGCATGCTTGCGCGTATTGTGTTGGGGGCGGTCACGGCGGTAGCGACGTTTGCGCCGGCCATTGCTGGAAGCATGAACGCCGATGAGGCGCGCCGCTTCGTCGCCGGGAAGGTGTTTGCTTTCACCTGCTTTGACGGCACCCGGGGCGCGGGCCGCATCATGGACGATCTCGGCGCCGCCGGCGCCGTGCAGTTCTCGGGTGCAGGTCCGGTGAAACATCTACGCCTGCCCGGCAACACGCTTCAGATCCGCGGCCAGAACGTCTGCGCCTCGATCAAGGGCATTCCGTTCGAGCCCTGTTTCAACCTTGAAAAGACCGACGATCGCAGTTTCCGCGGCTCGGTGTCGGGGATGGGCTTCGCCTATTGCGACTTCCATCACCAGGGCGGCAACCAGATGCTGATGGCGCGTGCCGTCGCGCGGCCGCGCTCGCTGCGCACCTCGGAACACACGGGTTCGGTCGGCGCGGCCAACACCGAAGTCGCCGCGCGTGTCGAGACCCCGCGCGTCGAGAGTAGCCGGCTCGAGCCGGTGAAGCCGCAAGCCAAGTCGGAGCCCGCCAAGGACGACGCTCCGCTGGAGCTTCGTCGCTCCACCCAGTGAATTGGTGCGCGGGACAGTCCGCGCACTTTGTCGTTGAGAGCTGCCGTCAAGCACGAAGCCGCCGCGCCGTAGTCATACGGACGGTGGCTTTCATGCGTTGGTAGCTGTTCGCGCCCCAGTTTGCGTACGGCCGGGGGGGCGCGGCCCGATAAAAGGGTTCAACGATGTCGCTGTACTTCTTCCGTATCAGCACGGGCCGCTATTCCGGTGCTGCCGACCAGCCATATGAGTTCGAGGATCGCGCTGCGGCCTGGACCGAGATGACCGAAGTCTGCGCCAATCTGCTCGGCGGCATCTCGCGCAGCCTGAAGCCGAACGCCGAATGGCGCATGGAGCTGCTCGACGAGAACAAGGAGCCGGTGTTCCGGATCAGCCTGATCGGCGAGAGCCAGAAGGCCCTTGGTCGCACTGGCTAGAAATCGGGCATCCTACCGCCGCGTGTGGTTAACCTGTTAAGCGCGCGGACCGTGCCGTTTTCAGGGGATTCCGCTGAGTCCGGTATTTGTCCGGGGGCGATCGTTAACCGGATCACCACACCTGAAGCTCAGTTTTTAGGCAAGGGCGATCAACGCCGAGGGCGGCCGACAATGACTTGGCCGCGTAATCCCCGGGAAACGCGCCCATGTCGAAACTCATCCAGAATCTGCAAATCGGTACCAAGCTCGCGCTCGCTTCGGCGTTCGGCGTTATTCTCGTCGGCGCCATGATCGCGAGCCAGGTCATCGGCAACAACACCGTGCGTCATTCCAACCAAGCAGCGATTGCGCAGCAGGAATTGGTCCGCGAGGCCACCGAAGCCAAGCTTGGGATACGCGGCATGCAGCTCGCCGTACGGGACATGCGTCTCGCCAACAATCAGGGCGACTTGCAAAAGGCGAGCGAGCTTCTGCTGGAGCGGTCGAAAGCGCTGAACGGCGTCGTCGATTCCATGCTCAGATTGACGCACTCCGCGGAAAATCGCGCGCGGATGGAGAAGCTCAAGTCTACGTCCGCCGATTACCTCAAGGGTGCGCAGCAGAACGCCTCCGTTCGCAGCGAGGCCATGGCCGTGGCGGCGACGGACCCCGCCCGCGCTGCCAAGATTTCCGAGGAAGGCGCGCGCCATGTACGTGAGGTGACGCTGCCGCTCGCTACGCAACTGGATAATTTGACCAGCGAGATTGCCGATCTCGCCAAGCATAAAAGCGAGGAAGAAATCGCTGCCGCGCAACAGGAGATGGCCACGAGCGAGCGTCTCGGCATGGTGGTCGGCGCGTGCGCCGTGCTCGTCCTCATCGGTTCGTGGCTGATGTCCTTCCTGACCATCGCGCGGCCGATCCGCGCGCTCACGGTTGCCATGGACAAGCTCGCTGGTGGTGACTTCTCTGTTGTCCTGCCGGGTCTCGGCCGCAAGGACGAGGTTGGCGGCGTCGCCGCGGCTGTCGAGAAATTCAAGATCGTGTCGGAGCAGAAGGCGCGCGAGGAAGCGGAAGCCAAGATGCGGCAGGACCAGATGGCGGCCGAGCAGCGCAAGGCCGATATGCGCAGGCTTGCCGACAGTTTCGAAGGCGCCGTCGGCGAGATCGTCGATACCGTCTCCTCGGCCGCGACGGAGCTCGAGGCTTCGGCCTCGACGCTGACCTCGACGGCGGAGCGGGCACAGGAACTGACGATAGTTGTGGCTGCGGCTTCCGAGGAGGCGTCGACCAACGTGCAGTCGGTTGCCTCCGCGACCGAAGAGCTGTCGTCCTCGATCACCGAGATCAGCCGGCAGGTGCAGGAATCGGCGCGGGTCGCGAGCGAGGCGGTGACCCAGGCCCGAACCACGACCGACCGTGTCGGCGAATTGTCCAAGGCGGCGGCTCGCATTGGTGACGTGGTCGAGCTGATCAACACCATTGCCGGCCAGACCAACCTGCTGGCGCTCAATGCCACCATCGAGGCGGCACGCGCCGGGGAGGCGGGTCGCGGCTTTGCCGTGGTGGCTTCCGAAGTGAAGGCGCTCGCGGAGCAGACCGCGAAGGCGACCGGCGAGATCGGCCAGCAGATTTCCGGCATTCAGGCCGCGACGCAGGACTCGGTCAGCGCGATCAGCGCCATCAGCAACACCATCGAAAAGCTATCCGAGATATCATCCACGATCGCGGCGGCCGTCGAAGAGCAGGGTGCAGCGACGCAGGAGATCTCGCGCAACGTGCAGCAAGCGGCGGAAGGTACCCATCAAGTGTCGTCCAACATCACCGACGTGCAGCGCGGCGCGGGCGAAACTGGATCGGCATCCTCGCAGGTGCTGGCAGCGGCACAGTCGCTGTCGGGCGACAGCAACCGCCTCAAGCTCGAGGTCGGAAAATTCCTGGACACCGTGCGCGCCGCCTAAGAACCTCGTTCCAGACAGTTCGGGAGACGCCCTGCCTCCTTTGGCGGGGCGTTTTTGCATCCTGATCGTCGCCGCGAACGTCTCGCGCATGCCTTGGCGAACGTCGGCTGCAAAAGCAAACAGCGGCGACCTCAAGCTGAAATTTACAACTTTCTCGCGAAGTTATCTCTTCCATTTCAACTATTTGGGCTGAAATCTCAGTATTTCTCCGAGCCCTCCCGTTAACCAGAATGCGAAACCCCAGGGATTAGATTCTCCTGCAAGGACGATCAACGTCCATGCAGCCGGCAAGGACTTGGCTGCGTGTTTCCTTTGGGGGAAACGTACCATGTTGAGCCCTGCTCATCATCAGCAGGCCCGAACTCAGGCCGCCAGCGCGTGGAGTCGACTCGGGCATGTTCGGATCGGCACGATCTTGCCGATCATCATCTCTGCCCTGGTCTTGCTGGGGTTGGCCTCGGCCGGATTCATCGCCTATGAGGCCATCCTCAAGCGGCGAGAGTCCGACGCATTCCTGAAGGTCAATGCAGTTGCCCATCTGCTGTTGCGCAGCGCAGGACATTGGGCGATTGAACGCGGGCTGACCAACGCCGTGCTAAAGTCTCCTGATGTCGTCAGCGCCGAGCGCCGTGCCGAGATCGCAAAAGCGCGCGCAACGGCCGACGAGGCCTTTCGCCAAGCCATCCTCGATATCAGCGCGATTCCCGAAATGACGGCGGGGCAAAGACAGATTGCGGACGCCGCGGCGAAATTCGAGGCGCTGCGTCTCTTGCGTGAGAAGGCCGACGCGGCAATGTCGCGCCCGCGCGTCCAACGTGAGCCTGACCTCGTAGATGGCTTCGTTCCAACGATTACGGAGGTGATCGACCTCGCGAGCAACCGCTTGCGGCTGACGCTCGAGACGCTCACCAGCCCGCCCGTGGCAAGGCTGGCGCAGCTCATCGGCTTGCGACATCTGACAGCTCAGATGGCCGAGAATGCCGGACGGGAGCGGGCCCTGCTGGCTGGGGTCGTCGGTGCGCGCGCGAAGCTCGGGATGGAGGGCTATGAGCGCCTTTCGGCGCTGCGGGCCAAGGTCGAACTCGCATGGGACACGGTATTGCCGGTGCGGCTGCGCTCCGACCTCGCCGTGCAGATCGGCGAGGCGATGACGGAGGTCGAAAAATCCTATTTTGGAGCCTACGGTGAAACGCGGGCGCTTGTGCTCGCCGGTGGCGAGGGCGGGGACTACAAGATCACCGGACCCGAGTACTTCACGCGGGCCACTGCCGGCATCAACGCGGTGCTGAAGCTCGGTGAAGCCATCGGCGCGGCCGCTGACCGCGAAGCCACGATGCAGGCAGAAGGCAGCACTCGTAGTTTCGCTTTCACGGTCGTGTTGCTCTGCGCCTCGGTGATGCTCGCTGGCCTCAGCTTCTGGATCACCTTTGGCCGGATCATCAAGCCGCTTTCAGCCATTTCGGCAGCGATGGGTGGGCTCGCCAATGGCGACTTCACGACGGTCGTGCCAGGCACCCGCCGAGGTGACGAAGTCGGCGAGATGGCCCGGACCGTTGAAGTCTTCAAGCAGAACGGCCTCGAAGTCGAACGCATGCGTGGCGATCACGCTGCGGCCGAGAGGCAGGCAGCCGAGCAGCGCAAGGCGGAGATGCGGAAGCTGGCCGACGGCTTCGAAGCCGCGATCGGGGAGATCGTCGATACCGTGTCCTCGGCAGCGACCGAGCTGGAAGCGTCGGCCTCGACGCTCACATCGACCGCGGAGCGTGGGCAGCAGCTCACGACCATGGTTGCTGTGGCCTCCGAGGAGGCGTCCACCAACGTGCAAGCGGTGGCGTCCGCGACCGAGGAGCTGTCGTCCTCTATCACCGAGATCAGCAGGCAGGTGCAGGAATCAGCGCGCGTGGCCAACGAAGCTGTCGGCCAGGCGCGTGTCACCACCGAGCGTGTCGGCGAATTGTCCAGGGCGGCGACGCGGATCGGCGACGTGGTCGAGCTGATCAACACCATCGCGGGTCAGACCAATCTCCTGGCGCTCAACGCGACCATCGAGGCCGCGCGCGCCGGCGAAGCCGGTCGCGGCTTTGCGGTCGTCGCCTCCGAGGTCAAGGCACTCGCCGAACAGACCGCGAAGGCCACCGGCGAGATCGGGCAGCAGATCGCCAGCATCCAGACCGCGACCGAGCATTCGGTCGGCGCAATCAAGGACATCAGCGGCACTATCGAGAAGCTCTCGGAGATTTCCTCCACCATCGCGGCTGCCGTGGAAGAGCAGGGCGCGGCGACGCAGGAGATCTCCCGCAACGTGCAGCAGGCGGCGGAAGGCACCCACCAGGTGTCGGCCAACATCACCGACGTGCAGCGCGGGGCGAACGAGACCGGCTCGGCATCGTCGCAGGTGCTGGCGGCGGCGCAGTCGCTGTCGGGCGACAGCAACCGCCTCAAGCTCGAGGTCGGCAACTTCCTCGATACCGTGCGCGCGGCATGACGCGGCCGCCGTCACCAATCATCGATCGACTGCAACCGCCGCGCGAAGACGCGCGGTGGTTCGCATGCGTTCGCAGTTGGATGCCGCGGCGCGATGAGCCGCACGGTTAACCTTCCGGAAAACCGATGCAGTCATGATCTCCGCAATATTCCGGGTGCCGAGTCGCCCTCCTTGTATTGCGTATCGATTTTATTGGAGCACATCCCATGAGTGGCCCTTCCATTCGCCTCACCCATAAGGTCATGGCGATCGGACTGTTCGGATTGTTGGGTCTCGTCGCCTTCGGCGCGATCTATGAGATCGGCAGTCTCTCCCAGGACGCCTCCCGCGACGTTGCCAACCGGGCTCGTGCGATTGCGGATCTCGACAAGCAGCTCTCGATCGAGATGCTGGAGGCGCGCCGCAACGAGAAGAATTTTCAGCAGCGCCGCAACGAGAGCTACGCCAAGGCCCACGCGGAGTTGATCGGGCCGATCAACCGCGATTTCGAAGAGATAGAGCGTCTGATGGCGGCCGGCGGCATGACCGCGCTGTCCGACCGGATGAAGCAGGCCCAGGACGACTTCAAGCGATACGCCTCGGACTTCGGCAAATTGGTGGCCGCGGAGACCCGGCTCGGCCTGAACGAGACGCTGGGCCTGTCCGGCTCGCTCCGCGCCGCGGTGCACGACATCGAAGCCAAGCTCAAGGAGATCGACGATCCCAGGAGCACGAGCTGGATGCTGATGATGCGGCGGCACGAGAAGGACTTCATGCTGCGGCGCGACCAAAAATACACTGTCGAGATGAAGAAGGCCGCAGCCGAATTCTCCAAGGCGATCGAGGTCGTCGCAGTCCCTACGGCCGTGATGAATGACATCACGGCCAAGCTGCAGAAGTACCAGTCCGAGTTCGCGGCCTGGGTGGAGACCGCGCAGCAAACTGCGGCCCTCGACGCCAGTATGATGAAAACATTCCGTGGGTTGGAACCGGGCATGATCGAGGTGCGCAACACAGTCGAAGACCTCTACAGGAAGGCCGAAGCTGCAGAGGCCGCGACCCGCGATTCCGTGCGTCTGTGGATGGCCGTCGCCTTTGGCGTCACCGTCGTCGTCCTCGCCGCGGTTGGCTTCCTTCTGGGGCGCTCGATTTCGAAGGCGCTTGCCGGCATGGTCGGGGCGATGACGCGGCTTGCGCGCGGCGAGCTTTCGATTTCCGTTCCCGGCATCGGGCGCAGGGACGAGATCGGCGAGATGGCCGGTGCCGTCGAGGTGTTCAGGACAAATATGGCGGAAGCCGAGCGGCTGCGCACCGAGCAGATCGAAGCCGAGGCGCGCGGGCGCCAGCAGCGCAAGGCCGACATGCACCGGCTCGCCGATAATTTCGAAGGCGCCGTCGGCGAGATCATCGAAACTGTTTCGTCGGCGGCAACCGAGCTGGAGGCGTCCTCGAACACGCTGACGCAGACCGCAGAGCGCGGCAACGGGCTTGCCACCGTCGTGGCGGCGGCCTCCGAAGAGGCCTCCGCGAACGTGCAGTCGGTGTCTTCAGCGAGCGAGGAAATGACCTCCTCGATCTCCGAGATCAGCCGTCAGGTGCAGGAATCGGCGCGTGTCGCCGATGTCGCCGTCGAGCAGGCCCAGCGCACCAATGCGCGGGTCGCCGAGCTGACCAAGGCCGCTTCCCGCATTGGCGACGTGGTCGAGCTGATCAACACCATCGCCAGCCAGACCAATCTGCTGGCGCTCAACGCGACGATCGAAGCGGCGCGGGCGGGCGAAGCCGGCAAGGGTTTTGCCGTGGTCGCGACCGAAGTGAAGGCGCTCGCCGAGCAGACCGCGAAAGCGACCGGCGAGATCAGCCAGCACATCGGTGCGATCCAAAACGCAACGCAAGACTCAGCCGGTGCGATCAAGGAGATCGGCGACACCATCGCGCGAATGTCGGAGATCTCGTCGACCATCGCCGCCGCGGTCGAGGAGCAAGGCGCGGCCACGCAGGAGATCTCCCGCAACATCCAGCACGCCGCGAATGGCACCTCCGAAGTCTCGGCGAATATCGGCCACGTCCAGCGCGGCGCAGGCGAAACCGGGGCTGCCTCGGCGCAGGTGCATTCGGCAGCACAATCGCTCTCGCAGGAGAGCCACCGGCTGAAGAGCGAGGTCGCGCGCTTCCTGGAATCGGTACGGGCGGCGTGACAGCCGCCGCGTCGGTCGCATGTTGCGGTGCAAGCGGGCAGGGTGCGCGTGGCAGCATGAGGTGGCCGTGAGCTGCAACAGATGGTTGCATGAGAAATCACGACTGTCGGAAGTGTCCCGTAATTTTACGTAGGTCCCTGTTAACGCCTGCTTGCGACTATGTGTGCAATCTCACGGGATAAGAACCAGCCAGCATTGTTGAACTGACATCCGTCTCGCCACCGTCGTGGCGATCACGGCGCAAGTGATTTGCGCGTTGTCAGGTAACATCGGGATTTGTCGTGATGTCGAAATTGTCGATCGTCTTCAAGCTTCTGGCCGTGCTGTCGGTCCTCGTCCTTTCGCTCGCCGGTGTCGGCGTGACGGCGATCGGCACCATGCAGAACATCAATTCCCATACGGTCGAGATTGCGGAGAGCTGGCTGCCCAGCGTGCGCGCGCTCGGCTCGCTTCGCGCCGACATCAACGAGCTGCGCGTCGCGCTCCGTCTGCATCTGATGCAGGACACCATCGAGGGCAAGGACGCCGCCGAGAAGCGCTTGGCCTCGCTGCGCGCGCGCATCGACCAGACCCGCAAGGTCTACGAGCCGCTGATCACCTCCGCCGAGGAGCGCTCGCTCTACGGGCAATGGAGCGCGGCATGGGCCGAGTATCTGAACGGCGTGCAGGACGTGATGGCGCTGTCGCGCAAGGGCGTTGGGCGTTTCCCGGCCGACGCCAACGAGCTGTTGCAGACCAAGGTCGCGAAGATGGCCCAGGCCGCCGACCCGCTGCTTCAGAAGGGCATCGAGATGAACAATCGCGGCGCCGAGCTGGAGACCAAGCAGGCCGCCGACAGCTACGCCATGATCTTCCGCGTGCTGGTCGGCATCATCGTGCTCTCGGTCGTGATCGCGATCGGCGCCGCCTACTATCTCGTGCGCGACGTTTCTCGTGGCATTGCCTCGATCATCCGCCCGATGCAGTCGCTCGGCGAGGGCGACCTTTCGGCCGAGGTGCCGCATCGCGGCGAGAAGACCGAGATCGGCTCGATGGCGGATGCGCTGCAGATATTCAAAGAGGCGCTGATTGCCAAGAAGGCCGCCGACGAGGCCGCTGCGCGCGACGCCGAAGCCAAGATCGAACGCGGCCGCCGCGTCGATGCCATCACCCGCAAGTTCGAAGCCATGATCGGCGAGGTGGTCGGGACCGTCTCCTCGGCCTCGACCGAGCTCGAGGCCTCCGCCTCGACGCTGACCAACACCGCGCAGCGCGGACAGGAACTCGCGACCGTCGTCGCAGCCGCCTCCGAGGAAGCCTCGACCAACGTCCAGGCGGTGGCATCGGCTTCGGAGGAGCTGTCGTCCTCCATCACCGAGATCAGCCGCCGCGTGCAGGATTCGGCGCGGATGGCGGCGGAGGCCGTCGAGCAGGCGAGCCGGACCAACGACCGCGTCAACGCGCTGTCGCAGGCGGCGTCCCGCATCGGCGACGTCGTCGAGCTCATCAACACCATCGCAGGCCAGACCAATCTGCTGGCGCTGAACGCGACCATCGAGGCCGCGCGTGCCGGTGAAGCGGGCCGCGGCTTCGCGGTCGTCGCCTCCGAGGTCAAGGCGCTGGCGGAGCAGACCGCGAAAGCGACCGGTGAGATCGGGGCGCAGGTCTCGGGCATCCAGGCAGCGACGCAGGAATCGGTCAGTGCCATCCAGGAGATCGGCGGCACCATCGAGCGGCTGTCCGAGGTGGCTGCGGCCATCGCCGCCGCCGTCGAGGAGCAGGGCGCGGCCACGCAGGAAATCTCGCGTAACGTGCAGCAGGCCTCGGTCGGCACGCAGGAAGTCTCCTCGAACATCACCAACGTGCAGCGCGGCGCGATCGAGACCGGCGAGGCTTCCACCGAGGTGCTGTCGGCGGCGAAATCGCTGGCGACGGACAGCACCCGTCTCAAGGTCGAGGTCGCGCAATTCCTGGAATCGGTTCGTGCGGCCTGATCCTCACATGCTCGTCTGCGGAGCCGGCGGCGGTGCGACCTGCCGCCGGAACAGGATACGCTGGTAGAGCCAGCCGATCGCGACCAGCACGATGCCGAGGCACATGAACGACAGCGCGCGGTAGACGCCCGTCAGCGTCGACATGTCGATGACGAAGGCCTTCAGGATCGTCAACGCGATCACGACGGCCGACGCCAGCCGCGCCCGCTCGGAATTGACGAGAATGCCGACGCCGAGCAGCACCACGCCGAAGCCGAGCCAGCCGATCGAATAGGTATATTGCTCGGCGCCCGTCGTCGCCCCGGCGGAGAGGATCGGGCCGTGATAGAAGCGGCGGATCTCCAGCGTGACATAGGTCAGCGCGAACAGCAGTGCACCCCCCGCAATCGTGTTGGCGTAGGCCTTGCCGCGTTCGCCAGCCACGGCATAGGACAGCAGCAGCATCAGCACCGCCGGCAGCGCGTAGCCGAGCAGCAGCAGGTTGAACACGGCGCCGCCGACGTCGGTGCGCCACAGCAGCGGGTTCTCCAGGATCAGGAGGCCGAACACGCCGACGAGCCCGGCGATCACCGTGAGCACGACCGCGCCGACATTGTGCACGACGCTGCGGCTGCGCAGCCGCAGGCGCTCCAGCCCGATCGCCATGGCGAGCATGACGCAGACCTGCAGCGCGCATTCGAGCAGCGACGGTGCCGACGTCACGTCGCCGCCGGTCGCAAAGTGCCGGATCTCCATGAAGGCGAGCAGCGCGGTGAACAGGATCGCGGCGCTTTCGACCATGCGCAGCGGGGCGTCGTCGGCGCGGCGGCGCAGGAACAGGCTCGCCGTCCAGAACGATGCCGCCGGCAGGCCGTAGCCCCACAACAGCCAGTTGAAGATCGGCGTGGTTCCGACGGCGTCGCCGACGATGCGCGGATCATAGCCGATCCGAGCGGTGACGAGGCCTGCGAAGATCGCGGCCAGCCAGCGCAGGAACGGGATCGGCCGCTGCATCGAGATCCAGGCGGTGCCGAGCGACATCAGCGCCAGTGCGATCGTGAGCCAGCCCTTCTCCAGCGCAAATGTCAGCGCCAGCGCCAGCGCACCGAGCGTGCCGGTCGCGAACAAGGCCGTGGAGATCATGGCGCCCGGCCGGGTCTCGCGGCGCGCAAGCGCCTCGGTGGCAGCGCCGAAGGCGGCGGCGAGCAGCACCGCGAGGATGGCGAAGGGGATCGAGCGGTCGAGATGCGCGATGCGTGCGTAGAGCGCGACCAGGATCGCGATCGGCGTCGCGACACCCGCGACCGACCACACCACCGGAATGATCGCCGAGTTCGAACGGCCCTGCGCGAGGAAGCCCGCGATGCCGAAGCCGGCGGCGAAGATCGCCGCCATCACCAGATGCAGCGTCACCGCGCTATCGATCGCCGTCGGTGCGATGCCCGCCATGGGACCGCCCGGCAGCACCAGCATGTCGGGATTGGCGCGCACCGCCCATTCGGCGAACACGACGAAGACGGTTGCGGCGGCTGCGCCGAGCGCGCCGGTGGCCGCCGGCGTGCGCCAGGCGACAAGCAGCGTCGCGCCGACGAGCAGCGTGAAGGCGATCAGCGCCAGGTCCGCGTGCGCGGTCGACAGCACGATCAGCATCGCGCCGAACAGATAGGCACCGAGCGAGCCCGACGAGACCGGCTCGATCTCACCGTCTTCGATCGTCGGGCCGAACATGAAGCCGCAGACGACGAGAAGAGCGGCAAGAACGAAGCCTGCGATCACATGGAAAGCGTGCGGCGCGACCTGCAAGTCGCTGGTATCGAGACCCGGAAAGATCCAGAGCAGGGCGAAGGCGATCGTGGTGACCGCAAGCCAGCGCCACAACCGGATACGGGCGAGGCTGAAGCTCGCGGCGGTGACGATGGCGAGATAGATGTAGAGCGCCCAATAGTCCGGCTTGCCGCTGGAGACGAGGAGCGGCGTCACGAACGCGCCGACCACGCCGAGGCCCGCGAGCGCGGGCCCGTGCAAGAGCGCCGCAGCCAGCGTGCCGAGCGCGACGAGGCCGAGCAGCACGAAGGCGGTCGCGGGCATGAGGAAGCCATAGAGCGCGTATGCCGCGTAGATGGTCGCAAACGCCACCGCCGTGCCGGCCGCGGTGAGGATCGCGGGAATGTTGGCGATCGGCAGCGCGGCGATGGTGGAGATGCTCTCCTTGCGCCGCGACCATTCGCCGGCGCCAAGCAGCGCAAGCGCGAATACGCCGCCAAGGAACACGCGCACGCCGGGGCCGACGAGGCCGGCCTCGATCGAATAGCGCACCATGAAGAAGCCGCCGAGCGCGAGCGCCAAGCCGCCGATCCAGACCACCCAACGCGTGCCGAGCCGTTCCTCGAAGCCGGGCGCGGGGGCGGGCAGCGGGGGCGGCGCGTTGGCCTCGGTGCTCGCTTCGAGCGGAAGCGGTGAAGCATCCTCGGTGACGATCGGGGGCGGCGCGTCGGCTGCCGCTTCGGCTTGGGGCACAAGCGGCGGCGGCGCTGCGGAAGTCGTCGCGGACGCTTCAGCCCACACATCTGCCGGGATCCGCGGCGGCTGCACGGGCCGTTGCGCGTGGAATGTCGCTTCGAGCGAGCTCAGCCGTCGTCGCAGCTCAGCCGTCTGGCTGGAGGCCTTGATCGCGATGATGAAAGCGATGACCGCAATGATCAGCGCGAAGACGTCGAACGGGCCGTCAGACATAAAGCCTCCAGGCAATCGGCGGGCAGGGGCCGATCGCGCATATCTCGGGTTAGCGCCGGGAGCGTACGCGCAAGCCCGGCGCGGGCCGCTCCTGGAGCACGTCGCGACGGAAGCGGTAGAGCGCCGCCGGACGTCCGCCCGTCTGTGTCGACATCACCCCGGTCGGTTCGACCAGGGCTTCCATTTCGACCAGGCGGCGGAAATTTTGTTTGTGCAGGTGTCGGCCGGAGATCGCCTCCACCGTATACTGCAATTCGGTAAGTGTGAACTCGGCGGGCAAAAGTTCAAAGACCACAGGACGATACTTCAGTTTGGCACGCAGTCGCGCGATCGCTGTCGCAAGAATCCGGCGGTGGTCGAAGCGCATGGATGTGCCGAGCGCGGACAGGGCCTTGCGCGCTAATGCCGCAGGGCGGCCGTCGCGCCGCGCTTCCTCGACCAGCCCGGCCTCGTACAGGAGCTCGTAGCGGTCGAGCACGCGCTCCTCGTCCCATGATGCGCCGTCGAGACCGAAATAGAACCGCACCCGATCCCTCCGCGGCAATGCGCGCGTCGTCTCCGGCGTCTCCCCTTCGGCCCACTCGGTCAATGCCGGGATGATATTGTCCGCGATGATCGCGGGCGGGCCCTCGCGCCAGTCCTCCCAAGGCAGGAAGCGATACCACGGCGCGAAGCTCGCACTCGTGGCTGCCAGTTCGCCGCCGATGGCGCGCGTCAGTGCGAGATAGCCGATCGACACCATGTGCGCGCCGGTGTCGCCGGCCTCGGCATGCCGGCCGCGATCGCCGAACGTGTAGAGCTGTTCGACATAGCCGAGCCGCAGGCCCGTCTGTTCCTCGACCCAGGCCCGCAGGCCGATCTCGAAAGTGCGATGGCTCGGCGCATCGAACGGGCCGAACGGCAGGCCCGCCAGTTCGTCACTGTCGCCCGCGGTGAGGATCAGCGGCTCATGATTCTCGATCGCGACGATCGCGGCAGTCAGGCCGATCTCGATCGGCGTCAGCAGCTTTTCGCTCATGCGGATGAGATCGCGTGAGTGATCACATACGTATTCCAGTTGATTGAGCCGGTCTCGCCGCGGACTCGCTGTAACCTCTCCCGCTTGCGGGAGAGGTCGGCGCGCAGCGCTGGGTGAGAGCTTTCTCCTCTAGGGGACTGTCCCGATGCGGAGATACCCTCTCCCCACCCCTCTCCCGCAGGCGGGAGAGGGAGCGCAGTCCCGTTGGGGCTGCTATCCGACTCTCTTCTCATTCGAGCTCGATCACGAAGGGGCGGCCCTCGACCATCATCGCGCCCGGGCCCATCTCGTCGAGTGCGCGCAGCATGCGGCCGTTGCGCCCC
This sequence comes from Bradyrhizobium sp. WSM4872, assembly GCF_055811715.1. Taxonomy (NCBI): domain Bacteria; kingdom Pseudomonadati; phylum Pseudomonadota; class Alphaproteobacteria; order Hyphomicrobiales; family Nitrobacteraceae; genus Bradyrhizobium; species Bradyrhizobium sp. WSM4872. The sequence continues at coordinate 21,883 of NZ_JBVVPT010000018.1, read as the reverse complement.
AGCGCACGGTCGGCAAGCCCGACGATGCGGCGGTTCGGCGAGGCGATCGGGGAAGCCGCGCGGATCTTCTTAGCGATCTCGGTTTCGTCGCGATCCGGATTGAGTGCACACACGGCGGCGAAGGCGCTCGCGGTGGAGCGGCTGATGCCGGCATAGCAATGCACCACCAGCGGCGCGTCGCGGTCCCAGCTGCGCACGAAGTTCAGCACCTGCTCGATATGCGCTTCCGATGGCGCGACGAAGCCGTCCATCTCCTCGGTGATGTCGTCCATCGACACCTTGAGATGGTTGGCCGGCAGTACCGACACCGGCCGCGCCACCTGCTCGACATTGGCCATCACGGTCAGCACGTGGCTGGCCTTGGTAAGGCGGACGGTTTCGGGAAGGGCGGCGAGGGAGCAGACGTGGATCATGGCGGACCTTTTTCCGCAGATTATAGCGAGCGTTGGCGGGGTGGGCAAAGCGAAGCGTACCCACCACTTTCGTCTCATTGCGCAAAATCAGTGGGGGCGGCGCAAGGGCCCAATTGCCCGCCCTGCAGGACTTTAACCCACGACAACGATCACGCAAACACGACGCCAAACCGCTCCAGAAACTGTTTCTCGGCCCGGGCAGCAGTCCAGGGGGTGAGATAGTCGCGCCGGACGCTGTCGGACAGGCCGGGGTCCTTGCCGAACAGGCGCTTGGCCTCGCTCTCGCTGAAGCCAGCGAGCGTCGTCGCCTCCAGATAGGCCGCGCCGCGATCGGCGGCCTTGATCGCCAGCGTGATCTCGTCCGGCAGTATCGGCGGCAGGCCAAAGCGGATGTGGATGGCGCCGAGCAGGCGCTTCTCGACCGCCTTGTAATGGCCGTCGAGCACGGCCTTGAACGGCGAGATCATGTCGCCGATCACATATTCGGGCGCGTCATGCAGCAGCGCGGCAAGCCGCATGCGCAGATCCACGCGCGGGTTCTCGTGCCGCATCACGGTTTCGACCAGCAGCGTGTGCTGCGCGACCGAGAAGATGTGCGCGCCAATGGTCTGGCCGTTCCAGCGGGCGACACGCGCCAGCCCGTGCGCGACGTCGGCGATCTCGATATCGAGCGGGGAGGGATCGAGCAAATCGAGCCGCCGGCCCGACAGCATTCGCTGCCAGGCACGAGACGCCACATCGGGTGACGACTTCCTGGCCGTCATTTGGACTTGAGGCGTGGCTTGCGCTGCGTCTTGCCGCAGTTCGCGTGACAATGGCAGTCGACCAGATGATCGTTGACCATGCCGGTCGCCTCCATGAAGGCATAGACGATGGTCGGGCCGACGAACTTGAAGCCGCGCGAAGACAGCTCCTTGGAGATCTGCATGGAGAGCGGCGTCGAGGCCGGTACGCTCGCGGTGGTCTTGAAATGATTGACCTTGGGCCTTCCGTCCATGAAGTCCCACAGGAATTTTGAGAAGCCGGGGCCCTTCTCCATGATGTCGAGATAGGATTTCGCGCTTGATATCGCGCCGTCGATCTTGGCCTTGTTGCGCACGATTCCGGCGTCGTTCATCAGCGCGTGAACTTTCTTCTCGTTGTAGCGTGCGATCTTTTCCGGCTGGAAATCGTCGAAGGCTTTGCGAAAATTGTCGCGCTTGCGCAGGATCGTGATCCAGGACAGGCCGGCCTGGAAACCGTCGAGGATCAGCTTCTCATAGAGCGCGCGGTCGTCATATTCCGGCACGCCCCATTCGGTGTCGTGATAGGCGACGTAGAGCGGATCTTCGCCGGGCCAGGGGCACCGCGTCTTTCCGTCGGCATGCAGGCGAGGGGCGCGGCTCATGCGATGGGCTGCTTCGTTGGAATGCGCACGACGTCTGGTTCCGCCAGCCTCACAGCGAGGCCACCGGCAGTCAACGCCTGTCCCGCATCGAGCGCGTCGGCGACGCGGTCGATGCGCACCAGCGCAATACCCTTGCCCTGCGCCGACGAGCCCATCGTGCCGACCGGCTTGTCGCCGGCCATGACGCTGACGCCGGGCTCCGGCGAGGAGTCCTCGAGCAGCACCTTGACGCTACGGGTGCGCGCAGTGCCGCGATGCTGCATGCGCGAGACGACCTCCTGGCCGACATAGCAGCCCTTGTCGAAATCGACGCCGGAAAGGCGGTCCATGTTGGTCTCGTGCGGGAACGCATCGCTGTAGGTGAAATCGAGCCCGCCGCGCGGCACGCCGAGTGCGATGCGGTGGGCCTCGTAGGCGGCGGCGTCGACGAGCTCGGCGCCGATCAGATCGGACAGCTTCTGTTTGAGGTCTTCAGGGATCAGGATGCGATAGCCGAGGTCTTCATTGCGTGGATCGGCGAAAGCGAGATCGGGCTGGGCCGCGGGCTTGCCATCCCAGGCCGCGAGCACGCCGAGATCCTCGGACAGGTTTTCCACCGTGACCTTGGCCCGCAGCTTGTAGAATTTCAGCTTGGTGGCGAGGCCATCGGCAAGCGGCTTCGGGCAATCGATCAGGAACCCGCCGCCATGGCCGTCAGGCGCTTCCGTGATCAGGAAATCCACGATGATCTTGCCCTGCGGCGTCAGCAGCGCGCCGAATCGGCCGAGGCCCGGCTTCAGCTTGTCGACATCGGTCGTGACGAGGCCATTGAGGAAGTTGCGCGCATCCTCGCCTGCGACCTTGATCACGCCCCGGTCTGGAAGAAACGCTGATTTCATACGAAAATCTCTTGCGACATGTTGCTCCGGAACGTAAGCCCGCAAGGCAAAAACGACAAGACCTCAAGCCCTGCGCTTGGGGACGAGAGAGGCCTTCAGCCATGACCCAGCGTTTCGACCTGATCCTCAAGGGCGGCACTGTCGTCAACCAGGACGGCGAGGGAGCCCGCGATATCGGCGTCGTCAACGGCCGCATTGCCGAGATCAGTACCCTGTCGCAGGCTTCCGCCGCCGAGGTGATCGACTGCAAGGGCCTGCACATCCTGCCCGGCGTGATGGACACGCAGGTGCATTTCCGCGAGCCCGGGCTGGAGCAGAAGGAAGACCTCGAGACCGGCTCGCGCAGCGCCGTGATGGGCGGCGTCACCGCAGTGTTCGAGATGCCGAACACCTCGCCATTGACCGTGACCGAGGCCACCTTCACCGACAAGGTGAAGCGCGCCCATCACCGCATGCATTGCGACTTCGCCTTCTTCATCGGCGGCACCCGCGAGAACGTGCAGGATCTGCCGGTGCTGGAGCGTGCGCCGGGTTGCGCCGGCGTCAAGGTGTTCATCGGCTCATCGACCGGCGCGCTGCTGGTGGAGGACGACGAAAGCCTGCGCCGCATCTTCCAGGTGATCCGCCGCCGTGCCGCGTTCCACGCCGAGGACGAATACCGTCTTAACGAGCGCAAGCCGCTGCGCATCGAGGGCGACACGCGCTCGCACCCGGTGTGGCGCGACGAGACCGCGGCGCTGATGGCGACGCAGCGGCTGGTGAAGCTCGCGCACGAGACCGGCAAGCGCATCCATGTGCTGCACATCTCGACCAAGGAAGAGATCGAATTTTTGCGCGACCACAAGGACGTCGCGTCCTGCGAGGCAACGCCGCATCATCTCACGCTGGTCGCGCCCGAATGCTACGAGCGGCTCGGCACGCTGGCGCAGATGAACCCGCCGGTGCGCGGCGCGGATCACCGCGCCGGGATCTGGCGCGGCATCGAGCAGGGCATTATCGATGTGCTCGGCTCGGACCACGCCCCGCATACGCTTGAAGAGAAACAGAAGACCTATCCGGCCTCGCCCTCCGGCATGACCGGCGTGCAGACGCTGGTGCCGCTCATGCTCGATCACGTCAATGCGGGTCGGTTGTCGCTGGCGCGTTTCGTCGACCTCACCAGCGCCGGCCCAGCGCGCCTCTACAACATGGCCCGCAAGGGCCGCATTGCCGCCGGCTATGACGCGGATTTCACCGTCGTCGACCTCAAGCGCAGCGAGACCATCACCAACAAATGGGTCGCGTCCAAGGCCGGCTGGACTCCCTACGACGGGTTGCGCGTCACCGGCTGGCCCGTCGGCACCTTCATCCGCGGTCGCCGCGTGATGTGGCAGGGCGAACTCGTGACGGCCGCGCAAGGTGAGCCGGTGCGGTTTCTGGAGACGTTGAAGGCGTAGGGATTGCAGGTAAGCGGCACAAACTTCCCACACATCCGGTGTCGTCCTGGCGAAAGCCAGGACCCATTACCCCGACTGCATTTTGTTGCGAAGATGGGGTGGCTACGCTTGTGTGCCACAATTGATTTTGTGGTAATGGGTCCTGGCTTTCGCCAGGACGACGCTGAGGGAGGAGTGAATGACCCAACCGACCCCCCTCATCACCACCGAGCAACTCGCAGCCCAGCTCGGCGATCCCAACCTGCGCCTCTACGACTGCACGACCTACAACGAGCCGGTGCCGCCAGGCAGCGACGTGCCCTATCGCGCCGTGCCCGGCGACAAGACGTTCGAGGCGGGCCACATCCCGGGCGCTGATTTTCTCGACCTGCAAGGCGAGTTCTCCGACGCCTCCGCGCAGCAATTCTTCATGATGCCTGATGTGGCCCAGCTGGAGGCTGCCTTCGGCCGCCACGGCCTCGATCCGTCCAAGTCCGTCGTGCTCTACAGCATCGGCACGATGATGTGGTCGACGCGGTTCTGGTGGATGCTGCGTTCGCTCGGCGTCGACGCGCGGGTGCTCGACGGTGGCCTCGACAAATGGAAGGAAGAGGGTCGGCCGGTCGTATCAGGAGGACCGAAGGGTTATCCCGCCACGACCTTCAAGGCGGCGCCGCGCGCAGACTTCTTCGTCGACAAGAATGCGGTGCAGGCGCGACTCGGCGATCCCGCGACTGTTATCGTCAACGCGCTCGGTCCACAATTTCATCGCGGCCTCGAGCCGAGCCGCTACGGGCGGCCCGGCCGCGTTCCCGGCAGCGTCAACGTATCAGCGGCAACGCTTGTCAATGCCGATAAGACCCTGACCTCGCTCGCCGACGCCGAAGCCAAATTCGTTGCGGCAGGCGTCACCCGCGACAAGAATGTGATCTGCTATTGTGGCGGCGGCATCTCGGCGACGATCGACCTGCTGCTGCTGACGCAACTCGGCTACGACAAGCTGACGCTGTACGATGCCTCGATGGGCGAGTGGGCGAGAAATCCGGCGCTCCCGATCGAGACGGATTAGGACATTCCCTGGTCCCTCCCCAGGGGAGGCCAGAAAGTTGGGAACCTTTCCCTTGGGGCGGCATCCAATGTCAGGACGAAGCCAAAACGAGCAGGTGACCGCCATGCCACGGACCGCAGCCGGCCTATCCGCCGGCGCCAAAACATCGGAAATCCGGACCTTGGAAGCGGAACTGGTCGAGCGGGCGCGGGGCCGTGACGAGGCCGCGTTACGCGAGATCATGCAGGCCAACAATCGCAGGCTCTATCGTCTGGCGCGCGGAATTCTGCGCAGCGACAGCGAAGCCGAGGATGTCGTTCAGGAAACCTATGTCCGCGCCTTCACCCATCTCGACGGCTTCCGCGGCGAGGCCGGACTGTCGACCTGGTTGTCGCGCATCGCCATCAACGAGGCGCTTGGCCGGGCCCGAAGCGCCAGGCCGCATGTCGAGCTGGGCTCGGTGCCCGAAGCGACGCTCGAGGCGCAGATCATCAAATTTCCCGCTTCTTCCGCAGGCGATCCGGAAAGGACCATGGCCCAACGTGAAATCCAGCGCGTCGTCGAGCGCGCCATCGATGAACTACCGGATGTCTTCCGCATGGTCTTCGTCGCACGTGTCATGGAAGGCATGAACATCGAGGAGACCGCCGAGCTGCTCGGCGTCAAGCCCGAGACCGTGAAGACGCGGCTGCACCGTGCGCGGACCATGCTGCGCGAGAACGTCGAGAAGGAGATCGGTCCGGTGGTGATGGATGCGTTCCCGTTCGCCGGGTGGCGCTGCGAGCGGCTGACCGTGTCAGTGCTGAAGCGGCTCGGCATCGGCGGCTGAAGTTTTTCGGGAACGTTCGCGCCATAGTCCCATCCAACGCCTGTGAAGCAACGCGCCGGCAAAGCGTCCGGCACCACAGGAGTGTCAAACCATGTTCGTTCGTTGGAGCGCGGCGATCGCCGCTGCAGTCTTGTTGTCGAGCCCCGCGCTGCTGCAAGGCGCCAGAGCAGCCGACAAGCTGACCGATCCGCAGATCGCCCATATCGCCTACACCGCGGGCGTGATCGACATCAACGCTGCCAAGCAGGCGCAGAAGAAGGCCAAGAACAAGGACGTCAAGGCGTTTGCCGAGGACATGCTGCGCGACCATGAGGCCGTCAACAAGCAGGCGCTCGCGCTGGTCAAGAAGCTGAACGTCACGCCTGAAGACAACGAGACCAGCAAGGCGCTGTCGAAGCAGGCGAGCGAGAAGCTCGCCGAACTGGACAAGCTGAGCGGTGCGGCCTTCGACAAGGCCTATGTCGCAAACGAGGTCGCCTACCACAAAACCGTCAATGGCGCGCTGGAAACCCAGCTCATTCCGTCCGCCAGCAATGCCGAACTGAAGAGCCTGCTGCAGACCGGCCTGAAAATCTTCCAGGGCCATCAGCAGCACGCCGAGCACGTCGCGGCGGAGCTGAAATAGGGAGGCGATAATGCCGGGACGATTGTCTGCGATCGCGTCAGCGGTCCTGCTCGTGGCGTTGGCCGTCCCGGCGCACGCTGCGACCATAGAGATCACGATGGAGAACCTCGAAGTGTCGCCGAAAGACGCTTCGGCGAAGGTCGGCGACACCATTGAATGGATCAACAAGGACGTCTTCGCCCACACCGCGACGGCTGGTAACGGCGATTTCGACGTCAACCTGCCTGCGAAAAAATCAGGGACGTTGGTTCTAAAGAGGGCAGGCACGGTCGATTATTACTGCCGCTATCATCCCAACATGAAAGCGACGCTCAAGATCGAGCCGTAACGGGCTCGGGAGCGTATTCCGTTTGCAGCGGAAGCTGGCCCCGCCCGCGTGGCGGGGGCGTTTTCGGCAAGGCTTACTGCCTGGAGAAAGACTTACTGTCTGGAAATGTCGATCGAGAATTCGCCGTTGCGGATGCGGCCGGGAAAGCCTTCGACGAACTTCGCCACCGCGTCCTCGCCATAGGTGCCGACGAGCTCGGCAAGGGCCGCGAACAGGCTCGCCTGCGCCAGGCAGTCGCCGTCGACGCCATCATGGCGCGCTTCGGCCCAGGCCTCGTTGAGATAGCTCAGTGCGGCCTGTTTCTGCTCGTGATCGGGCAGCGGCGCGCGTGCGGGGGCGTAGGACACTGGATGGCTCATGAAACTCGATCAGGGCTGGGGCGCGATCCACGGCGATGCGCTGTGCGAGAGGTGTAGCACGCGGGTTAACGCCCGCTAGGCCACATCTTTAGGAACGGTTAACGGCTGTGTACAAACTCGATGACAGGGTTCCCGCCGCTGTCATTCCGGGGCGCAGCGCGAGCCCGGAATCCATCTGGTCGCAGAGACGGTTGAAGAATGGATTCCGGGCTCGGGGGGGGGGGGCGCCCCCCCCCCCCCCCAAGGGGGGTGTGTTTACGGGTGGCGCCCCGGGCGTCCCCGCGCCATGAACCGCGGCGCCCCCTTTGCAGGGGGGGG
>NZ_JBVVPT010000018.1:0-14273 GCF_055811715.1 Bradyrhizobium sp. WSM4872 | reverse complement strand
GTAACCGGCGGTCCACACCCTCCATCACCGGGCCCCCCCCGCTGCCATGCGGGGGCCCCGCGCGCCCCCGCAATCCAGCGGGCAGCAGACTCCGTCGCACGATGGATTCCGGGCTCGCGACTTCGTCGCGCCCCGGAATGACGAATGGAGAGTTCAGTTCGCGTAGCGCGCCGTGAGATCGCGCGAGATCTTCGCGCCTTCCTCGATGTAGCGGCGGATCGCCACCGTCGCGGCCGGCGTGCAGCTCCGGTAGGTCTGCTGAAAACCGTTATAGCCGCGGTTGAAGCCGGCGATCATGCGGGTGCGGCGTTCGCCGGCGGGGGTTTCGGCATCGATCAGCGCCTGCATCTCGCTGCGCCATTTGTTGCCCTCGTTGGACCCGCAGATGCCGCGCAGATAGTGCAGCCCGCCGAGGATCTCCGCCAGCCGCTGCAAATCGCCGTCAAACGGCGCTGCCCCGTCCTGAGCCCTCGTGGGCACCGAGGCGCAGGCGAGAATCAGGGCAAAAATGGCCAGAAATCGCATCGACATCGGCCGGGTGTATGCCTCCTCGGGGCGGCAGACGCAAGGCGCCGGGGCGCGAGCGGTGCGCTCCCTCCCCCGCTTGCGGGGGAGGGTCGGGGAGAGGGTATCTCCGCAGGCGAGCACCCCCAAGAGGAAAAAGCCCTCACCCGCCGCGCTCTCGCGCGTCGACCTCTCCCGCAAGCGGGAGAGGTGCGGGGGAGCTCGCCGTGCGGCCTATGCCTCGATCAGGCGCGCGGCGGACTGGATGACCTCTTCCAGCCCGCCGGTCAGCTTGAGGTCGCCAAGGCTGGCCAGGGCCTGCGGGGCGATCCAGCGGTAGTCGTCGAGCTCGTCGTTGAGAACCGGCTCCCGGGCCACCCAGCGAGCGGCAAAGGACATGATCAAATAGTGGCCGGCGCCGGTCGCGGCCGGCAGCACTTCGCGCCAGCCCGCGAGCCCAATGATGTCGATATCGAGCCCGGTCTCCTCGTCGATCTCGCGCGCCAGCGCCTCGTGCAGCGATTCGCCGGACTCGACCCGGCCGCCCGGCAGCGAATAGAACCCCTTTGCCGGCGAGCGCGCGCGCCGGGTCAGAAGCACCTTGCCGTCACGAAAAATCGCGGCACTGACCGCGATCTGGGGACGGCTGGGCTGAACGATCGCAGCCATGACTTCACCTGCTCGGGCTCAGTTCGCCATGATGGTGTCGATGTCGGCTTCCGCGCCGCCATTGATGATGCCGCCGCACGCCGCGATCAGCGGCTTGACCCACTGGGCGGCCTGCTCGGCGAGGCGAACGCGGGTCGTGTCCTTCTCAACCTCGCGCATGGCCGAGCCGACCGCCGTCAGGATCGAGGTCATGGTGTCCGTGAGGTGGTCGAACTGGGCGCGCACGTTCGGGTCGGCTTTTTCATAGGCCTCGATCGCCAGATCCCGGGCCTTGAAGTTCGAGGCCGTGAAATGCTCCGCATAGGACAGCGGCGACCAGGTCAGGAAATCCTCCGCGCATTCCGGCATGTCCGGCACCATTTCCAGCAGCATCACGGCTTCATTGAAATGGTTGAGATAGTCGGTGGCAAGCCCGGTCCGCGGGTTGATGTTGGCCACGCGCAGCCGCTCGGCCCAGGCCGCAGCCTCGGGCCCGGTCCGTCCATGCATCCGCGCCGGCTGGGCGACCGTTGAGCTCATCTGCCGCAGTGTTAACGTTCGGGGTTAAAAGGACCTGAACGGACCCTATATAGGCCCTCAAGGATGTGTGGACGCTTCGTCATAACTTCGGCCCCCGCGGCTTTGCGGCAACTGTTCGGCTACATTGAGCAGCCGAATTTCCCGCCCCGGTTCAACGTGGCCCCGACACAACCGATTCCGGTGGTGCTGGCCGAGAACGGCGCGCGCCATTTTCGCCTGATGCGCTGGGGCCTGTTGCCGGGCTGGGTGAAGGATCCCAAGGGGTTTACGCTCCTGATCAATGCGCGTTCCGAGACGGTGCTGGAGAAGCCGGCCTTCAAACGCGCGATTCGCCGGCGGCGCGGCCTGATTCCGGCCGACGGCTATTACGAATGGAAGACGGAGGGTGGCCGCAAGCAGCCCTTCTTCATCCATCGCGCCGACGGCGCGCCGCTCGGCTTTGCCGCAGTGTTCGAGACCTGGGTCGGGCCGAACGGCGAGGAGCTCGACACGGTCGCGATCGTCACGGCGGCCGCAGGCGAGGATCTCGCCACGCTGCATGACCGCGTGCCCGTCACCATCAGCCCGCGCGATTTCGAGCGCTGGCTCGACAGAAGCAGCGATGCCGTGTTGCCGCTGATGACCGCGCCGCAAATCGGCGAATTCGCCTGGCACCCGGTCTCCACCCGCGTCAACCGCGTCGCCAATGATGACGACCAGTTGCTCCTGCCGATCAGCGCGGAGGACATGGAAGCGGAGGCGCCGAGGAAGAAGGTGGCGCGGAAAGCGGCGGCCGGCTCGGCCGATGACGGGCAGGGATCGTTGTTCTAACCAAGCTGGCGCGTCTTATTCCGCTGTCGTCCCGGACAAGCGAAGCGCAGATCCGGGACCCCATAACCACAGGGAGAAGTTTGGCGCGGGCTGGCAACTGCGAGTCTTCGCCAAACCCGATCCTGTGGTTATGGGTCCCGGGCTCGCGCTGCGCGCGCCCCGGGATGACACTGAATGTGGGGCGCCACCCTACACGATCTCCCTCGCCCGCAGCGCCGCGATGTCCGCTGCGTCAAATCCCAGCTCGCCTAGCACCGCATCCGTATCCGCACCGAGCTCCGGCGCCATGCGGTCGAGCCTGCCGCCGCCATGCGCGAGCTTGAATCCGCTGCCGGCGAAACGAAGGCGGCCATAGGGCGTATCCAGCTCCTGGATCGCGCCACGCGCCTTGATCTGCGGATGGTCGATGACTTCCTCGACCTTCCAGATGCTGGCGCAGGGCGCGCCGGCATCTTCCAGAATGGTCTCCCACTCGCGTGCCGGCCTAGCCGCGAGCGCCTCTTCGATGATGGCGCGTAAGGCCGGCTCGTTCTCGTTGCGCGAAAACCAGTCGGCGAAGCGCGGATCGCTCAACGTGTCCTCGCGGCCGAGCGCAGACATCAGCGCGCGATATTGCTTCTCGTTGTTGACGGCGAGCAGGATGTGGCCGTCGCCGCATCTGAACAAATTCGCCGTGGTCCTGCGGCTGACGGCCTGGTTGCCCGACAGCTGCTGGCGATGGCCGGCGACCGACCAGTCCGCGATTTGCCCCGACAGAAACGCCATCGTCGCCTCCAGCATGGAGACGTCAATGAGCTGGCCTTTGCCGGTGCGGTCGCGCTGGTACAGCGCGCTCGACACGCCGAACGCAGCAGTCGCGCCCGACAGCACGTCGCACACCGCAAAGCCGGCACGAGTTGGCCCAGTCTCCGGATGACCCGTGATCGCCATGATGCCGGACAGCGCCTGCATCTTGCCGTCATAGCCGGGGCGCAGCCGATCCGGACCGGTCTGGCCGAAGCCTGATACCGCGCAGTAGATCAGCTTCGGATTGATCGCGGACAGCGCCTCGTACCCAATGCCGAGCTTGTCCATCACGCCGGGGCGAAAATTCTCCATGACCACGTCGACTTGCGCGGCGAGCTTTTTCACGATCGCGATCGCATCGGGCTTTTGCAGATCGAGCGTCAGGCTGCGCTTGTTGCCGTTGATGGCCTGGAACGCCGGCGCCAGCCCGCGCTCGGCCCATTCGCGCGACAGCGGCGTGCGGCGCATGTCCTCGCCCTCGCGCCGCTCGACCTTGATGACGTCGGCGCCCAGCAGCGCGAGCTGATAGCTCGCATAAGGGCCGGCCAGCACTTGCGTGAAGTCCAGGATCTTCACGCCCTCGAACGGTCGCGTCACGTCGCTCTCCCTTTTTGTTTTGATTATCGGAGGACGTCAGGCGGCGCGATTGCCGCGCGCGATCTCCTTCTGCTTGTCGAATTCGGCACGGCGCCGCGCCAGCTCTTCGGGCGAGAGCTGCGCGACGTTGTTGTAGTCGAGCTTCCAGGAAGCGTCCTCGCTCCAGCGCAGCGGCGACTGCATGGTGGTCTGCGGGCCGCTCGCGGTCTCCAGCAGTTTGAGCGCCAGCTCGAGCGTCTGTGCCTGCGAGGCGATGTCGTGCGGTTTGCCGGCGGAATTGCCGAGCGGGAAATCCGAGAACAGGAAGCGCGGCACGGCGGCGTGCTCGATGATGTCCTTGGCGCAGCCCATGATCACGGTCGGAATGCCGTTCCGCTCCAGATGCCGCGCCACCAGCGCCGTGGTCTGATGGCAGACCGGGCAGTTCGGCACCAGCACGGCGACATCGACCTTGTCGGCGACGGCCCGCGCCAGAATTTCCGGCGCGTCGGTGTCGAGCGTGACGCGATGGCTACGGTTGGTCGGCGCGCCGAAGAAGCGCGGGGCCACCTCGCCGATGCGCTCCGCAGCGCTCGCCTTCAACAGTTGCGGCAGCGGAAACCAGGTGCCGTTGTCGGTGGCCGTGGTGTGCTTGCGGTCGTAGCCGATATGCGAGATGCGAAGGTCGTGCGGCTTCGCCGTGTCGCCGTCATAGACCTGGTAGAATTTCGCACCGCCATTATAAGCCGCGCCCGGGCCCTGGTCGCCCTTGGTGGGATCGTATGGCGCGGCCGTCGTGATGATGGTGACGCGTGATTGCGACAGCGGCTTCTTCAGCGGCTGGAACGGCGCCTCGGTGTAGTGAGCCCAGCGATACGCCGTGGCGTAGCCAATCGCGGCGTAATAGTCCCGCGTGCGCTGCATATAGGGGACGGGGGCGTCGTAGTCGGGCGCAAAGCCGAATTCGTCGTCGCGCGAAGCGGACATGGGCGCGTCTCCTGGTTCTTGTTGGCGACAGACTAGAGATAGTCGGGGGTGAGCTCAAGAGTAAGCAAGCTCACCGAAACACATGCAGCGCCACATGCTGCAGCAGCATGATCGCCTTGGCGTCGATGATGCGGCCGTCCGCGATCATCGCTAAGGCCTCGTCGATGCCGAGCTCCAGCACCTCGATGTCCTCGCCTTCATGTTCGAGGCCGCCGCCGTCGCTGACCCGCATCTCCGGCTCGTATTCGGCGACGAAGAAATGCAGCTTCTCGGTGATGGCCCCGGGGCTCATGAACGCTTCAAACACCTTGTGGACGTGGTGCAGGCGATAGCCGGTTTCCTCCTCGGCCTCGGCGCGGATGCGCATTTCAGGCGAGGCGTCGTCCAGCACGCCGGCGGCCGCCTCGATCAGCAGATCGTCGTAGCCGCGAATGAACGCCGGCAGGCGGAATTGCTTCACCAGGATCACCGTACGGCGTGCCAGATTATACGGCAGCACGGCCGCGGCGTTGTCGCGCTCATAGGTCTCGCGGTGCTGCGTCTGCCATTCGCCATTGGCGCGCCGGTACTCGAACGTGGTGTTCTTGAGAGTGGTCCAGCCGTCCGAGAGCACGCGGACGTCCTTGATGCGGACGCGGTCGGAAATCGTCATGCTTCGATCTCAATTGCTTGGCGTTGTGGTGCGGCCGTCGAGCCACTTCTGGAACATCACCGAGGTGGATTCCTCGAAACCCAGCGACTGGTAGAACGCGTTGGCCTGCTCATTGCCGCGCCGGACCAGGAGCTGGAGCTTTGCGATGCCGGCCGCGCGCAGCCAGTCCTCGGCTGCGGCCATGATGACGCGACCGTAACCACGCTTCTGGCTTTCCGGATCGACCGCGACGTAGTAGACCCAGCCGCGATGGCCGTCATGGCCGACCATCGCGGTGGCGACGATGGTGCCGCCGTCGCGGCCGAGCAGGATGGTGGAATTGTCGCGCCTCCGCGCCAGCGCGATGTCGGCATGCGGATCGTTCCACGGCCGCGTCAGGCCGCAGCGCTGCCACAGCGTGACCACGGGCTCGACATCGGCCTCGGTGATCGCGTCGATCGTGAGCGCACTCACAACACTTTTCCCGGGTTCATGATTCCAAGCGGATCGAGCATCGCCTTGATGGACCGCATCAGCTCGATTGCAGTCTTGTCCTTCACATCGGGAAGCTCGTCGCGCTTGAGCACGCCGATACCGTGCTCCGCCGAGATCGAGCCGCCCATGCGCAGCACGATGGCGAACACGACCGCGTTCATCTCGTGCCAGCGCGCCAGATAGTCCGCGGTGTTGGCGCCGATCGGCTGGCTGACATTGTAGTGCAGATTGCCGTCGCCGAGATGGCCGAACGGCACCGGCCGCGCGCCGGGGATCAGCTTGACCACGGCTTCATTGGCCTCGGCGATGAAGGCGGGCACGGTCGCCACCGGCACCGAGATATCGTGCTTGATCGAGCCGCCCTCCGGCTTCTGTGCCGACGACATCTCGTCGCGCAGCTTCCAGAAGCCGGCGCGCTGGGTGAGGTTGGCCGCGATCACCGCGTCGTCGACGATCTCGTCCTCCATGGCGCGGCCGAGGATCGTTTCCAGCGGCGTGCGGGCGTCATCGCCGGGCGAAGACAATTCCATCAGCACGTACCAGTCATGCTTTTGCGCGAGCGGATCGCGCACGTCGATGCCGTGGCGGATCGAGAAATCGACCGCCATCTCCGAGAGCAGCTCGAAACTCGTCAGCGCATTGGCGGCCTCGCTTTGCGCGATCGCCAGCAGTTTCAGCGCGGCGTCCGGCGACTTCAGCCCGACGAAGGCGGTCTCGATCGACCGCGGCTTCGGAAACAGTTTTAGCGTCGCCGCGGTGATGATGCCGAGCGTGCCTTCGGCGCCGATGAAGAGGTTGTGCAGATTGTAGCCGGTGTTGTCCTTCTTCAGCTTCGACAGCACGCCGAGCACGCGCCCGTCCGCCAGCACCACCTCGAGCCCCAGCGCCATCTCGCGCGCGACGCCATAGGCGAGCGCGGCCGTGCCGCCGGCATTGGTCGAGAGATTGCCGCCGATGGTGCAGCTCCCTTCCGCGCCGAGCGAGAGCGGAAACAGCCGGTCCACGTCCGCGGCCTTCTGTTGCGCGATCTGCAGCACCACGCCGGCCTCGCAGGTCATGGTGTTCGAGGCGGTGTCGATCTCACGGATCTTGTCGAGCCGCCGCAGCGATACCACCACCTCGCCATTGTGCGGGGTCTGGCCGCCGACGAGCCCGGTGTTGCCGCCCTGCGGAACCAGTGCGATTTTGTGCTCGGAGGCGAGCTTGCAGATCGCGGCGACCTCCGCGGTCGAGCCCGGGCGCAGCACCAGCGGCGAGCGGCCGTGGAACAGATTGCGCTCCTCGGTGACATAGGCCTCGATGTCGGCCGCATCGGTAATGGCGTGCCTCTCGCCGACGATTCTGCGGAATTGTTCGATCAGTTCGGGCGCAAGCGGTGGGCTGGCGGAATGATTGACGTTCATTGTCTTGTCTCTTGCTTCGCTCTTATCTCGCGACAGCCGCCCGGCGCAGCCGGTCGTTGATCGCTTCGCCCAGATCTTGTTCGGGGATCGCCATCACCGCGATCGCCCGCGGCCCGCTGGCATCGAGGGCGCGAAGATAGCCGAACAGATTGGCGGCGGCTTCATCGAGATCGCCGCTGGGCGACAAATTCATGACCGCGGCGGCGGCGTCCAGGCCGGGCAGGCGCGCGGCGCCGAACGCCAGCAGCGCTTCGCCCGGCGCGACGTCCTGCGCATTGAGCCGCACCTGGGCGCGCGGCGCGTAATGCGAGGCCAGCATGCCCGGCGCCAGCGGCTGACTGTCGTCGCTGTCGGCCTCCGCGGGCAGTCGCGCCAGCGGCGCACCGAGCACGGTTTCGATCCGCTCGCGCGACAGCCCGCCGGGCCGCAGCAGCATCGGCGCCGCGAAGCAGCCGACGATGGTCGATTCGACGCCGACCGTCACAGGCCCGCCGTCGACGATCAGGTCGATCCGCCCCGCAAGGTCGCCCTCGACATGGGCCGCCAGCGTCGGCGAGACGTGGCCGGAGAGGTTGGCGGACGGCGCCACCACCGCCCCGCCGAAGGCGCGCAGGATCGCCTGCGCCACCGGATGGGCCGGAATGCGGATCGCGACCGTGTCGAGGCCCGCGGTGGCGAGATCGGCCACCGGGCAGTTGTCCGTCTTCGGCACCACCAGCGTCAGCGGCCCCGGCCAGAACGCCTCCGCGAGACGCAAGGCGCAGGCGTCGAATCGCCCGATCCTCCGCGCCGCCGCGAGGTCGGCGACATGCGCGATCAGCGGATTGAAGGCCGGCCGCCCCTTGGCGGCGTAGAGATGGGCGATCGCACCGGCATTTCCGGCGTCCGCCCCGAGCCCGTAGACCGTCTCGGTCGGGAACGCGACCAGCCCGCCGGCGGCCAAGGTCCGGGCGGCAGCTTCCGCGCCGGCTGCCCCGGCCGGTAAAATCAGCGTTTCAAGACCCGTTTTCACAGGGATAAGATTCCTCAGCTCGGCCGCTTGCGGTGCGCCAAACCCGACGCTATAAGCCGGCCTCTTGTCGGAGTGTGGCTCAGCCCGGTAGAGCACTGCGTTCGGGACGCAGGGGTCGCAGGTTCGAATCCTGCCACTCCGACCATTCTTCCAAAAGTCGACGTTTTCCTAGAGGCTTGGCGGACCGGCCGCCGGCGCCCTAGAGTGCCTTTATTGCAACGATTTTCGGTGCGGGTCCACGGCCGATTTGGCCGGGCAGGGGCGCCTGTGCGCGTGGCATGGCTGATCCGGCTCCAAGCCTCACCGCAATGCAGAGGTCTTGCGACAAGCCCGGATCGGCAATCCCGATCCGGATTGGTGAAGGCGACAGGCTCAGGCGGTCAGAGACTGTGGGCCTTGCAGCAAAGCGATTGCGCGCTCGAACCCGTCTCCGCCGGCCGCTGCAGCGAGGCGGGGTGAGATGCCGTCAAGCGCAGGATGCTGCTGATCGAGCCAGATTGCTGCCGCGCCGCCCAGCCGGGCCTGGGCTGCGGTTTGCAGCGCGCGTACGCGTTCCTGGCTTTCGTTGACCAGCGGATCGTAACGGAGTGCGGCCGCGGCTTGCGGGATGTACCAGGCAAGTGCAAACCCCACCGCGGCATTGATAAGGGTGGTGAGAATGATTCTGTCCACCGCGGCACCGGCGGTGCCCAGAATGATCTGCCATGTGGCGCAGGCGGCGATAAGCCCGCAGAGCCCGGTGATGACAGTCTCGGCGCCAAGCTCCCATGCGCGCGACGGGCGCTGACCAGCCTGCGCGTTGTCAAGATGAAAGACGTAGAATGCTCCCGTCACCATGGCGAGCAGGGCACTGGGAATCTCAATTCTGAAGCTGTCTTCCGTTGGTGGGGCCTGGGTAAGTCCCCAGATGATGAGCGCGAGATATCCTGCGATGCCACAGATCACAGCCACCCGGACGTAGTTTGCTATACTTGTCTGTTGACGCTGTCCCGAGGTGACGAACCATCGTCCCTTGCCGATGGCGCGTCTGCGCACGAGATCGGCCACGATGATCGCAGTTGCGTAGGGCACGAACGTTGCTGCGGCATCCCAGAAAGGCTGCATCACGGTTTGCGGAAAGACCGGCGACGTCGTCCATAAGCCGAGCTGGCCGAGCCCGTCGGCGGCGAGACCCAGCAAGACGACGCTCATTGCGACAGCCGTCAGACTGACAAGCTTTAGGTCACCTGTACCCTGCGGGCGCAGCGTGGGTTTCAGCATGATGCCAAATGGTCGCAGCGCCAGATCAATATCGTCGTTGGGCTGCGTCTTGAGTCGTACCGCACATCCGAGCAGGACGTAGAGCTTGCGCAGATTGTCCACGATGCAGCGGCGAAGCTCTTCGTTCGTGTAATAAGGGTCGCTTTCCCGCGCGCTTCGATAGGCCGTCATCTGAGGTTCCATGGATCTTTTCTGGCTCTCGATGAGATCCAGATCGCTCTGGTAGTCCTGTAAGAGGCTCGCATCGAGGGCGCCGGTGAAGCCTTCCATGCGATAGGATTTCAGAGCGTAGAGAAGACAGCAAAGCCGCGCCCAATTATGCTCGAGCGTATGGCGGGATCGCGTGAAGTCGTCAGGCAGGATACCGCGCATTTGCAGCGACCGAAGTGCCTCACCCGCATAGGCTGTGAAATCGAAATCAGCGGTCGCTATCCGCTCCGCTGTGGCGCGTGCGGCATCGGGAATGTAGGCGCGCTCATGCGCGTACTGGCGCATATAGGTCTCCATCAGCATGAGGCCAGGCACGTTCGGGAGCGCCCCCATCAGCACAAACGCGAGGGCGAGCGGCATTCCCAGATAGCTGAACTGCTTTGGTAGCGTGAGGCCAAGCTGTTCGAGATTGTTTGCTCCCAGCAGCGACAGCACCACCAGGATTGTAGCCATCGAACCGAAATAGATCAGGAAGCCGTGCGAATATTCCTCATGCGTTGCCAGTTGACGCGGCAGCATCTGATAGATGAAGTCGCCGCTTCCAGTGACGCTGCGCTCGGCGAATTTGCGCTGGCAGAACACGTAGATGAGCCAAACCGCGAGCGCGAGGGACGCAAAGAAAAATATGCTCATCTGGTCCAGCGGCACTCCAAGCTTCATGGGAAGCGTAGGCATGGCCATTCTCCATCACGCACGATAGTCATCAACCGGGTAAGTTAATAGCATCTGCCGTTGAAGCAGCGCCCTTGCGCGACCGTCGTCGGCGCGGAGGCGGGTCGATTGATACTCGTCTGGTTTGCAGCCCCCGTGTCTGCCGTCTGATTGCCGGCGATGGGGCCGCTGGTCTGCGAGACGACGGCGGCCAGCACGAGTGTGCGCATTAAAGATGTTGCTGAAATCAGAGTCATGGCAATCTCCTCTGGAGATCGGTTAGCAGGCACCTCGGGTCTCGTTGTCGGAGTTTGCTGTCCGGCGTCCCGCGACCCAGACCTGCGGGTTGCAATAAACAAGCGGAGCCAATCCATGCTAGGACGATGTGGAGGATTCAAATGTGAAGCGGTTCACATGCAACCGGAGCATGTTTTCACAAGCGCGAGATTGCATGAAGCAGACAAGCGTGGGGTGACGAACGAACCGCTGCGTGGGTACAAGAAAACCGGCGCGAGTTCTGCGCAGATGCCGATCAGTGTCGGGCCACCAGCACACCCAACAAAAAGGCGACCGCCAGCGCCGGCAGCGGCGCCTCACGGACCATGCTGCGAACGATATGTGTCCAATGTTGCTCCGGGACGAGTTTCGGAGACCTGATCTCTGGCGTCGGCGTGATGCCCCATTCCGACGCGAACTCGGCGATCTCGCTTGAGGCGAGCCGGACGCCGTCGCGGACGCGGAAGATGGCGGCGTCCGCGCGCTCGCGCGGCGCGAGCAGCATCATGGTCGTGACGGCCGTACGCAGGGTCATCTCGCCGTAGCCTTGCAGCCTGACCGATTCCTCGGGGTCGGACGTCATCGCAAATACCTCACAGCGCCAAATGCTCTATAGCGCGAAGTGGCGCGCGATGGTGAATGCCATCGTCGCGCACAGGACCAGCGTGGATACCGCGCCGGCCACGCCGCGCGCGAGATCGGCCCGCGTCAGGTGCCTGGTCATGATTTTGCTCCATGCTCGGCATGGCAATGGCGGGGAGGCGGCGTTGGTTCCCTGCGCGACCAGCGAATCGCGAACGCCGGCTATTTCCGCAGCAGTTCGCTCAGCGCCGCCGTCGCCTCGGCGCAGCGGATCTCGTCGATCTCGCGCGACAGGCTGAGCGCGCTCGATCTGAGCTCTTCGACTTTCCAGCTCTCGTGGTGCTGGGTCTCGAGTTGAGCAAGCCGCTTGTTCAGCTCGTCCAACCTGGTCTGCAATTGTTCGACGCTGGCGGCCCCGTTCACCACCCAGACTCTTTGCGCTCGCATCGTCGTTCCCCTGCTCGTCTCACGGCGTTGTGAGAGGGGTTCGTGGCCGCAATGGGAGTTTCTTTTGTCCGGCTTCAGACGGACGGGAACCGTTGCAGATCGGCAACGCGAGTTCCCTAGCGTTCGGGTGCGTCCCGAGCTCGGGCCGCCACCGCATCAGGCCGCGCGCGGCCACTCGGTCGATCGCTTTTCAAGCCGGCTTTCGAGAATCGCGATGCTCACCCGGATATTGTCGCGCCGGGCCCGCAGGTTCTGCGCGAGCATCGGGTAGGCGACGTTCTGGGGATCGGAGATTCCAGCCTTCCGCTCTTCCTCCAGAATGTCGGCGTCGATCATTCGCATGCGCCAGCGCAGATCGGAGATCAATGCGTGGAGCTGGGTCGGCATGGTCGCTTCGAAACGGGACGTCGGGTGCATGATCGCCTCACGATGAGACAGACCCACTGCGGGTCTGAGGGATTAGACTGCCGTGCAGCAAGCTGAATGCCAGTGCGCCGGCTGAGCGAGTTCCTCTCCTGCAATTGCGCGACGTCGCGCCGGAACGATTGCCACTTTTTCCCGTTGCTGCAGGGGCCTCGATCACGAGGCGATCGAGGGACCCATGCCGCTCATCCGCTATTTCGTCTTCACCGGCGGCGCTCTGCTCGCCCTCCTGTACGTTGCTGATTATTACCTGGCCGGTCCGGTGAGCGCCGCCGCTGAAACCGGGCCGGACCTCTCGATCGCCCGGATTCATTCCGCGCAGACCTGGCCGGAGAAGATCGTCTTCGACACCAACGTCCGACAGATTCCGTTGACCAAAACCGTGGCGTCAACATCAGACGCGGCGGCGCCAGCCGCGACGGAAGGCACGCGCCAGGCATTTGCGATGGCGGCGCAGCCCGTCGCGGAGCTCAAGGCTTCGGACGCCAAGGCTTCGGACGCCAAGGCTTCGGACGCCAAGGCTTCGGACGCCAAGTCCGCGGAGCCCAGGCAGGCCAAGGCGGCCGCTCCGAACAAGCGCGTTGCGGAGCGGCATCGTCGCCGCCAGCCGTCGCGCATGGCGGAACGCGGTCAGTTCTTCAACGAGCCCGTCGCCGCAGAATGGTGAGCGGCGCTCCGTGAGGGTGTTTTCGCGCGACCTGGATGCGGTCAATCGCAGTTCATCCTCGGCGCTTCCCACCTGACGATCGGGCTGCCTCTCGGTTGGGCACCGTGCCGGACAGCGAGGCTGTGCGCGCGACGCATCGCACGATAGTCTCTGCCGCGACCTGACCCGGGAAGCGGAAGAGGGAAAGATTCGTGGCGAGATTTGTGACGATCGCGGCCGGCCAGCTCGGCCCCGTGGCGCGGACCGAGACCAGAACCGCGGTCGTGGCGCGCCTGATGGCCTTGATGCGCCAGGCGCACGCAAACGGCTGCGACCTGATCGTCTATCCCGAGTTGGCGCTGACCACGTTCTTTCCGCGCTGGTATTTCGAGGATCAGGCCGAGATCGACAGCTTCTTCGAGCGCGAGATGCCGGGGCCGGAGACGAGAGGCCTGTTCGATCTCGCGCGCGAGATCGGCATTGGATTTTGCCTTGGCTATGCCGAGCTGACGATCGAGGCCGGACTTGTCAGGCGCTACAACACCTCCATCCTGGTCGATCGAAGCGGCGCCATCGTGGCCAGATATCGCAAGGTGCATTTGCCCGGGCATGCCGAGCACGAGCCCTGGCGCGAATTCCAGCATCTGGAAAAACGCTATTTCGAGCCCGGCGATCGCTTTGGCGTGACCGATGCCTTTGGCGGCATCATGGGAATGGCGATCTGCAATGACCGCCGCTGGAGCGAGACCTATCGGGTGATGGGCCTGCAGGGCGTCGAGATGGTGATGATCGGCTACAACACGCCGGTGCACAATCCGCCCGCGCCCGAGCATGACGATCTCTCGCTGTTTCACAATCATCTGGTGATGCAGGCCGGCGCCTACCAGAACGGCACCTTCGTGGTCGGCGTCGCCAAAGCGGGGGTCGAGGAGGGCGTCGACCACATCGGCGGAAGCTGCATCATCGCGCCCTCGGGCGAGATCATCGCGCGATGCACGACCAAGGGCGACGAGATCGCGTTCGCCCGCTGCGATCTCGATCTCTGCAACTCCTACAAGCGCACCACGTTCAATTTCGACGTTCACCGTCAGCCGCAGGCGTACGGGATGATTGTCGAACGGAAGGGAGTGACACTCATGGCGGACGGAACGGCAGTGCGAACGAAGGAGTGAGGCTTCGTAGCCCGGATGGAGCGCAGCGCAATCCGGGGCCGCTCGCCCGGCGTTCGGCACCTTCCCGGATTACGCTTGCGCTCCATCCGGGCTACGGGACTCCGCCTGTGTCGCTCTGCTGTCAATCCATCTTCGCCAAAATATTCCACTTTACCGAAATTCGGAAACGGCGTATGTGTCGGCCATCCCGGCTCATCCTTGAGGGGCGATCTCG
>NZ_JBVVPT010000017.1:44129-157503 GCF_055811715.1 Bradyrhizobium sp. WSM4872 | reverse complement strand
TGCGTGTGCTTTCGCGCAGCGGACCGCGGGTGCGAGGTCAGCACCCGGCCTTCCCTGCGCCCTCTTGGAAAAGAGGGTGGAGCGACTGAAGCAAAGCTCGGGCGAAATCAGCCGCGAGGATGAGAAGCTGCGTCTGCAAGTTAGATTCGGATGCAACGATGGATTTCGCTCTCGTGCCCCGGACGCAGCGCAGCGCTCTTGCGGTGCGCTGCAGAGCCGGGGCCCATCTCTCCGCATTACGCCGTGTCGCCCCTGGGTCCCGGCTCTGCGCAGCAGCGCAAGAGCGCTGCAGCGCGTCCGGGACACGAGCCTAGCCGCCGAGTATCCTCCGGCAAGCGTCGACGAACACCTGGGCGCCGGTGACGATGTCGGCATCGGCGGTGTTCTCGGTCCAGTGATGGCTGATGCCGCCGATCGACGGCACGAACAGCATACCCGCGGGCATGACGGCCGCAAGCATCTGCGCATCGTGGCCGGCGCCGCTGGGCATGCGGACGGACCGTCCGCCGGCGACGGCCTTGGCCGCGGCTTCGATCGCATCCTGAAAGCCCGAATTCATCATCGCGGGCGCGCCAGTGCGAATCTTCTCCACGGCGACGGTGCAGGGACCCTTCGCGCTGGCCTCGTCCGCCATGCTCCGCAGCAGTTGCTCCAGCCGCGCGATGACGGAAGGATCGTCGTCGCGGATCTGGAACAGCATTTCGGCACCACCTGGAATGATGCTCGGCGCGCCCGGATCGAGCGTGATGCGGCCGGTGGTCCAGACCGTGCGCGGGCCGCAGCTCTCGGGAAAACGCGCGTCGATCGCGACACAGAACTTTGCAAGCGCCAGCCCGGCATCCTTCCGTGCAGCCATGCGGGTGGTGCCGGCGTGATTCTGCTCACCGACGAAATTGATCTGGTATTGCCAGATGCCGACGATGGAGGTGACGACGCCGATCGCAAGGCGACCGCTTTCAAGCGTGTCGCCCTGCTCGATATGGGCTTCCAGATATCCGACGTACCGCCCCGGCTCGGCGGTGGTGCGCGGTCGTCCTGCGAGCCCCATCTCGGCGAGTGCGTCTCGCATGGTGCGGCCGCTGGTGCGGTCGCGTGCGGCATCAATGTCGGCCTCTGTCACTTGCCCGACATAGGAGCGCGACCCGAGGAAGTGCCCAAAGTGTCCTTCCTCGTCGCACCAGGCGGCAAGTTCGACCGCGCCTTCGAGCAAGGGGTCGCCATTGAGCACGCGGGCCGCTTCGAGCGCGTAGACGACACCGAGCGGGCCGTCGAGCCAGCCGGCGTAGTTCTGGCTCTCGAGGTGCGATCCCGCCAGCAGCTTGGGTCCCGACTTTGCGCTGGTGCCGAAGACATTGCCGATGCCGTCGATCGCGGCGGTGAGGCCCGCGTCGGGCAGCTTCTGCATCAGCCAATCCAGCGAAAGCTTGTGCGGCTCGGAGAAGGTCGGTTTGTGCACGCCGGTCTTGTACGCGCCGATGGCACGGAGCGCATTGAGATCGGCGAGAACGCGCATCCCGTTGGCGCGTGAAAAGGTGTCAGGCATGCTCGGCAACCTTCAACGCCTCGGTGCGGATCTCCTCGACCAGCCGTTCCTTCAACAGGACGAATTCGGGCGTGGTCTTGATCTTGTAGGAGCGCGGATGCGGCAGGTCTACATTGATCTCGGCCTTGATGCGGCCGGGACGCGCGCTCATGACGATGACGCGGCTGCCGAGGAAGATCGCTTCCTCGATGTCGTGGGTCACGAACAATACGGTCTTCTGGTCGCGCTCCCAGATCCCGAGCAGCATTTCCTGCATCAAGGCGCGTGTCTGGTTGTCGAGCGCGCCGAAGGGCTCGTCGAGCAGCAGGATCTTGGGATCATTGGCGAGCGCGCGCGCGATCGCGGTGCGCTGCTGCATGCCGCCGGAGAGTTGTTTTGGCCAATGGTTCTCGAAGCCGGACAGACCGACCTGGCGAATGAAGGCGTCAGCGATCTTGTTTCGCTCCGCCTCGGACACGCCACGCTCGCGCAGGCCGAAGGCGATGTTCTCGCGCACCGTCAGCCAGGGAAACAACGTGTAGGACTGGAATACCATGCCGCGATCGGCGCCCGGGCCGGTCACCTCGCGTCCATCGAGCACCACGCGTCCGCCGGTCGGTCGATCGAGGCCGGCGACGATGCGAAGCAGCGTGGACTTGCCGCAGCCGGAAGGGCCGAGGATGGTGACGAAGTCGTTGTTGCCGATCACGAGATCGGTCGGCTCCAGCGCCCTCGTCGGGGCGTTGCCGTGACGCGCGGGGAAGGTCCGCGAGACTTGTTCGATCTTGAGGATCGTCATGCGAGCCTCCAGGGAAACAGCCACGCGTTGAACGCCTTGAACAGGAAGTCCGAGGCGAGGCCGATCAGCCCGATCACGATGATGCCGAAGATGATCTGGCCGGTGTTGAGCAGCGCCTGGCTGTCGGTGATCATGTGCCCGATGCCGGAGGAGGAGCCGATCAGTTCGGCGACGATGACATAGGTCCAGGCCCAGCCCAGCACCAGCCGCAGGATCTCGGCGATCTCCGGGGCGGAAGAGGGCAACAGCACGCGGCGGATGATGCCGCGGTCGCTGGCACCCAGCGTATAGGCCGCCTCGACCAGGTCGCGCCGCGTGGTGCCGACGGTGACCGCGATCATCAGGATGATCTGGAACACCGAGCCGATGAAGATGACGAGCAGCTTCTGCAGTTCGCCGATGCCAGCCCACAGGATCAGGAGGGGAATGAAGGCGGACGCCGGCAAATAGCGCGCAAAGGAGACGAACGGTTCGAGGAACGCCTCGACCGGCTTGTATGCGCCCATCAGCACGCCGAACGGCACGGCGATGATGGCGGCCAGCACGAAGCCGCCGACGACGCGCCAGATCGTCATGCCGATGTCGAATAGGAAGCCCTGTTTGATGATCAGATCGACGCCTTCCTGCACCATGGTCAGCGGATTGGCGAGGAACACCTTCGACACGTGGCCGCCGAAGGTCGCCCAGGACCACAGGGCAACGAACACCACGAAGAACGCAAGGCCGTAAGCCACGCGCTGCCTTGACGTCACGGGATCGAGGGGACGCATCTAAATGTCTATCCGGACGGTGAACAAGTTTACCGGCCCCGTCGCGAGACGGGGCCGGCGGCTCCTGGGAGATTTACTTGATGTAGCTCGCGTCGAAGAGATCCTCGACCTTCGGCGCGGCCTTGATGATGCCGATCTCCAGCAGGAGGTCGGTGGCTTCCTTGTTGAAGGTCAGGAAATCGCCGGCGAAGAATTTCTGGTTGGCGGCCTTGTCCTGCCAGCGCAGATACTTCGCCGAGTTGCCGAACGCCTCGCCGGTCTGCTTCACGTCGGCGCCCATGATCTCGTAGGCCTTGGCTTGGTCCTTGGCGATCATGTCGAGGGCCTCGAAATAGCTGTCGGCGAGCGCCTTGGCGGCCTTCGGGTTCTCGGTGAGGAATTTCGGCGTGCAGCCGAACGTGTCCATGACCATCGGATAGTCGAGCGTGGTCGCGATGATCTTGCCCTTGTCGGGTGCGGCACGAACCGTCGACAGATACGGCTCATAGGTCATCGCGGCATCGTTCTGGCCGGAGACGAAGGCCTGTGCGGCCGCCGCCGGCTCGAGGTTCACGACGGTGACGTCCTTCACCGACAGGCCGTTCTTCTTGAGCATCCAGGCCAGCGCGAAATAGGGCGAGGTGCCGGGCGCGGAAGCCGCAACCGTCTTGCCCTTCAGATCCTTGATCGAGGCGAGCTCGTTGCGCACGGCCATGCCGTCGGCGCCGTAGCTCTTGTCGAGCTGGAAGATCTGCTTGGTCGCGACGCCGTTGGCGTTCCAGGAGATCCAGGTCTCCACGGTCGTTGCCGCGCACTGGACGTCACCGGACGCGATCGCGAGATGGCGATCCTTCTGCGGTATCTTCTTGATGGTGACGTCGAGGCCGTTCTTCTTGAAGATGCCGGCTTCCTTCGCCAGCGTCAGCGGCGCAAAGCCGGTCCATCCGGAGATGCCGACGCCGACCTTGACGTCGTCGGCGAGCACGGGGGTGGAGACCGTAAGCGCAATGACTGCCGCAAATACTTTCGAACTACGCATGATAGTCGTCCTCTTGCCGATCGATGGATTGACGTCCTGTTGATCTTGGTCGGTCCTCATGGACCGTTGCCCGAAGCGTTGCACGATTTGTGCCGACATCGTCCTCTCAGCCTCCCTTGAATCGGGCGACAAGGCGGTGAGAGTCACCGGGATAGAGCAGCCGCACCGCGGTGATCGTGCGCGTGCTGCGCCAGGTATAGCGGTCGATCACGAGGCAGGGTGCGCCGACGGCGATGTCGAGCGCTTCCGCCGTGCGATCGTCCGCGACGATAGCGCTGATCGTATGCTCGGCCTCGGTCCATGGAACATGGTGAAGCAGCCACGAGCCGGGCGGCTCACGCGAAAAATCCGCGGTCGCCGCATCCGGCACCGACGCGAGATCGATCAACCTGTCCTCGACTGCGAAAGGCACGTTGTCGGCGCTGTGGCGGCAGGTGATCGCGATCACCTTGCCGGCCTTCTTGACGCCGAGGCGGTCGCGGTCGGCAGCGGTTGCGGTGCGGAGCTTGCGGCCGATCAGCTCGTAGCCGTAAGCGCGCCCGAGCCCGGTGATCTCGGCGCGCATGTCGGCGATCTTGAGCACGGCCGACTGGTGTTGCGGCCGGCGGACGAAGGAGCCGGCACGTCGCCGCCGCTCGATCAGGTCGGCTTGCGCGAGCTCCGACAGGGCCTTGTTCACGGTCATGCGCGAGCAGCCGTAACGCGCAACCAGCTCGTGCTCGAATGGGATGCGATGCCCGGGCGGCCACTCGCCGGTCAGAATGCGGTTCTCGATATCGGCGCGGATTCGCTTGTACAGCGTCGGCTGGTCGGTCGTATCAGTGGCGAGACTCATGCAACGAGCCTCCGCACTGATGCGTTGAAGCGTTCGCGCGCGGCCTGGCGCAGTCTGTGCTGGCCGCCTTCGACCACCTTGTCGCCGCCGACCCAGACGCAATCGATCGCACCGCTGCCCGCAGCAAAGATCCAGCCGTCGATGACGGAGTCGTGCGCGCGCCCCGCCAGCGAGGGATGCGTGATGTCGAGCGTGACGATGTCGGCGCGCGCACCGGGCGTGAGACTGACTGACGTCTGTGCCAAGGCCCGGGCACCGCCTGCAAGCGCATGATCGAACAGGGCGCGCCCCGTCGAGCGGCCTGGGCCAGCGGAGAGCACGTTCCGCTCGCGGTGCTTGAGCCGTTGGCCATATTCGAGCTGGCGCAGCTCGTCGGCGACGCCAACGAGCACATTGGAATCCGTGCCGATGCCAAAGGCGCCGCCGGCACCGACGAATTCGCGGGCCGGGAAAATGCCATCGCCAAGGCTTGCCTCGGTGATGGGGCAGAGTCCGGCGATCGCGCCGATCCTGGCGAAGGCAGTGACTTCTTCATCCGTCGTGTGGGTCGCGTGGATGAGGCACCAGCGTCGGTCGACGGGCGCGTGCTCCAGCAACCATTGCACTGGACGTCGTCCGGACCACGCCAGGCAATCCTCCACTTCCTTCACCTGCTCGGCGGCATGAATGTGCACCGGTCCCCCGTCCGCGAGCGGAACGATCGCTGCAAGCTCGTCCGGCGCCACCGCGCGCAAACTGTGCGGCGCGATGCCAATATTCGCGTCCGGCAATCGTGCAATCGCCTTGCGCGAGGCCGCCATCAGCGCGGAAAATTGATCAACCGTACATATGAAGCGGCGCTGGCCGGCGTGCGGCGCCGCGCCGCCGAAGCCGCCATGCGCATAAAAACTCGGCAGCAGCGTCAGCGCGATACCCGAGGCCTCTGCCGCCTGCGCGATGCGTGCGGCCATTTCGCCGATGTCGGCGTAGGGCGAGCCGTCGCGATCATGATGCAGATAATGGAATTCGCCGACGCGGGTAAAACCCTGCTCCAGCATCTCGACATAAAGCAAGGTCGCGACCGCTGCGACGTCGTCAGGCGTCATCGCCAGCGCGAAGCGGTACATCGTCTCGCGCCAGGTCCAGAAGGTGTCGGCGCTATCGCCGCGTAGTTCTGCGAGCCCCGCCATGCCGCGCTGGAACGCATGGCTGTGCAGGCTCGCCAATCCCGGCAGCGCGATCTGGTGGCGTTCGTCGCCGAAGGCCGGGGTCACGCCCGGCGTCACCTCGGCGATCGCGCCGGCGGCGATCACCACCTGCACGTCATTGGCCCAGC
Source organism: Bradyrhizobium sp. WSM4872 (assembly GCF_055811715.1). Lineage (NCBI taxonomy): Bacteria > Pseudomonadati > Pseudomonadota > Alphaproteobacteria > Hyphomicrobiales > Nitrobacteraceae > Bradyrhizobium > Bradyrhizobium sp. WSM4872. The sequence continues at coordinate 151,244 of NZ_JBVVPT010000017.1, read as the reverse complement.
CCGAGGGCAGGAGCGCGGAGGCGAAATGCAGTCGTGTCATGTTTCCATGCCGGCTGGACAGAACCGCGACACGATTATATGTCTAGACATATAAGTCAAGCATCCCAGGGCGCAGGGGCATCCACGAAGGGACAGTTGCATGGCAGAGCGCTTCGACCGGATCTGGCATAACGGCCGGCTCGCCACGATGCGGGCCGACCGTCCCGATCTCGGCGAGATCGAGCACGGCGTGATCGCTGCGCGCGGCGGCCGTATCGTCTATGCGGGTTCGCAGGCCGATTTTCCGGCGAGCGCCGATGCAGCCGACCGGATCGATTGCGAGGGGCGTTGGATCACGCCTGGTCTCGTCGATTGTCACACCCATCTGGTCTATGGCGGCAACCGCGCCCATGAATTCGAGCTGCGCCTGAAGGGCGCGAGCTACGAGGAGATCGCGCGCGCCGGCGGCGGCATCGTCTCGACGGTGGCCGCGACACGCAAGGCAAGCGAGGCCGAGCTCGTAGCACACGCGCTGCCGCGGCTCGATGCGCTGATTGGCGAGGGTGCCACCACGGTCGAGATCAAGTCCGGCTACGGCTTGGACACCGAGACCGAGATGCGGCAGCTGGCCGCCGCGCGAAGCCTGGGTCGTCAGCGGTCGGTCGCGATTCGAACCTCGTTTCTTGGTGCGCATGCGCTGCCGCCGGAGGCCGACGGCAACAAGGATCGCTACATCGATCTCGTCTGCAGGGAGATGTTGCCGGCGGTCGCGCAGGCGGGCCTGGCTGATGCCGTCGATGCCTTCATGGAGGGTATCGCATTCTCCGGGGAGCAGACGGCTCGGGTGTTCGAGACGGCGAGCCGGCTTGGACTGCCGGTCAAGCTGCATGCCGACCAGCTCTCGAATCTCGGCGGCGCTGCGCTCGCCGCAAAATTCTCGGCGCTATCGGCCGATCACCTCGAGCACACCGACGAAGCCGGTGCAGCGGCAATGGCAAAAGCTCAAACGGTGGCCGTGCTGCTGCCCGGCGCCTTCTACTTCATCCGCGAGACGCAAAAACCGCCGGTCGAGGCATTCCGCAAGCACGGCGTTGCCATGGCGCTGGCGACCGACTGCAATCCGGGCAGCTCGCCGCTGACATCGCTCCTGCTCGCCATGAACATGGGCGCGACGCTGTTCCGAATGAATGTGACCGAGTGCCTTGCCGGTGTCACTCGTGAAGGCGCGCGAGCGCTCGGCGTGCTCCATGATACCGGCACGCTCGAGGCCGGCAAATGGTGCGACCTTGCGATCTGGGGCATCGAGCGCCCTGCCGAGCTGGTCTACCGCATCGGCTTCAATCCGCTGCACCGCCGGGTGTGGAGGGGACAGTGACGGAGCCGCGCGCGCCGATCGTCGTCAAGCCGGGAACGGTCAGCCTCGATGATCTCGCGTGCGTGCTCGAAGGCACATCTGTCGTTCTCGATCCCTCGTTCTGGCCGCGGGTCGACGCGGCCGCGGAGATCGTGGCAAGGGCCGCGCGAGCGGATGCTCCCGTCTACGGCATCAACACCGGCTTCGGGAAGCTGGCGTCGAAGCGCATCCCGCCCGATCAGACCGCGCTGCTCCAGCGCAATCTCATCGTCTCGCATTGCTGCGGCGTTGGCACGGCGACGCCCGAACCGATCGTCCGTCTGATGATGGCGCTGAAAATCATCTCGCTCGGGCGCGGCGCCTCCGGCGTGCGCCGCGAGGTGATCGAGCAGCTGCAGGCCATGCTGGCGCAGCGCGTCTCACCGCTGGTGCCGCAGCAAGGTTCGGTCGGCGCTTCTGGCGATCTCGCGCCGCTCGCGCATATGACCGCGGTGATGATCGGCGAAGGGCAGGCGATCGTCGACGGCAAGACCGTGTCGGGCAGCGACGCGCTCGCCGCGGCCGGCCTGACTCCACTGACGCTCGGTCCCAAGGAAGGGCTCGCGCTGATCAACGGCACGCAATTCTCCACCGCTTACGCCATCTCCGGCGTGCTGCGCGCATTTCGCCTGGCCCGCGCCGCGCTCGTCACCGGCGCGCTGTCGGTCGATGCGGCGATGGCCTCGACGGCGCCGTTCCGCCCCGAGATCCAGGCGCTGCGCGGCCATTCCGGACAGGCCGCGGCGGCGGCAACCCTGATGGCGCTGCTCGACGGCAGCGACATCCGCCTATCGCATCTCGAAGGCGACGAGCGCGTGCAGGATCCCTATTGCCTGCGCTGCCAGCCGCAGGTTGCGGGCGCGGCGCTCGACCTGATCGTGCAGGCGGCGCGGACGCTTGTCGTCGAGGCCAATGCCGTCACCGACAATCCGCTCGTGCTGGTCGAGACCGGCGAGATCGTCTCCGGCGGCAATTTCCATGCCGAACCGGTGGCCTTTGCCGCGGATACCATCGCGCTCGCGCTCTCGGAGATCGGCGCGATCAGCGAGCGGCGCATCGCGACGCTGGTCGATCCCGCGCTCAATTTCGGCCTGCCGCCGTTCCTCACTCCCGATCCCGGTATCAATTCCGGCTTCATGATCGCCGAGGTGACGGCGGCCGCGCTCTATGCCGAGAACAAGCAGCGCGCGGCCGCCTGTTCGACCGACTCGACGCCGACCAGTGCCAACCAGGAAGACCATGTCTCGATGGCCGCGCATGCTGCACGGCGCCTGTCCGACATGGCGGACAATCTCGCCACAATCCTGGGCATCGAGTTCTTGGTGGCCGCCCAAGGCATCACACTGCGCGCGCCGCATGCGACCAGCGCGCCGCTCGCCGCCGTCATCGCCGCACTGCGCGAGCAGGTGCCGCAGCTCGGCGCCGACCGCTACATGGCCGGCGATCTCGCCAAGGCTGCTGCGCTGGTCGAGGCCGACGCGCTGCCGGCTGCGGTGCTCGCCGTACTTTCAACCGACCCGTTTCCGACGCTTGCCTGACGAGGTGCTCCGCATGAACCGCCGACTGGACAATGAACGCACCATCCGCGCGCCCCGCGGCAGCGAAATCAGCGCCAAGAGCTGGTTGACGGAAGCTCCCTTGCGCATGCTCATGAACAATCTCGATCCCGACGTTGCAGAACGTCCGAGCGAGCTGGTCGTCTATGGCGGCATCGGCCGCGCCGCGCGCGACTGGGAGAGCTTCGACCGGATCGTTGCTTCGCTGCGCGAGCTCGAGGACGACCAGACGCTGCTGGTCCAGTCCGGCAAGCCGGTCGGCGTGTTCCGCACCCATGCCGACGCGCCGCGCGTGCTGATCGCCAACTCCAACATCGTGCCGCACTGGGCGACGCTCGATCATTTCAACGAGCTCGATCGCAAGGGCCTGATGATGTACGGCCAGATGACGGCGGGTTCCTGGATCTATATCGGCAGCCAGGGCATCGTGCAGGGCACCTACGAGACGTTTGTCGAGGTCGGGCGTCGCCATTACGGCGGCAGCCTCGCCGGCAAATGGATTCTGACGGCCGGTCTCGGCGGCATGGGCGGCGCGCAGCCGCTGGCAGCGACCATGGCCGGGGCTTCGATGCTGGCGGTCGAATGCCAGCCGAGCCGCATCGAGATGCGTCTGCGCACCGGGTATCTCGATCGCCAGGCCGCAACGCTCGACGAGGCGCTTGCGATCATGGCGGAGGCGGCGAAGACGAAGAAGGCGGTCTCGGTCGGCCTGCTCGGCAATGCCGCCGAGATATTTCCCGAGCTGGTCCGCCGTCGTGTCAGGCCCGACATCGTCACCGATCAGACCAGCGCGCACGATCCGATCAACGGCTATTTGCCGAAGGGCTGGACGCTTGCGGAGTGGGAGACCAAGCGCGCCGCCGACCCCAAGGCCGTGGAGCGCGCCTCGAAGATCTCGATGGTCGAGCACGTCCAGGCCATGCTGGATTTCCATGCGCAAGGCATTCCGACGCTCGACTACGGCAACAACATCCGCCAGATGGCGCAGGACATGGGCCTGAAGAATGCCTTCGATTTCCCCGGCTTCGTCCCCGCCTATATCCGTCCCTTGTTCTGCCGCGGCGTCGGGCCTTTCCGCTGGGCTGCGCTGTCGGGCGATCCCGAGGACATCTTCAAGACCGATGCCAAGGTCAAGGAGCTGATGCCTGACGACAAGCACCTGCACAATTGGCTCGACATGGCCAAAGAGCGCATCAAGTTCCAGGGCCTGCCGGCGCGGATCTGCTGGGTCGGGCTCGGCGATCGCGATCGCCTGGGCCTTGCCTTCAACGAGATGGTGGCGCGTGGCGAATTGAAGGCACCCATCGTGATCGGCCGCGACCATCTCGACAGCGGCTCGGTGGCGAGCCCCAACCGCGAAACCGAAGCGATGAAGGACGGTTCGGACGCTGTGTCCGACTGGCCCTTGCTCAACGCGCTGCTCAATTGCGCCAGCGGCGCGACCTGGGTGTCGCTGCATCACGGCGGCGGCGTCGGCATCGGCTATTCCCAGCATGCCGGCATGGTGATCGTCGCCGACGGCACGCCGGAAGCGGCGAAGCGGATCGCGCGCGTGCTCTGGAACGATCCTGCCAGCGGCGTCATGCGCCACGCCGACGCGGGCTACGACACCGCGATCGACTGCGCCCGCGACAAAGGGCTCGATCTGCCGAGCCTGCGCTAGGCGCGACTCAGGCCACGACCCTGGCTCCGGCGCCGCTGAGGCGTTGGCGTTCCTTTGCGAGATACTCGTCGATAGCGTCGCCGTGCATGGGCTTTGCGAAGTAGTAGCCCTGGATGAAGTCGCATCCCAGCCGGCGCAAGGTGTCGAGCTGAGCGCGGGTCTCGACGCCCTCGGCGACGCAGGCGATCTCCATGTCGTCACAGAGGCCCGTGAGAGACTTGATGATCTTGTGGCTCACTGGATTGTCGTTGACGTCGGCGATGAAGCTGCGGTCGATCTTGATTTTGTCGAGCGGCAGCCAGTGCACGTGGCTCAGCGAGGAGTAGCCGGTGCCGAAATCGTCCAGCGAAATGCCGCAACCCATCGCCTTCAATGCCGCGATCGACTGTTGCGCGCGTACGAAATCGAAGGTGACGGCGGTCTCGGTGATCTCGAAGTCGATCCGGCGCGGCGGCAGCCCGCTCGTCTCCACGATGGTGATCAGCGGCAGGATGCCCTCGGGCGAGCAGACGTCGTGGGCGGACAGGTTGAACGACAGGCGGATGTGGTCGGGCCAGGTCCTGGCCGTCGCGAGCGCACGTACCAGCAGCGCCTGCGTCAGCGGCCGGATCAGGCCGATGCGCTCGGCGGCCGGAATGAAGTCGGCCGGCGAAACCAGGCCAAGGCGGGCGCTGTGCCAGCGCGCCAGGACCTCGAAGCCGGCGGTGTGCTCGCTCATGGCGTCTACGATCGGCTGGAACACCAGGTCCATCTCGGTGCTGAAATCGGCGGTGCGCAGCAAATTCTCGATGACGCCGCGGCTGCGGATCTCGGCCTCGAGCTCGCTCGAGAAGATCACGGTGCGGCCGCGCAGATGGCGCTTGGCGTGATAGAGCGAATAGTCGGCGCATTCATAGAGCGCTTCCGCCGTCGTTGCCGATTGCGGGAATAGCGCGAAGCCGATCGAGCAGGACAGCCCGGTATGGGCGGTGTCGAGCTGGTAGGGCAGCTTGACCTGGTCACCAACGCGTTCGCCGAGCCGCATCAGATCCGTATCGTCAGGGTCGCCGCACACGACGAGACCAAACTCGTCGCCGCCGAGCCTGGCGAATTCCACCCGCTGCGGACCGAAGCCCTCGCAGACCTCGCGGATGCGCCGGCCCGCCTCGATCAGAACGCGGTCGCCGACGGAGTGGCCGTAATTGTCATTGATCGGCTTGAAGCCATCGAGGTCGATGATCCCGACCGCGACTCGAACGTTCCTGCGCTCGGCATCGGTGAACGCGCTCGACAACTCGGCGAAGAAGCGGCGGCGGTTCGGCAACTCCGTCAGGGAATCGAGGTTGGCGAGGCGGAAGTTCTCGTCCGAAAGGGCCTGGGTGGCGGCCTGCTGCGCCAGCAGCGATTTGCGGCTCGCGACGAGATCGGCGAAGTCCCGATAGTAGATGAACAGCACCGTCACCATCGCCCCCGACACGAGCAGATTGTTGACGGCGATCGCCTTCAGCGTCGGCTCGCCGGTGGCCCAGAAGAACAGCACATAGGGCACGTCGACGACCAGCGTCACGATCAGTGCCGCCGAGCGCAGATGCATCAGCGAGAAAATGCAGCCGATCACGGTCACCGCCATGTAGAAGGCCACCTGACTCTTGGCGAAAGCATCGCCGTAAGGGTAGAGTGCGAAGGACCATGCTGTGAAGCCTGCGCCGATCGGCGCCGCGATCCAGTTGGTAAAGCGCAGATTGCGCAGGATGTCGGCATCGGTGCGCACGACGCGGCGCTGGCGCAGCCACCAGAATGTGCGAAAGCCTGTGATCGCGATCAACAGGGCGGGCACGATCATACTGAGCGAGGGCGGTGCCAGCGGCACATAGGTATAAGCCACCGCGATCGTGTTTGTGATCAGGATGAAATAGAGCAGCGGGATTTGTTTTGAGAACGCGTCGAATTGCGCGCGCATCAGTTCCGGATTGTCGGCCGGCACCCGAAACAGCTCCACAACGGCAGCTAGATGAGACTTCAAGTTGGTGACAGGCATTGCAATTTCAGCCCTGGATTCCTTCGAAACGCGGCCGATCTTGCACGGCGAGGGTAAAGGGCGCGTTAGATTGGAGCCTTTCGCGAGAGGTCCGACGCGCCGCTGATCTTCTCGATACGCGCACCGGTGAGGCTGCGTTAACGATATCCGGCGGCGGAAGTGCGGGGATTGGCTGAAAGAGCCTGCATAAGTAGCGGCTAGGCTCCGCTAACCATGTGCGCCAGCGCAACGTATTGTCGCACCGACGATTTCGTGGCAATGCGCGGAATAACCGTGCCTGTCCGTTTTGACCATGGCGGCCATCGCTGCAACGCGGCCGGCTGAGGTTTGACCGCGCGCAGTCGGCTCGCCATACCTTGCCCCAAGGCGAGCCAGAAAGACTCGTCGGCATCGGGAGCTGAAATGACCAAATCATTCTCCGTCCTTACGGGGACGCTGATTTCCCTCGTCTCCTTCACTTCGATTGCCTTCTCGCAGCCGGCCTGCGTCACCCAGAATATGGCTGTGCCGCCTGGGGCCAACACCGCCGACAAGGCGGGCCCGTTCTTCATCGATACGACGGGTCTCGACTTCAAGACGGCGCCTCCGACGCGCGATCCCTCCAATCCCAATTACCCGCGCGCCACCGAGCTTCCTGACGGAACGCTGCCGCCACCGGGCGCCGAGGGCAATTTCATCATCGGTCCCACCCACAATCCTGCGCCGGAGACGATCGCGAAGGAGGGCGTGCCGCGTGGGACGACAAAGTCCTTCACGTTGTCGTCGAAGGAGAGCACCATCTACAATCCGGGCCTGATCCGTGACGATCTTGCCGGTTGCACCAATTCCTCGATCATGACGACCATCACGGCGCCGAACGACAAGTCGCACATGATCGTCACCACCAGCCATCCAGGGATCTGGTCGCGCACCATCGACGTCTACGTGCCGGCGCAATATGTGCGCGGCACCGAGGCGCCGTTCATCGTGGTCGGCGACGGCGGCTCCAATGCCTACAAGGATCTCACCGTCACGCTCGACAATCTGATCGCGCAGCGCCGCGTGCCGCCGATGATCGCGATCCAGATCGGCAATGGCGGGCAGGACGCGCAGGGCAGTCAGCGCGGCCGCGAATATGACGCGGTGTCAGGCGCCTACGCGCAATTCGTCGAGCGTGAAGTGCTGCCGCTGGTCGAAAAGAACGCCGAGGTCAGGCTGACCAAAAATCCCGATGGGCGTGCGACCATGGGGCTGAGTTCGAGCGGCGTGGCAGCCTTCACCATGGCGTGGTTCTATCCCGATCTCTATCACCGCGTGCTGGCGTTCTCGCCGACTATGGTCAACCAGCAATGGCCGCATGACCCGTCGCTGCGCGGTGGCGCCTGGGAATATCACAGCGCATGGACGGGGCCGGCCACACCCAATCTCATCTCCAAGGCGGGCGTGCTCACGCCGGCCGGGCCGCCCGGCGTGCCGCTGATCGTCGCTGCGCCGGCCAAGCCGATCCGCTTCTGGTTCTTCGGCGGCGACCAGGACCTGTTCTATCCGAACCCCACCATTCCCGACGGCATGCACGACTGGACCCTCTCCAACGCGCTGATGGCCAAGGTGCTGGCGGAGAAGGGCTACCACTATCAGTTCCTGTTCGTGCGCAACGCCAAGCACGTCGACCGTCCCACGATCGCGCAGACGCTGCCGTCGGCGCTAGAGTGGGTCTGGAAGGGCTATCCTATCCCTTGAGCGCAGGGAATAAAGGGTCAGGCGAGGGCGGCCTGGCGTTCGCGCATTGGCTCGCGGACACGGTCGGGTTTCCCCGGCTCGGCGAGCCGCGTAAAACTGCGCTGGCTTGCATGCGCGGGTGCTTCGACAATCACGCCTTCGCAAACGATCTGTCCGCCGAGCATCCTGAATTCCAGCTTGTCGTAGCGCGGCATCGTCTCGCCGGGCGCGGGCGGCAGCAGCCCGACGCTCCCCTGGATGTTCAGCGTGGCATCGCCGGCGCCGTGAAGCCGCGGATTCCACATCCTGATCCCGGTCTCCGCCCAACGCTGCCGGATCAGCGTGGCCCGGTCGGCGGGTTCTACGGCTCTCACGCGAGCTTTCGGTGCACTCGGGATCTCCGGAGCGGGAGACACAAGGGCCGGAGCTGGCTCGATAGTTGTGACGACGCCGGGCGTCTCGGTGGAATCTTCCAGTTCGCCGCCGGAGGGATCGCTGTCGATGCTCTCCTCGGGGACATGCTCCAGCGAGATGTCGCGATCCGCGAACGCGACGCACGTGTCGTCGAGAGTCGAGAAAGTATCCACGTCGACGACGGGCGCGATCGCGTCAACCGGGACGACCTCGACATCGACAGACGAGGCCTTCTCCGCGACAACGGGCTCAACGTCGGCCGCGAGTTCGGAAGTTGGATCTCTGTTGATGATGAGTTCGGGGATGTCGATCGCTTCGCGCAGGATGTCGATGGTCGCGACCGAAGCTCCTACGGCGACCGGCTCGACTTCCGCCGCCGTCTCCGGGGATGATTCGCCGCTGCCGCTGACATCGGCTGGCGCTTCCGACGTGCTCTCCGCGACGACAGGGCTGGCGCTGTCGTCTTCGGGGGCTGAAGCTGCGACCGCGGGGTCGCAGTGCGTCGGATCCGCGCCGATGCTGGTGTCGAGAACCTCCGCGGCTTCTGCGAAGTCAGCAACAAGGGCGAGCGAGGCGTCTGCGGTATCAGGCGCGACGTCGATGCTGCCGCCGTGCGGCGCGGGCCGAAGCCGCTTGAACGCCCATTTCACCGCGGGGATGCGGCGCAGCAACGATATCAGTCTCGAAAGCACTGGGAGTTGTCCAAGAGGTACTCGGCTTAAGGCATCGCTGATTCGCCAGCAATGTAAAAATCCCCGGCTGTCACACTGATGTCAATGTAGATGGGACCAATTGCAGAACATCCACGCTTTCAGTTTTGCCGCGTGACTGTAGTCAAGGTGCCGCCCGCCAATACTCTTCGTTCGACAGCAAACCCTTCACGCATAACATCGGTGACGACATACTTGAGCCGCACGAAGGCGTCTGGGGAGAGGGGGGCGATCGCCCCCTCAGAATTTCCGACCGATGCCGGCCTACTTTCCGGAGCCAGCGCCGCCGCCGGCCTGGCTGCCCATGTTATTGGTGTTGCTGCCGCCCGCCGACGGAGTCTGCTTGCCCTTGCTGTCGGCGGCCTCGTTCTGCATGTTCGACGATGCGCCGGTCGTCATGCCCTTGGTCGCGGGGCCCCGCGACGAGGGGCCAACGTCGCCCTGGCCGGATGCGCCTGGGGCGGGTTGTGTCTGCGCAAAGGCGCTGCCGGTCGCCAGCGCCATGATGCATGCGGATGCCAAAATGATCTTCTTCATCTGGTTTCCTCCTGGGTTGACGCGAGGACAACTTGCGCGCGGAGCGGACGTTCCTCACGGGGAGACGTCGCGAGGATCATGACCAAACGCCTTGGGGCGCTTGTCGCGTTCCCTGTAGGGCTCTATCGACGGTAGAGTTTGGAACATCGGGCATCTGGTGTAAGGACGAGGCATGAAAAGGATACTGACTCTCGGAGCGGTTCTGCTCTGGTCCACGATCGCAGTCGCGCAGGAGCGCGCCATCACTGTGGCCTCGACGACGTCGACGGAACAGTCGGGGCTGTTCGGCTATTTGCTGCCGCTGTTCTCGAAGGCCGCGGGCATAGACGTGAAGGTCGTGGCCGTCGGCACGGGCCAGGCGCTCGACATCGGACGGCGCGGCGATGCAGACGTCGTGTTCGTCCATGACAGGCCTGCCGAAGACAAGTTCATGTCCGAAGGCGAGGGTGTGAAGCGCTTCGACGTCATGTACAACGACTTCGTCATTGTCGGGCCGAAGAGCGATCCCGCGAAGATCGCCGGCGGCAAGGACGTGGCCGAGGCGCTGCGCAAGATCGCGGCCGCGAAGGCGCCGTTCATCTCGCGCGGCGACAAGTCCGGCACGCACGCCGCCGAATTGCGTCTTTGGAAGGAGGCTGGCGTCGACCTCCGTGCCGCCAAAGACGGCTGGTATCGCGAGATCGGTCAGGGCATGGGCCCGGCACTGAACATGGCGTCGTCGTCGAATGCCTATCTCCTGTCGGACCGCGGCACCTGGTTGTCATTCAAGAACCGCGGCGAGCTCGCCGTCCTGACCGAAGGCGACAAGCGGCTGTTCAACCAGTACGGCGTCATGCTGGTCAATCCGGCCAAGCATGCAAACGTGAGGGCGCGGGACGGGCAGGCCTTCATCGACTGGCTGATCTCTCCTGGGGGGCAGGAGGCCATCGCCGGCTACAAGGTCGGGGGCGAGCAGCTATTTTTCCCCAACGCGCCCCACTAGCAGGAAGGCGACGGTCGACACTGCGACGCTGAGTGCGAGCAGGATCAGCCCGAGCCCGAGCGCCAGCGGTAGGTCGCCCTTGCTGGTCTCCAGCGCGATCGCGGTCGTCATCGTGCGCGTGAAGCCGCGGATGTTCCCGCCGACGATGAGGATGGCGCCGACCTCGGCGATCGCGCGCCCGAAGGCTGCGAGAAAGGCCGTCAGCAGCGAGGTCCGGCCCAGCGCGAACAGCAAGCCGATGCTGCGTAGCGTTGACAGCCCGTCGATCCGCGCCAGGTCGCCATACTCCGCCCACAGCAGGCTCGCCGGCCGGTGCACCAGTGCGACCACGATCGGTGTCGCGAGCAGCGTCTGCGCAACCACCATGGCCGCCGGCGTGAACAACAGGCCGGCGGGCCCGAGCGGGCCGGAGCGCGACAGCAGGAGATAAAGCGCGAGCCCGACCACCACCGGCGGAAGACCAAGCAAGGCATTGGTGAGGACGATGATGACCTGCCGTCCGCGGAACCGGGTGATCGCAAGCAGGGCTCCGAACGGCGCCCCAATCAGAAGCGCCAGGATGCTGGCGGTCAGGCTGACGCGAACCGACAGTCCGACGATGCGCAGAAGCTCTGCGTCGGCCTCGCCGATCAGCGCGAATGCGGCGCCGATGGATCGCGCGAAGTCGTTCATCCGTGCCCGAGCTTCGGCGCCCGCCGCCATGGCTGGGGTGCGTCGATTCCGGGGCTGCGGAGGTGATTCACGTATATTTCCCTGAGGGCATCGTCGTGCAAGGCGACGGCGGAGCGGTTTGGTAACCCGAATTTGACCGGAATCAAAGCCCCGTGCGGCATGGCACCGTCGAGGCTCAGATCAAGCCGCGCAGCACTTCAACAAGCCGGGCACACTCGGCCTCCGTTCCGACCGTGATGCGGAGGAAGTCCTCGATGCGCGGCTTTCCGAAATGACGGACCACAACGCCACGCTGCCGAAGCGCTGCCGCGAGATCTGCTCCGCTCCGGCTTCGATGGCGTGCGAAGACGAAGTTGGCGAGCGACGGCAACACTTCGAAGCCGAGCTGTCTGAGATCGCGGGCCAAGGTTTCGCGGCTTGCGATGATGCGGGCACGGCTGTCTCGGAACCAGCCGTCATCCTCGATCGCGGCGACGGCGCCGGCGATCGCGAGGCAATCGAGCGGATAGGAGTTGAAGCTGTCCTTCACCCGTTCCAGCGCTTCGATCAGCGGTCGTTGGCCGATGGCAAAACCAACCCGCAGGCCAGCGAGCGAGCGCGACTTCGAGAAGGTCTGGATGACCAGCAGATTGTCGTGGCGTGCAACCAGCGGCACGGCGCTCTCGGCGCCGAAATCGACATAGGCCTCGTCCACCACCACCAGCCGGTCCGGCTGTTCGGCCAGCAGCGATGCGATTGCGTCGCGCTGAAGCGCGATGCCGGTAGGAGCGTTCGGGTTGCAGAGGAGGATGGCACTCGATGGTCGCCTGTAGTCGGAGATATCGATCCTCATCGCAGCATCGAGCGGCACCTCGTCGTGCGTTATTCCATAGAGGCCGCAATAGACGGGGTAGAAGCTGTAGGTGACGTCGGGGAATAGAAGCGGTGGTTCGTGCTTCAGAAGCGCCTGGAAGGTGTGGGCCAGAACCTCGTCGGAGCCGTTGCCGACGAACACTTGCTCGGGCGCCACATCGCAATGGGCCGCGATCGCCTCGCGCAGGCGCGTCGCGCGAGGATCGGGATAAAGGCGCAGCCGCTCCGCGGCCGATGCGATCGCCGCCAGCACGCGCGGCGAGGGCGGGTAGGGATTCTCGTTGGTATTGAGCTTGACGATGCCGTCCTGCTTGGGCTGCTCGCCGGGGACGTACGGCGAAAGCGTGTGGACGACCGGACTCCAGAAGCGGCTCATGATCTCCAATCCGAACTTGATCGGGGCACAGTACGGTATGCGGGACCTCGGCGGAAGTGCGCCTGCATTCAGCATTCCAGGCAAATCCGCACGACGTTTACTGCCGGAGACGTTCCCGCAAGCGCGACCCTTATGCTAGGGTCATCGCACCACCGCCCAGAATGAAAACAAGAACGAAGGCTGGCGCGCCCCAAGGCGCCGAACGGCCGAAAAGAGAGGAACACATGCCGGGTGCAGCCCTTCCCAGCGCTCCCTCGATTCCGACCGCACCCGTCGCCTCAGCCGTTCTCGACCGCTTGCGGGCCATCGTCGGCGACAAAGGCCTGATCCTCGACGAACCAGACAAGCTGCCCTTCGTGACCGACTGGCGCGGCACGCTGGCGGGGCAGGCCGCGGCGGTCGTGCGTCCGGCCAGCACCGCGGAAGTCTCCGCTGTCGTCAAGCTCTGCTACGACAACGGCATTGCCATCGTTCCGCAAGGTGGCAACACCGGCCTGATGGGCGGCGCTACGCCGTGGCCCATGCACCGCGGCATCGTGCTGTCGCTCGGTCGCATGAACCAGGTGCTGGATGTCGATCCCGTCGGCTACGCCATGACGGTGGAGGCAGGCTGCATCCTCGAGACGCTTCAGGACACAGCCGCGCGCCACGACCGCCTCTTTCCGCTCAGCCTCGGTGCTCAGGGCTCGTGCATGATCGGAGGCAATCTGTCCACCAATGCCGGCGGCGTGCAGGTGCTGCGTTATGGCAATGCGCGAAATCTGGTGTTGGGTCTGGAGGTCGTGCTGGCTAATGGCGATGTCTGGGAGGGCCTGCGCGCACTCAAGAAGGACAACACCGGCTATGACCTCAAGCATCTGTTCATGGGCGCCGAAGGGACGCTCGGCATCATCACCAAGGCGGTGCTGAAACTCTGGCCGGCGCCGAAAGACGTATGCACGGCATGGCTTGCAATCCGCGATCCCAAGGCCGCCATCGACCTTCTGTCGGAGGCGCATGCCGCTTCCGATGACAATGTCGGTTCCTGCGAGCTCATCAGCCGTGCGTGCACCGACATGGTGCTGCGCCACATTCCCGGCACCCAGGATCCTCTCAAGGCTGAGACCGAATGGTATCTCCTTCTCGAATGGTCGTCGGCCCGGCCACGGCAGGACGGCGGCACGGGCATGTCGGACAGGATGGAGCAGTTCCTGGCCGACCACCTCGAGGCGGGCCGGGTGCTGGATGCGGTGATCGCGCAAACCGAAGCGCAGTCGCGCAACATGTGGCGAATTCGCGAGAGCGTGGCCGAGGCATCGCGCACAGAAGGGCCGGGCTTGAGCTACGACGTGTCCGTCGCGGTCTCCAGGATCCCCGAGTTTATCGACAGCGGTCTTGATGCCGTGCTCGCCATCCTGCCGACGATCCGCCCCTATCCGCTCGGCCATATCGGAGACGGCAATGTGCACTTCTCCTTCATGGGTCCGAAGGGCATGGACCTCGATACGCTGTCCCAGTATTCCGCGGCAATCACACGGGCCGTCAACGACCTCGTCACCTCCATGGGCGGCTCGATCTCGGCGGAACATGGCATCGGCATCGAGAAGCTCGACGAGCTCCAGCACTATCGCTCCCGGACCGAGCTCGACATCATGCGCACGATCAAGCGAGCGCTCGATCCCAAGAACATCATGAATCCGGGCAAGGTACTTCGTCTCGATTGAGCCGCTACCGCCTCGAGCTCGGTGCTTCCGAACGCTCGGCGCTTCCAGAGACGGGTGCCGCAGATTGGCCGGGCCAAACAGGCCCGGGAGCGCGAATCATGCCGTTTCGCGGCCGAAAGGCAGCTTTATTCCCGCCTTGGATGCTTTAAGGAAGGGACAGGATCAGGTCGCACCCGCCCGGGAGCGGTGCTAGACCCTGATCCAGGAACAATGGGACGGGGCCGGTATGGCACGTCCACAAGGATGAAGGATTTGAGGCAATGATCCAGACCGTTGGCATCATCGGGGCAGGGACCATGGGGAACGGCATCGCGCAGATTTGTGCCGCGGCCGGGCTTTCGGTCGTGATGGTCGATATTTCCGATGCGGCAGTGAACCGCGGGATTTCGACGGTTGGCGGCAGCCTCGAGCGCCTGGTCAAGAAGGAGAAGATGTCGGCGGCCGATCGCGACGCCACGCTCAAGCGCATCACCGGCACCACGGACCGCGCCAAGCTCGTCGATTGCGATCTCGTCATCGAGGCCGCGACCGAGAACGAGGACCTCAAGGTCAAGATCCTGAAGGATCTCTGCGCGACGCTGTCACCGCGCACGCTGCTCGCCACGAACACCTCGTCGATCTCGATCACGAAGCTCGCCGCGGCGACCGACCGCCCCGACCGCTTCATCGGCATGCACTTCTTCAATCCGGTTCCGGTGATGGCGCTGCTGGAGCTCATCCGCGGCTTGCAGACCTCCGACGACACCCACGTCAAGGCGCTCGATTTCGCCAAGCGCGTCGGCAAGGTGGCAATCACGGCCAAGAACAGCCCCGGCTTCGCCGTCAACCGCATCCTGTGCCCGATGATCAACGAGGCGATCTTCGCGCTGCAGGAGGGGATTGCGACGGCGGAAGAGATCGATGCCGGCATGAAGCTCGGCTGCAACCATCCAATCGGGCCGCTGGCGCTCGCCGATCTCGTCGGACTCGACACCATGTTGTCGGTGATGGAGGTCTTTTACAAAGGCTTCAACGACCCCAAATACCGTCCGGCGCCCTTGCTCAAGGAAATGGTCGATGCCGGCCATCTCGGCCGCAAGACGGGGCAGGGCTTTTACACCTATAGCGCCTGACGATGGCGCAGGCGGCGGGCGTTGGTACCTGCCGCCGGACCCCGCGATTTGCGCTGCGACAAAGACGCCGCGCGCAATCGGCCCGACAATGTCGAACGGGCGGCCTGCGGGAACAACGGAACGGATAACAAGGGACATGTCGGATCGACTGAAGGCCGAGCGCGAGGCGGCGGCCGCGCGGCGGAATTTGCTGACCCAGGATGCAATCGAGCGCACGGGGATCACCGAAGAGATGATCGGGGAACTCGTGACCCGTTTCTACGGGCGCGTGCGCGAGGATGAGTTGCTGGGGTCGGTGTTCGTGATCGTTCAGAATTGGGACGAGCATCTGGCCAAGCTCCGGGATTTCTGGTCGTCGGTCGTGCTGATGAGCGGCCGCTACCATGGTTCGCCGATGCGGGCGCATATGCCACTGAACTTGGTCGGGGATCATTTCGACCGCTGGCTAGATCTGTTCGAACAGACCGCGCGCGAGGTCTGCCCGCCGCAGGCAGCCGCGCTGTTCATCGACAGAGCGCGCCGCATCGCCGACAGCTTTGAGATGGCATCGGCAACCTTGGCCGGCCGTATCGCGTCGCCGCGTCACGTGCTCCGCTCCTAGAATACAAAATGCCTGCCTGAGAAACGCGCAAGCCGCACTGATGGCGCTATGGTTCGCGCCGAGCGTCGGCGCATTGCACCAATACCAATAGCATTAACCTGATCTGCAAAATCATCATGCCGGTCGCGCAGCGTGACGTTGCAATTAAAAAAATGCGCGAAAATGCGGGTGTTCGAGTTCAATCAGTGCGAGCATAACCGTGTGATGCACTGCGGGAAAAAATCTTTGCCTTTTTTTCGGCAGAGTTCCAGCGCCTGCTTGTGAACATGTCGCGTGCATCGTTCAACCCATCCTCTTCATCCTCCGACAACACAGCGGAATCCGAAGCTGACGCGTGCACGGAGCAAACCCGGCGGGCGCTGTTGATGAGCGCGCTGGCCACGACGGCGTGCCTCGCCTGTTCCACGCAGGTCCACGCGAGCGAGGATGCGCCCGGCTCCGACGAGCGGCCTCAGAAGGGCGATCTGCTCGTATTCTCCGAAGGCGATCAGGAGGGAAAGCCCGTCACCGCGGCCGCTCTGTCGGCCGGCGGACCGCCGGTGCATGCCTGGCCGAAAGATCCGAAGACATCGGTCGTGCGCAGCGCCTCGCGCCTCAACGAGATCCTGATTATCCGGCTCGACCCCGCGGAGCTCGACGAGCAGACGAAAGCGCGCGCCGTCGACGGCATCATCGCCTATTCGGCAATCTGCTCGCATGCCGGCTGTCCCGTCACGGCGTGGGTGAAGAGCGATGTCGGTGACAAGGAAGTGCTCAAATGCATGTGCCACAACTCCGAATACGATCCTCGCGCGGGCGCACAGGTCGTGTTCGGGCCGGCGCCGCGACGGCTCGCTGCGCTGCCGCTGGCGCTGGCTGACGGCTCGCTCAGCGTCGCCGGAAATTTCGTCGGAAAGGTAGGTGGCGCGCAGCCGGGATGATGGGCGTGCGGGTTGTGCCCGCGTCATGAGAGACCGCATCCGCCGATGGGCGGACGACGGGACGAACGACAAGAATTCAAAACAAGAATTAAAACGAATGAAAAAAGGGGAACGCCATGACCAGGAAGCAGTGGTTACTGTCCGGCTTCGTCGCCTTCACATGTCTTGCCTCGACCGCCGCCATATCAGGCCCGGTCGAGAACTACGCGCCGGTCACGGCGCAGCGGTTGGAAAACCCGGAGCCCGCCAACTGGATGCTTTACCGGCGGACCTATGACGGGCAGGGCTACAGCCCGCTCGACCAGATCAACACCTCGAATGTGAAGAACCTCACCCCGGTCTGGACCTTCGCGACCGGCGTCGTCGAAGGTCACGAAGCGCCGCCGATCGTCAACAACGGCGTGATGTTCGTTGCGACCCCGATGGGGCAGGTGATCGCGCTGAACGCCAAGACCGGTGACGAGTATTGGCGCTACAAGCGGCAGCTCCCCGACGATCTATTCCAGCTGCATCCGACCAGCCGCGGCGTCGGCCTCTGGGAGGACAAGCTCTATCTTGCCACCACCGACGACCATGTCGTCGCGCTCGACGCCAAGACCGGCAAGGTGGTGTGGGACACCAAGGTGCAGGACTACAAGAAGGGCCAGTACATGACCCTGATGCCGCTGATCGTCGACGGCAAGGTCATCGTGGGTGGCTCCGGCGGCGAGTTCGGCGTGCGCGGCTATGTCGCCGCCTATGATGCCAAGGACGGCAAGGAGCTGTGGCGGACCTATACCATTCCCGGCGAAGGCGAACCCGGCCACGACACCTGGCAGGGCGAGGATTGGAAGAACGGCGGCGGCTCGGCCTGGATGACCGGCAATTACGACAAGGACACCAAGACGATCTATTGGGGCGTCGGCAACGCCGCGCCGTGGCCCGGCGAGATGCATCCCGGCGACAATCTCTATACCTCCTCCGTGCTCGCGCTCGATCCGAACACCGGCAAGATCAAGACCTATCACCAGTATCACCAGAACGATTCCTGGGACTGGGACGAGGTCGAAGCGCCGATGTTGATCGACCTGCAACGCGACGGTCGCAACATCAAGAGCCTGGTCCATCCGGGACGCGATGCGATCTTCTGGATACTCGAGCGCACACCGACCAAAATCAACTACGTCGCCGGCTGGCCGTTCGTCTCCACCGACGTCTGGAAGGGCATCGACGCCGAGAGCGGCAGGCCGATCGTCGATCCCGCGCACAAGCCGATGGTCGGCAAGCGCGTGGAGTTCTGTCCGTCGCTGTGGGGCGGCAAGGATTGGCCGTCGGCGGCCTACAGCCAGAAGACCGGCCTCGTCTACGTGCCCGCCAACGAGAATTTCTGCGGCGGGTTCACCGGCGAGAAGGTTCCGCTCAAGCCCGGCGAGCTCTGGCTCGGCACCAAGCCGGAGGACATCGGCCTGAAGACGAAGCCGGGTGCCGATCATTTCGGCGAGCTCCAGGCTTGGGATCCTGCCACGGGCAAGAAGGTGTGGCAGCACAACTTCCCCAAGTCGCAGCTGTTCGGATCGGTGACGGCGACCGCAGGCGATCTCGTCTTCGTGGGCGGCACCAACGACCGCAACTTCCGCGCCTTCAACGCGAAGTCCGGCGAGCTGCTCTGGGAGCAGAAGACCAACTCCGGCATCATGGGCATGCCGGTGTCCTATGAGATCGACGGCACGCAATACATCGCGATCCAGTCGGGATGGGGCGTGGATGCGCAGCGCATCCAGGATGCACTCGTGACCAACGATATCGGCATCGAAGCCAACGTGCCGCAGGGCGGCGTGATCTGGGTGTTCGCGCTGAAGAAATAAGCTCCGCTGGCGGATCGAAAGAAGCGGAGTGTCAGGGGGCAAATGCGGCGGACGGCAACGTCCGCCGCATTTTGCGTCGGCGTTGTCCCTTCTCCCCTTGCGGAGAAGGTGGCGCGAAGCGCCGGATGAGGGGTTCTATCCGCGCATCACAAGGTGCAAGACTCGCGCAGGCATACCCCTCACCCAAGCGTGATCGTGGCCACCGGCGTCGCTGCCCTCTCCCGCAAGCAAGGGGAGAGGGCTCGGCGAAGAACTAGAGCCGATAATCACGGCGTCAAAACGCAGATGCGCAGATCGCTACTTCCCCTCGCGCTCGACCTTGTCCTTTGCCTTCTGGTTCATCTCGCGAACCTTGGGATCGGGATTGTGCTGCCCGGTGGTCTGGCTGGTCGAGGGCGGCGTGGCATTGGTGTTAGGGAGAGAGTTCTGGTCCGGCGTGCTGGGGCGCGTCGCGGTGGTCGGCGGCGCGGTGTTGCTCTGGGCGTATACGCCAGTGGCCGTCAAAAGAAAGGCGCTCGACAGCAACGGGACTGCGAGCGCCTTTGAGATATGGGTCATCGATCTGCTCCTGTCAGATCGATGCAAACGGCGCGAGGCCGCCTTGTGTTCCCGCCTTTACGCTTCCAATTGCTTGCCGAGCGGAAGGCTGCGGACGCGCTTTCCGGTCGCGGCGAAGATGGCGTTCATCAGCGCCGGCGCGAATGGCGGGACGCCGGGCTCGCCCACGCCGCTCGGCGGCGTGTCGGGTCCTGGCGGCACGATGTAGACGTTGGTCACCGCAGGGGATTCGTCGATCCTGAGGACCTGGAAGTCGTCGAAGTTCTTCTGCTGCACCTTGCCGTCCTTGAAGGTGATCTCGCCGTATTTGGCGAGACTGAGCCCCATGATCGCCGCGCCCTCGATCTGGGAGGCGATGCGCTCGGGGTTGACATAGGTGCCGCAGTCGATGGCGGTGTCCACCCGCGGCACCGTCAGCTTGCCCTTGTCGTCGATGGCCACCTCGACGATGGTCGCGATATAGCTGACGAAGCTGCGGTGCACGGCGATGCCGAGGCCATGGCCTGTCGGCACTTGACGGCCCCATTCGCCCTTCTCGGCGACCAGCTCGACCACCTTGCGCAGGCGCGCGGTGTCGATCGGATAGCTGTCCAAGGGCTCGCCGTAGTTCCACATGTCCTTCACAGCAGGCTTGACGATGCGCGGGCTGCCGATCAGCGCGAGCAGCGTCTCCTTCTGGTCGCGGCCGGTCGCATGGGCGATCTCGCCCACCATCGACTGGACCGCGAAGGCGCGCGGGATGTTCGAGACCGAGCGGAACCAGCCGATGCGGGTGAACGCCGCAGCCTCGGGGTTCTCGCAGGAGATGTTGGCGATCTCGAACGGCATGTCCACGAGGCCCATGCCGAGCTCGAAAGGCGCCTGGTGCTTTGCACCTGCCGCAAACGTCGAGCCGATGCTCGGGGCCACGCTGCGATGGCGCCAAGCGATCACTTTTCCGCTCTTGTCGAGCCCCGCCTCGATCCGTTCCACGGAGACCGTGTGCAGGAAATCGTGGCGGACGTCGTCCTCGCGCGTCCACTGCACCTTGACGGGCACGCCGAGCTCCTTCGACAGCAGCGCGGCCTCGAGCGCGAAGTCGCATTTCGACTTGCGGCCGAAGCCGCCGCCGAGCAGCGTGACGTTGACCGTGACGTTGCCCTCGGGAATGCCGAGCGTCTTCGCGACGTCCTCGCGCGTACCGCCCGGGCTCTGCACCGGCGCCCAGATCTCCGCCTTGTCACCCTTGACGTCGGCGACTGCCACCGGCGGCTCCATGCTGACATGGGCAAGATGCGGCAGATAATATTCGCCGACGACGACCTTGTCGGCGCCCTTCAGAGCAGCCTCGGCGTCGCCTTCCTGGCGCACCACAAGACCCGGCTTGCGCGAGGCCTCCTCGAGCTCCTTACGGTAGGCGACGGAATCGTATTTGCCGTTGGCGCCGTCGTCCCAGGTCAGCTTCAGCGCGTCGCGGCCCTTGATCGCCGCGCCGGTGTTGCGCGCGATCACGGCAACGCCGCCGAGCGGCTGGAATTTCGACGGCCACGGCCAGCCGCGCACCTGCATCACCTTCTCGACACCGGGGACCTTCAACGCCGCGTCCGGATCGAACTTGACCAGCTTGCCGCCGGTCACCGGCGGGCGCGCGATCACGGCATACTTCATGCCAGGCAGCCGCACGTCGGCGCCGTAACGCGCCTTGCCGGTGGTGATGTCGTGGAGATCGACGATGCCGATCTGGCCCTTGCCGAGATAGCGGAAGTCCTTGGGGTCCTTCAGCTTGAGCCCTTCGATGCTCGGCACCGATTCCTTGGCGGCATCGGCTGCGAGCTCGCCGAAGCCAAGCTTGCGGCTCGTCGCGCTGTGGACGACCTCGTGATTGACGGCCTTGACCTCGGTTGCCGGCACACCCCAGCGTTTCGCGGCGGCTTGCTCCAGCATGGTGCGGGCGGAGGCACCGATCTGGCGCATCGGCATCAAATAGTGCCGCGTGCTGCGCGAGCCGTCGGTGTCCTGGTTGCCGAACTTGACCTCGTCGCCATGGGCCTGTTCCACCTTGACCCGCGACCAGTCGGCTTCCATCTCCTCGGCCACGATCAGCGGCAGGCTGGTGCGCACGCCGGTGCCCATTTCGGCGCGGTGGGCGAGGATGGTGACGGTGCCGTCGGGTGCGACCGCGACGAATACGCGCGGATCGACCACGACGCCGTGCGGCATCTTGCCGGCGCCGGTCTCGTAGGCGAACGCCTGGCGCGACATCACGGGCGCCGCGAGCACGAAGCCGCCGGTGATGCCGAGCCCCTTCAGGATGCTGCGGCGCGAAACCTTCTCGACCTTGATGTTCTTCTCGAAGCCACGAAGCTTCTTCGGGTTGTCGATGAAATTCATGTCACACTCCCGTCGATGCGAGATGGACCGCATTCTCGATGCGCTGGTAGCAGCCGCACCGGCAGATGTTGCCGGACATCGCTTCGCGGATCTGGTCGTGCGACGGCTTTGGGTTCTCCATCAGCAGCGCAGCCGCCTGCATGATCTGGCCTGCCTGGCAGAAGCCGCATTGAGGAACGTTGACCTGCCGCCAGGCCTTCTGCACCGGGTGATCGCCGTTCGGATGCAGTCCCTCGATCGTCGTGACCTCGCGGCCGGCGACGTCGTTGATCGACGTGATGCAAGCGCGCACGGCTTCCTTGTCGACGATGACGGTGCAGGCGCCGCACAGGGCCTGGCCACAGCCGAACTTGGTGCCGGTCAGCCCGGCCTCATCGCGCAGGAACCAGAGTAGCGGGAGATCCGGGTCGCCGTCCCAGCTCTGTTCCTGGCCGTTGATCTTCACCTTGATCATGATCGTCCCTCGCTCTTCATAAGCTTGTTGATTTCAGATTTTCCAGATGCCGGTCGGTGCAATGTCCGCTGCGCGGCGTCGCATTCCAGCGGTCATCCCGCGCGGGCAGATCCCGGCAGGAATCAGGAATGCCAATGTCATGTCCGGATGTGTTCGATACCTCCCGTCTTGTTCTTGATTATTGAATTCGCGCGGCATCGTCACGTCGCGATCTTAGCAAGGATCGCTTCGGTCTAGCATTCACAGCCAAGTGTTCTCTAGTCAGCTGTTCTCGATGGGAAAAGATTGCAACGAAGGTTTGTCAAAAGCAGGGCGCCGCATCACGCCGCGCGCCTATCGAGATGGGCCCACCAAAAAAAGCTTCGTCCGCCAGAAGACCTGTGCGGACGAAGCAGGATGCCTCAGTCGAGGGAGGGAGAAACGCAGGCGCAGCGGACTTCAAGCAGGAAGCCGGCAGCCCTGCGCAGTCATTCAGAGACCAGGACTGAGGGAGCTCGCGGCCCCCACACAAGCGCAATCGAGAAGCGGCGGCATCGCCGCGATTGTCCCGGGCCGGCTCCGTCCGCTCGCTGGGTGTGGTGGAACCAGCGAGCGGGCGGGGCGCGGCAAACGTCAGGCGGCCTTTTGCCTAGGCGGCCTTTGCTCAGGCGGCCTTGGCCTTCGCTACATGGGTTGCGATCGCGTCCATTAGCGCCGGCGACAGGCAGTCATAGGGCTCAAGTCCGAGCTCTTTGAACCGAGCCCGTATTGCGCCCATCTGCTCCGGCTTCACGCCCGATTCGATCACCGACGAGACGAAGGCGGCGAATTGCGGCGCCTGCGAACCCTGTTCCTGGAACAGTTCAGGGTGGATGAAGTCGAGGCCGTAGAACGGGTGACCCTTGTTCTCAATGCGGCCGTACATGTGCGTGCCGCAGGCCTTGCAGGCGTAGCGCTGGATCACCGCCGACGGATCGACGATCTGGAGCTTGTCGCCGTTCTCGAGCACGGTGACGTTCTGGCGGGGTACCACGGCGACGACGGAGAAATTCGCGCCCTGCGGTTTCCAGCACTTGGTGCAGCCACAGGCATGGTTATGCGCGACGTCGCCCTTGACGGCGACCTTGACCTGATGGTCGCTGCATTTGCAGGCGAGTGTGCCGCCGGCGAAGCTGCCGCTGCCCTGTTTGATGCCGTTATCGATCGAGGGATGGAGTGCAACAGTCATGGGTCGATCCTCCTTGGGGTGACGCTTTTCGAGCTAGAACACGACGACTGAACGGATCGATTTACCCTCATGCATCAAGTCGAAGCCTTTGTTGATGTCTTCGAGCTTGAGCGTGTGGGTAATCATCGGGTCGATCTGGATCTTTCCGTTCATGTACCAGTCGACGATCTTCGGCACGTCGGTGCGGCCCCGCGCGCCGCCGAAGGCGGTGCCGCGCCAGTTTCGTCCGGTGACGAGCTGGAACGGGCGGGTCGCGATCTCCTTGCCGGATTCGGCAACGCCGATGATGATCGAGGTGCCCCAGCCACGATGGCAGGCTTCCAGCGCCTGGCGCATCACTGTGGTGTTGCCGGTGCAGTCGAAGGTGTAGTCGGCGCCGCCGTCGGTCAGGGTCACGAGATGCGGGACGATGTCGCCGGTGATCTTCTTGGGATTGACGAAATCGGTCATGCCGAACCGGCGTCCCCATTCCTCCTTGGAGTCGTTGATGTCGACGCCGATGATCTTGTCCGCGCCAGCCATCTTGGCGCCCTGGATCACGTTCAGGCCGATGCCGCCGAGGCCGAACACGACCACGTTGGAGCCCGGCTCGACCTTGGCGGTGTTGACGACGGCACCGACGCCGGTGGTGACGCCGCAGCCGATGTAGCAGCTCTTGTCGAACGGCGCGTCCTCGCGGATCTTGGCGACCGCGATCTCCGGCAGCACAGTGAAGTTCGAGAAGGTCGAGCAGCCCATGTAGTGGTAGATCGGCTTGCCCTTGTAGGAGAAGCGGCTGGTACCGTCGGGCATCACGCCCTTGCCCTGCGTCGCGCGGATCGCGGTGCAGAGATTGGTCTTCTGGCTAAGACAGCTTTTGCATTGCCGGCATTCCGGCGTGTAGAGCGGGATGACATGGTCGCCCGGCTTCACCGAGGTCACGCCAGGACCGATCTCGCGGATGATGCCCGCGCCCTCATGCCCCAGGATCGACGGGAAAATTCCCTCGCTGTCGAAGCCATCGAGCGTGTAGGCGTCGGTATGGCAGATGCCCGTCGCCTTGATCTCGACCAGGACTTCGCCGACCTTTGGTCCTTCCAGATCGACTTCGACGATCTCGAGCGGCTTCTTGGCTTCGAAAGCGACGGCGGCACGTGTCTTCATCTTAAACTCCTCAAATTCCAGCAGGGCGCCAGGAATCAGGTCCTGGTCGGGCTCCGCACGTTCACTTCTTGCCCATGCACGAATCTTCGTTCTTGGTATAGGCGTCGTTCTTGTCCTCGTGCTTGCCGGGTCTTGTGCGGCCCCAGGCCTCGTTGGAGCGGGCGCGCAGATAGACGTAGAGATCGTCCATGTAGCAGGCGACGTTCGGGTTATCGCCGAAGGCCGGCATCACGTTCTCTGCAGCAGTCGAGATGTTCTTGCGGCCGGAGGCGACGACGCCGAGAAAGTCGGCATAGCTCATCGTCTTCAGCGAATCCTTGAGCGCCGGGGCGTAGGTCGAGCCCATGCCATCCGGGCCGTGACACACATGGCAGTCCGAGTGATAGCGGCGGTATCCGGAATAGGTGTACCAATCGACGGATCCGTCAGTGATCTTGTAGGTCGGGTTGCCTTCCTTGTCGGACCATTCGCCGGTTTCGTTCTGCTTGACGGCGGTCGGGTCACCTGAGCCGTCCGCGACGGCAATTTCCCCGGACGCGACCAAGAACATCGCAGCAATGGCAGAGCAGATTTTACGCAAGAGATTTTCCTCGGAAGGCCTTCGGTGAGACGAGCCGGCGCGTGGAGTTGATCCACGCGCCGGAGCGATGCTGAGAGGTCTAGTTGGGCAGCGAGAACACGGTCAGCGTACCGCCAAGTGCCGTGTAGTTGCTGAGCGCCGCGTAGCCACCGACTGCGCCGAGACCGGCGGTCGGATCGGTCAGGCCTGCGGCCAGACCGATGCCGGCCCAGCCACCCACGCCGGAGAGCACTGCGATATACTGCTTGCCGCCGTTCTCATAGGTGGTGACGTTGCCGATGATGCCGGAGGGAGTCTTGAACTTGTAGAGCTCCTTGCCGGTCTTGGCGTCGACTGCCTTCAGGTAGCCTTCGAGCGTTCCGTAGAACACCACGTTGCCTGCGGTTGCGAGCGCACCCGACCAGACCGAGAACTGCTCCTTGTTCGACCAGACGATCTTGCCGGTCTTGCCGTCCCAAGCGATGAAATTGCCCATGTGGGTTTCACCCTGCGGCGGATACATCGAGAGCGTCGCACCCACATAGGGCTGGCCTGCGGTGTAGCTCACCTTGAACGGTTCGTAGTCCATGCAGACGTGGTTGGTCGGAACGTAGAACAGCTGCGTGTCCGGCGAGTAGGCTGCCGGCTGCTCGTCCTTGGTGCCGAGCGCGGCCGGGCAGATGCCCTTCACGTTGTGGTCCTCGCCCGCCTTGTCGGTCGAAGCTGCGTCGAGCACCTTCGGGCGGCCGTAGGTCGGCGAGTTCTTGTCCATGTCGACGCCGGAGGTCCAGTTCACCTTCGGATCGTACTTTTCAGCGACCAGGAGCTCGCCGGTGACGCGATCGAGCGTGTAGCCGAGGCCGTTACGATCGAAGTGCGTCAGCAGCTTGCGCGGCTGGCCGTTGATGGCCTGGTCCGAGAGGATCATCTCGTTGACGCCGTCATAGTCCCACTCGTCGTGGGGCGTCATCTGATAGACCCACTTGGCAACGCCAGTATCCGGGTTGCGAGCCCAAATCGTCATCGACCATTTGTTGTCGCCGG
This sequence comes from Bradyrhizobium sp. WSM4872, assembly GCF_055811715.1. NCBI lineage: Bacteria > Pseudomonadati > Pseudomonadota > Alphaproteobacteria > Hyphomicrobiales > Nitrobacteraceae > Bradyrhizobium > Bradyrhizobium sp. WSM4872. Next base: position 124,880 of record NZ_JBVVPT010000017.1, on the reverse strand, counting down.
GACGCTGTTTGGGGTTCCAGGTCGAGGGATTGCCCGATCCGTAGTAGACGAGATTCAGCTCGGGATCGTAGGAGATCCAGCCCCAGGTGGCGCCGCCACCGATCTTCCACTGATCGCCTTGCCAGGTCTTGAGACTGGAGTCCTTGCCGACCGGCTTGCCGAGCGCGGTGGTCTTCTCGGCGTCGACCAGAATCTGGTTATCCGGCCCTTCCGAGTAGCCACGCCACGCCAGCTTGCCGGTTTTGATGTCGTAGGCGGTCATATGCGCCTGAACACCGAACTCGCCGCCAGAGATACCGATCAGCACCTTGTCCTTGACGACCATGGGAGCCGAAGTGCCGGTCTCGCCCTTGCTGGCGTCGCCGTTCTTCGCGGTCCATGCCACCTGACCGCTCTTGGCATCGAGCGCGACGAGCGTGGTGTCGGCCTGATGCAGGAAGATCTTGCCGTCGCCATAGGCCAAACCGCGGTTGACCGTATCGCAGCACATCACCGGGATGACATTCGGATCCTGCTTCGGCTCGTACTTCCAGACGATCTTGTTCTCGTTGGAAAGGTCAATAGCATAGACCTTGTTCGGGAACGGCGTGTGGACGTACATCATGTTGCCGATGATCAGCGGGCCGCCTTCGTGGCCGCGCAGCACGCCAGTCGAGAAGGTCCAGGCCACCTGGAGCTTGCCTACGTTTTGTGCGTTGATCTGGTTCAGCTTGGAATAGCGGGTGTTGGCATAGTCGCCCGTCGGCATCACCCAGTCTTTCGGGTTCTGCGACATCTTGAGCACTTCGTCGTTGGCCGACGCGCTGCCGACGGCGAGAGCCGCCGCGGAGCCGAGATAGGCCGCGAGTAGTACCTTGCGCATAGTCATTCCTCCATTGGTCTCGTTTATTTTTTCCGAAGCATTGCTAATCGCCGGGCTTTTCGTCCGGCGTCTGCTCGTGCAGGGCGGTCACGATTGGGACCAGAAACGATGCTGTGGTGTTTCCTCCTCCTGATGAGAGCCACGGGTCCACGTGCGGAGCGGCCCGTTCTTGTTGTTCCTGATACAATCCCTAACGACTTCGTTATCGGGAAACTTGCCCAAGAGAGAAGCTGGTTTGCTTGACAGCGCACGGGTCGGAAGTTTTTGATTTTGCAGTAGCGAATTCAGCGGCTTCCTCAACGCTTTGGGAGCGCCTTCAACGCTCAGGTTCCCCTTGACGGCGCTGCAACTAAGGCGGAGGATTAACTTTCAAGGGTGGCAATGGAACGATGGCGCTCGTTCTAGAAGATCGCTCAAAATCGAGGTAAACGTCACGCAATCACGGTTCAGGGCTCCGGCAGCGCGGCTCGCGATTCGCGTCAAATCTCCGGATCAAACCAGTGGCTGGATTAATGTCCGACACGATTCACACGCTCTCGACGACGGGAATGACGCCGAAACGTCAGATCCAAAGCTGGATCGACGGGCTGACCAGCCTGTGTGGGCATTTCGACGTCGATCCGCTCGAAGCGTCCTCGCTCGAGGGCCGCATCGACTACACCAGCGTCTCGCGCCTGAAGCTCTGCCAGATCGAGGTCAGCCAGCATCGCATCGCGCACACGCTGGCGCGCGCCAAGGCCAATGAACACCCTTATATCAAGATCCACTTCCAGACTTACGGTGTGTCTTATTTCGAGCAGGAAGGCCGCCACATCGAGCTGAACCCGGGCGACATCATTGCCTATGACGTCTCCTGTCCACATTCGATCATCAGCCCCGCTTTCACGCGCCACGACGTGGTGATCGTGCCGAAGGCGCTGCTGCGCGACCGCGGATTCCCGTCGCAGCGAATGCCCGCCTGCAAATTGACCTCACGCACGGGGACGGGGCGCATCGCCCATGATTTCGTGCATGCGACCTTCGACGAGGCGGCCAAGCTGTCGGCGAACAGTGCGGTCGGCGTGGCCGATTCGCTGATCGACCTCTTGCTGCTGCCGCTGCGTGAGGCCGACACGATGCTCGATCGCGTTGGGCCCGAAGCGACCTATGTGCGCGCGCAGTTCTTCATCCGCGAGCATTTGCGCGATCCGGATCTGTGCATCGACCAGATTTCCGGCGAGCTCGGCTGCTCCAAGCGCTATCTGCACATGCTGTTTTCGGAGCGCGGCACCACGGTGAGCGACTACATCTGGCAGGCGCGTCTTCAGAATTGCCGCCAGGAGCTCGAGGCCCACGCCGGCAAGACCATAACCGACGTCGCGTTCTCCTGGGGCTTCTCCAGCTCATCGCATTTCAGCCGGGTGTTCCGGAAATATTTCGGCGTGGTGCCGTCCTCGATCCACAAGGCGCAACAGGGCGCGGTTGCGGCGGACGAGCACTAGGCAAACGCCAGGTTCGGCGTCGACGACGACGGTTGACCCTCACGCGCCCGCGATGTCTCTCACGCCGATATGGCGATGTAGGGAATGCTTGTCAGGAGAGCGGCGAGCAGCACCGCATTGCCCAGCATTCCGCTCCAATGGAGCCGGCGCAGCCGGCGCGGGGCCTCGGCATCGCCGGCGTCCCTGGCGCTGAGCTGTTCGTCCATCCGTTGCATGAACCTGCGGCGTCCGTAGATCGCCAAGGCTGCAAGGAGGCCGACGCCCATTGCGGCGACCAGACGACCGTCGAGCAGGAAAGCGACCGCTCCGATGATTCCGGCAACGCGCATCACCAGAAAATGGGCATTGAACATTCCGCGCAAAAGCTGGGCGACGGGCTGGATATCTAGCCTCACCAGCAGGAAGGCCGGAGACGCCAGCGTGAAATAGCCCATCGGAAAGAGCAGGATGATCATGACGGCTACGGCGACGCCATCCGGTGTCATGGGATCGGCCTTTCTCGTCCGCGCCGGCGAGACCTTCCCGCCAGCGTCGCACAATCATAGCGGGAAAATACGTTTCCGGCACTAGGCTTTGATCGGATGCCGCGCCGCGAAGGGCGTCTTGCCTCGCGGTTCAGGCGGGTTCAAGGCCGAGCGACCGCGCGCTCTCGATCCAGATCGGCAGCTCGCGCCGATACAGCGCGTTGGTTTCGTTGAAGCCGATCGCGGGTTCGAGCACGAACGTGTTGAGCACCTCCTTCACCTTCGGATCGCCGTTGGCAGCCACGCAAAGCTCTGCCAGGCGGTCGACAACCGGCTGCGGTGTCGCTTTCGGCACGGCCCAACCGGAGAAGCCGCTGACGGTGAAGAATTTCGACGTCGCGCCCTGCTCGGGGAGGGTCTTGATATCAGGGATCGCGTCGACCTTCTTCGAATGCACCGCGAACACGGTGCCACGGTCGCTCTGCAAAACCGATTGCGCTGCCGTGTAGCTGCCCATGGCCACATCGAGCGTACCTTCCAGCATGCCCGTCCACATCGGGGCTTCGCCGCGATAGTGGATCGGCTCGATGGCAAGACCATACTGCTTGTTGAGCTCGTGGACCGTCATATGCGGGGCCGAGCCCGCGCTATAGGTGCCGAAGTTGACCTTGCCGCTCTGGCGCGCGAAGGCGACGAAATCCTCCAGCGTCTTGACGCCGGTTTTCGGGTTCGCCACCAGCAACAGGCCGGCGCCCGGAATGACGCTGACGAGCGTCAAATCCTTGTCCATGTCGTAGCCGGGAGTCTTCATCACCACCCGGTTCATGATGTAGGTGGTCGAGATCGAGCACAGGATGGTGTGGCCGTCGGGCTCCGCGCGGGCGACTTCCGCCGTCCCGATCGCGCCCGCGGCGCCGGGCTTGTTCTCGACGACGACGGTCTTTCTGACCTGCTTGGCAATGAATTCACCATAGGCGCGCGCGAGCAGATCGGTCTGTCCGCCGGCGGGATAGCTGCAAATCATGCGGATCTGCCGCGATGGCCACGCAGCCTGCGCCGAGGCGCCGCGCGAGACGAAAGGCGTCGCGAGTGTGGCGGTGCCGGCGGCAATGAAGTGGCGGCGATCGAGTTTTGGGGACATGATTCTCTCCCGGGTTGTCGCCGACGGTACTGCATCGGGTCGCCTCTGCCATGGGTAGCAGGCGAGACAGATTGGCGCATTCGAAGCCCGCGCTGTGCCTATTCGGGCGTCATCCGGACAATCGCACTTTTCGCATGACACGTAGCCAGACGATTTCGGTCAGCGCTACCGCAAGCAAGCCGAAGGTGCCGCCGATCAGCACGTTGAGGATGCGTTCCTCCGCGATGCCGCTGGCGCTGCCGGCGAAAGAGGCGGCCAGCGCGATGAAGAAGCAGCGCAGGCCGAAGCCGATGATGTAGCGGGAGAACGAGATCAACGTGAGGGTGGCCGCGAGAACCGCGAGGGCATAGCCGACCCGGCTTTGCGGCAGCACCATGCCGGCAAGGAAACCGAGCGGCACGCCGGCGACGGCGCCGATCGCCCGCTGCTTCAGCTTGCCGGTCGAAGCGGCGAGATCGCCGACCACGACGCTTGCGGCCGACCACATCACCCATTGGCCCTGCGCGAGATCGAAGATCTCGACCAGCGCCGCCGCAGTGAACACCGCAAGGGCGGTTGCCCCCGCGGGCGCAAACCACTCGGCCGCGGGTGGTCCGAACGAACTCGCGGCATCGCCGCACCGTCGCCGGTCGTAAATCCGGATGGCGCAGACCAGAGCCAGCGCGATCGGAGAGGACACGATGATCATGCCGGCATGGCGCAGGGCTTCCGAGGCGCTCACGCCCTCCCGCACCTCGCAGGCAAGATACACGGCGGGGATGAACACCCAATTCCCGAGCGTGCGGAAATGTTCGCCATAGCGCGTTACCGCGACCGCAAGGAATCCGGCAAGCGCCGTCAGCACTGCGAATAGCGGCTTGATCGGGCTCGCGAGGAACAGCGCGGCAAAGGTGAGGAGGATGGCGAGATAATGCCACGCGACGACTTTCGGCGGCAGGTGCAGCCTGAGTGCGGGAATGAGCAACGAGACCGCGATCAATCCGACATTCAGCAGCGCCGTCTCGCGCGCGATGAAATAGGCGGCGACCATCGGGCCGACGACGATCAGCGCCCGCACCAGCTCGCCGGTCTTGATTTCCCGGGCGAGGAGGTCGCGCAGGCTTGCGGCGGAAGGATTCACGATGCCACCAAAGGACCGTATGAAAACGGCGGCATCATAGGGTGCAGAATGTCGCCGAGCCAGCCATGGTTGTAGCGGGCCCATCGCCGACCACTTTATCCGTCATTCCGGGAGCCGGACGCTCCGGTCACCGCTGAATGATCTTCATCCAGACGTCGCCGAGGATCGCAGGCTCACGCGGCGGCAGATAGGTCAGCCCCGCCTGCCTGCCGAATTCGGCGATCTTGCCCTCGGCGGTAAGCCCGCTCAGCGCCTTGTTGACGGCGTCGATCAGCGCGGGATCGCTGACCAGCCCGACATAGCCGCGATTGGCCCCGATCGGATAGTAGTAGCCAGACGCGGTGATCGCCGTATCGGGGTGCGTAGCGCGATGGGCGTCGAGGCGGCCGAGGTCGATCAGCGCCGCGTCATAGTCGCCGCGGGCAAGTGCACCGAGGAGATCATCGCGGCCGGGGACGAGATGCGTGATGTCGTCGATCAGGCGCCCCTTGTCGAAGGTCATGAGGATCGCATCGCCGAGCGAGCCGCTCTCGATCACGAGGCGCAGGCCGGCGAGGTCGCCAATGTCGTCGATCTTGCGACCCCGCGCCTTCGGTCCGAGCACGACCGTCATCGGCGAGTAGACATAGGGCTGGCTTGGCGCGAGCACGCCGAGCGCGACGCGGCGGCGCCTGTCGTCGCGCGTGGCGCCGGCAAAATCCGGCAGGCGCGCCGTTTTCATGCCGGGCTTGACGAGGGAGTCCGTCGTCAGTGCGTAGCCGCCGACGAGCGAGCAGCGCCCGTCGGACAGCAGCGCATTGGCCTCGAGCTGCGGGCTCGAATCCTCGTCCAGCTTGCTCTCGAACCACTGGATCGTCAGCGGCCGTCCGAGCCGATCGGCGATCGCCTGCGCCAGCAGCACGTCGAAACCCGAGTCCGGCTTGCCCTTGTGGTGCACCGACAGCGGTGGCCGGTCCTCGTCGAGACAAATCTTCAGCGGGTCGTCAGTCGCGCGCGCGGTCGTAGTCGCCGCCGCGAGGATCGCGGCAATGCCCCACACGGCCAGCCAGCGCCTCATGGTTTTCTCCGGCTCGAGATGAAGGCCCAGAGATTCCCGATCTCCTCGTCGCTGAGAATGTCGGCCCAGGGCGGCATCCTGTTGTTCTTGCCGTTCTTCACGGTGGTGACGAAGCGCGTCTTGTCGTCGGGGAAGGCGCGCAGGTCCGGCGTGATGGTGCCGGGGTTCATCATGTTGGGGCCGTGGCAGTGCGAGCATTTCTCCGCATAGGTCGACTTGCCGTGGTCGATCTGCGCCTGCACGGGATTGCCGGTTGAATCATCGGCGGCACGAACGGTCGCCGCAAGCGCGACCGTCAGCACCGCGACGGTGGCGAGGATCGCCACCGTCTTGTGAGATAGCTTTCTCAGCATCGTGCCGTGGTTATTGCTTGACCGCAAAAACCCAAAGCGAGCCGCCGGGCGGGACTTTGGCCAGCCGTTCGTCGCCGGAGAACAGCGAGTAGACGCCGCCATAGCCGCTCGTCACCGCGACATACTGCACGCCGTCCTGCTGCCAGGTCACCGGTTGTCCCTCGATGCCCGAGCCGGTCTGGAATTGCCAGAGCTTCTTGCCGGTGTCGGCATCGAAGGCCTCGAACTCGCCGGTCAGCGCCCCCGAGAACACGACGCCGCCCGCGGTCGACAGCACGCCGGAGAAGCGCGGGATGTCGCTTGGTGCTTCCCACTTCGCCTTGCCGGTCATGGGATCGATCGCCTTCAGATGACCGCGCGGGCCGTCGCCCCATTCCCAGAGATCGGTGAGGTCCATGCCGAGATACCATTCACCCTGCTTGAAGGTGGCGGGTTCAGTCTTGTACCTGCCGCCGAAGGCGAGCGTGTTGGCGTAGGCGAGGCCGGTCTGCGGATTGAACGACATCGGCTCCCAGTTCTTGCCGCCGAGGATCGACGGATAGACTGTCACCTTCTTGCCCTCACGGGCGTCCTTCGAGACGTCGGTCTCGATGGGCCGTCCGGTCTTCATGTCGATTCCGGTCGCCCAGTTGACCTTCACGTAGGGATTGGCCGCGAGCAGCTTTCCGTTGGTGCGGTCGAGCACGTAGAAAAAGCCGTTGCGGTTGGCGTCCATCAACACCTTGGTCGGCTTGCCCTCGACGTTCATGTCGGCGAGGACCATCTCGGCCACGCTGTCATAGTCGAACGGATTGTTCGGCGAGAACTGGTAGTGCCACTTGATCTTGCCGGTCTTGGGATCCATCGCCAGCACGGAGCAGGTGTAGAGGTTGTCGCCCGGGCGCACCGCCGAGTTGAACGGTCCGGGATTGCCGATACCCCAATAGACCGTGTTCAGCTCGGGATCGTAGGAGCCCGTAATCCAGGTCGAGCCACCGCCGAGCTTCCAGGTGTCGCCCTTCCAAGTGTCGCCGCCGGGCTCATCGGGGGAGGGGATCGAATGGGTGCGCCACAGGTGCTTGCCCGTCGCGGGGTCCCAGCCGTCGATGAAGCCGCGGGTGCCGAACTCGGCGCCGGAGATGCCGGTGATCACCACGCCGTCGGCGACCAGCGGCGCCACCGTCATCGAATAGCCTTCCTTGATGTCGGCTGCCTTCTGCCGCCACAGCTCCTTGCCGTCCTTGGCGTCGAGCGCGACCACGTTGGCGTCGAGCGTGGTGCGGAACACCTTGCCCTCATAGAGCGCCGCGCCGCGATTGATGATGCCGCAGCAGACGATGCGCGGCGTTTCGGCGGGATATTCGACCTTGGATTTCCAGATCTGCTTGCCGGTCTTGGCGTCGACCGCCATGGTCGCGTTGTGCGACGTCACGTAGATCACGCCCTGGTAGACCAGCGGTTGGGATTCCTCGCTGCGATCGTCGTTGAAAGAGTAGTTCCAGACCGGGACAAGGTTCTTGACGCTGTCCTTGTTGATCTGGTTCAGCGTCGAGAAACGCTGAAGATTGTAGCCCATCCCGTAGTTGAGAACGTTCGATGTATCGGTCGCACCCTTGACCAGCTGCTCGCTGGTTTGTGCACTTGCACAAGTCGACGTAAGCATGACGAGGCTCGCGGCCATCGCAAAGCGTTTCATCCGTTCCTCCCAGTATGCGCGCCTATTGACGCTGCGACAGCAACACTCCGCCCGAATGCAAAACGCGTCAATACGAAAGTCGTAATTGCGACGCCGATATAGTGGGCGCCGGATGCCGTCATCTGACGGTGACCTGGCAAGCCACGCTCACTTGTGCGCAGGCGCTGAAGAAATTCCGCGGCATGGAGCAGGGCGCGTGCGCGACGGCAGCGGTCGGGGCGACGGGTTCCGCAAGTTGTGCGGTGCGCAGGCTGCAATTCGGGGCTTGAACGGAGGCTCGCTTGTGGACTTATGTCGTTTCGATCCGGCTCGAATCGGAGCCCTTGGTCAAGGAGGTTTTCATGATATCGCGTCGCTCTGCTGCACTTGCGCTCACGATTGCGCTGATGTCCGGTCCGGCATGTTCGGCCTCCGGCAACGCAGTCAAGACGTTCGATACCGATAATGACGGCACGCTTGATCTTGCCGAGGTGAAGAAGGCGGCGGCTGCGTTGTTCGCCAAGCTCGATCCCGATCACGACGGCACGCTCGACGCCCGCGAATTGCGCGGACGGTTAACGGCGAAAGAACTCGCCGCCGCCGATCCCGATCGCGACGGGACTCTCACGCTGGACGAATATCTCTCGGTGGTGGAGCAGCGCTTCAACGCGGCGAATCCCGACAAGGATGGAACGCTGGATGCGAAGGAGCTGAACTCGCGCGCCGGCCGCGCGCTGCTGCGCTTGTTGCGGTGAGAACCGGGCCGCTTGACTGGGAGCGAAGGCGAGTTGCCCCAGAGAGAAATTTGCAAGCGCGATGCGACAGTTCGCTGTGTCAACGGCGCGATTCCAGACTTGCGCTGTGTCTGACGCAGCCCTAGGTTTTGGCCGGCGCGATGTCGCGCTCAATCCCTTGGGAGTCCCCGAATGGCCTGGAAAGCTCCGAAGATCGTGGAAGTGCCGGTCGGCATGGAAATCAACATGTACGCCTGCGCTTTGCGCAAATAAGACTGCAAGTAAGACTGACGATCTGCCGCGGCTTCGATGGCAACCACCGTCGAAGCCGTGGTAGTGTCGGGGATGCGCGCGAGAGCCCTTACATTCTGGACCATAGCCGCCTGCACTGTCGCGCTCGCGCCGGCATGCGTCAGCGCCGAAGAGGGCTTTGATACCGAGCACATCTTCGGCTTCATGATCGGCACCGATGTCGGCAATCCCGGCGAGCGCGAATTCCAGACTCAGACGACAGGACGATTCGGCAAAGGTGGCGGGACCTATCGCGCGCTGTCGCAGGAGGTCGAGATCGAGATCGTGCCGCTGCCGAACTTCCGCATCGAGGTCGGCGGCACGGCCACGCTGCACGACATCACCGGCGTCCCCGATATCGGCGACCGCCGCCAGTTCAATTTTCAGGGCGCTTCGCTCGACCTGCGTTATCGCCTGCTCGATCGCGAGCGCGCGCCATTCGGATTGACTGTCGCCGCCGAACTCCATGGCGACCGCATCGACGAGACTTCTGGCGCAAAAGGCCGGATGTACGGTACCGATTTCACGCTCGCCTTCGATCGCGAGCTGATCCCGAACTTCGCCATCGGGGCGCTCAACCTGATCTATCAACCCGAATGGGCGCGTTTCGAGATGGCGGGACTGTCCGAAAAGAGTTCGACCATTGGCGCGGCCTTCGCCGGCCTGGTGCGCGTGCGGCCCGACGTGCTGCTCGGCGGCGAGGTCCGCTACTTCCGGCAATACGAGGGCATCGGCCTGGGCGAGTTCGCGGGCCAGGCACTCTTCGTCGGTCCGACCGCTTATTTCCAGCTTTCCGAGCGCTCGCGCCTGACCATGAGCTGGAGCATGCAGGCCTGGGGCCGTCCGGCCGGATCGGGCGGCAATCTCGACCTCGTCAATTTCGAGCGCCACCAGGCGAGGCTGGTCTTTGGAATTAATTTCTAGCGCTCGCGCCTCGGTTGCGGAGAGAGTTGACCGGCAATTCCCGCTTATTTCACGCGACCGGATTGAAACTTCCCGCTCCTCGGAACGTAATCTTTTGTGCTATTCTTCATCGCCTCTGCGAGGATCCCGGCATGAACCCGATCGACCTGGTGGTGACTGTGTGTGCGGTGCTCTCGCCCGCGACGTGCGAGGAGCAGCATCTGGTGTTCAACTATGCGGGGTCGCCGACGCAATGCGCGATGGCCGCGCCGCCCTATATCGCGCAATGGGTCGGCGACCATCCGAAGTGGCAGGCGGTGCGATGGCGCTGCGAATATCCGCACCCGAACGACAAGGCGTGAAGCCGCCGGCGTTACTTAGTGCAGTCCTTCAGATCCTTGTCGGCGATCGAGAACACCGCATCCGCCTTGATCTCGATGTCGCGCACGATGCACTGCCGTGCATTGGGATAGCTGACCCTGGCGTCGTAGCGGCCGGGCTCGACGCCGGTGATGCGCAGCCGCTCGTCGTGATCGACCTCCTTGTCCTTGTCGTTCAAGCACTGGTTCGGCCCCCACTCGGTCTTCCCGGCCGGCGAGAGCTGGAAGCCGGAGATCGTCTCCGTCGTCAGATTCCAGAGCCGGATACCCTTGCCTTTGGCCTGCGCGAGCGCCGCGCCCGGCATCGCAACCAACAGGATGCCGATCGCAATCAGCGTACGCCGCATGGTGATCCTCCCGCGAAGATGTCGTTGGTCCAATTGACCATGAGTTCTCATTTCGATTCAAGCTGCAACGCGGCGAGCTCGGCCCTGATCTTGCCGAGTTCGGCCTCGCTGCGCTCCGCGCGCGGGATGGCAATCGGCACCTCCCGCACGATGCGCGCCGGTCGCGGCGACAGCAAGAACAGGCGGTCGCCGAGCCGGATCGCGTCGTCTAGGCTGTGGGTGACAAGCAACGTCATCACCGGACGGCGCGCCACCAGCGTCGCGATCTCGTCGCGCAAACGGCCGGCGAGAGCATCGTCGAGCGAGGCGAGGGGCTCATCGAGCACGAGCAGGTCAGGCTCGACGGCAAAGGCGCGGGCGAGCGCGACGCGCCGGGCGAGGCCCAGTGACAATTCGCCCGGAAAATGGCTGCGATGCGCATCCAGCTCCAGGATCCTGAACAGCTCGGCGAGCTTGGCGTCGGTGACATCGGGTGCCGCAAGCCGCACATTCTGCTCGACCGAGCGCCATGGCAGCAGTCTCGGCTCCTGGAAAACCATGCCGATCCGCGCTTCCGGTGGGCGCGAGACGCGCCCCTCGAAATCGCAGTCGAGCCCGAGGATGATGCGCAGCATCGTGCTCTTGCCGCAGCCGGAGGGACCGATCAGCACGCCGACCTCGCCGGATTGAAGCGCGAAGCTGATCGGCGCGAGCACCTCCTGCGTTCCGCCCGCGGCACTCCTGAAGCTCTTGCCTGTGATATCGACCTCAAGCCGCACGGGGTCGCCACCGTGTTGCGCGGGCTTCGAACGGTTGCACCAGCGCGGTTTCGATCACGAGCACAACGGCGGCGAATGTCAGGGAATAGGCGAGCAGCCGTGGCGTATCGAACAGCTGGAAGGCGACGCCGATCTCGAAGCCGACGCCGTTGGGTCGCCCCAGGAGTTCGGCGACCAGCACGATCTTCCACACCAGCGACAATCCGGAGCGGGCTGAGGCCGCGATATAGGGCGCCAGTTGCGGCAGCACGACGTGGCGGAAGGTGCGCCAGGGCGGCATCGCGAACACGCTCGCCATGTCGTCCAGCGAGCGGTCGAGCGCGCGCGCGCCCTCGCGCAGGGTGACGATGGCGGTCGGCAGCTTGTTGATGGCGATCGCCGCGATCGCTGCGGCCTCGGTGAGCCCGGCCCAGATATAGGCCAGCACGATCACGACCAGCGCGGGCAGGTTCAAGAGCAGGATCAGCCAGGGATCGCCGAGGCGGTCGGCGAGCTTCACCCGTCCCATCAGATAGCCGATGGCGCTCCCGAGTGACATCGCCAGCACGAAGGCGAGGCTTACGCGGGCGAGCGTGGCGCCGAGATGCAGGAACAGCGCGCCGCTCGATGCTTCCGCGATGACGACGTCGAGCACGGCGGGCGGAGAGGGCAGCTTTGCGGCGCCGACGAACAGGGCGGCAATCCACCAGATCGCAAGCAACAGGGCAAACGACAGAAGACGCAGCACCTCAGTCTCCGGCAACTGCGTGATAGAACGTGCCGGGATCGAGCTCGGCGGCCGGGCCCACGAGGTCGCGTCCGCCGGTCTCGGCCAGTACGCGGTAGAGCACGCGCGCGTCCTTTTCTTCGTCGTCGATGCTCCGGCGCGGAATGCCGTCGCGATAGCGCTCGCGATAGGTCTTCAGCATGGTGGCATCGCTCGTGCCGGTGAGCGGCGCGATCTTGTCCCAGGCGGCATCCGAGGTCACCAGCAGCTGCTTGGCCTTGCGGGTCATCGCGATGAAGCGCGCCACCGCCTCGCGATGATTTGCTGCCCAGCTTTCGTCGAAGACATAGCCGACTGCAGAGACCGCGCCCTTGGCGCCGAGTTTCGGCAATATGTCCTCGATGCCGGCAAGGCGGCGGAAACCCTTGGCCTCCAGCTGTGCGCAGAAATTCCAGAAATTGAGGCTCGCATCCATCTCGCCGTCCAGCGCCTTGGCGGCGATCAGAGGCGGAGCACCATAGACGATCGTCGCCTCGGACTTCAGGTCGATGCCGTCCTGCTTCATGCGCGCCTGGAGCAGCAGCCAGCTCTTGTCGATGGGACCACCGCCGACGGCGAGCTTGCGGCCCTTCAAATCGGCGAGCGACTTGATCGGCGAGGAGGCCGGCACCATCACCGCGCCCAGCGCGCTGGAATAGGGATAGAAAGTGAGCTTGGCGCCGAGCGTGCGCTCGCGCGACACCCACAGCCAATCGGACAGGATGATGTCGGCATTGCCGGCGCGCAGGGCGATCTTGCCGGCCTCGGGGCTCGCAAGCTCGGTGACGTCGAGCGACAGGTCGGCCTCCTTGTCGAGGCCGCCGGCGCGGATCGCGGCCAGCTCCCAGGAAAATGTTCCGGTCTTCTGCACCGCAAGGCGGATCGTATCCGCGGCGCGGCCGGGCCCGGCTAGTGTCAGCGCCAGCGTCACCGCGAGCGCCAATGATCGACCAAATACTCTCATCACCTTGTGAGCCGTTTCCTCTGATAGGGTGCTTTTCAGGACAATACGCATAGCATAGCTTCCGTCGCAACCAGCGGGAGGACGCTCATGAATCTGGCCGGACAGCTACGACCGATTGTCGCCGCATTGGCGGTGTGGGCTGCGACCGCGCTCGCTGCGCAGGCTGAAGAGGCCAATGATTATCCGACGTCGGCGCGTGCCGAGTATGTCTATGGCTGCATGAAGGCCAATGGCGAGAGCCGGCAGGCGATCGAGCAATGTTCCTGCTCGATCGACGTGGTGGCCTCGATCGTGCCCTATGAGCGCTACGTCACCGCGGAGACGGCGCTCAGCATGTCCCAGGTCCGCGGTAATCTCGGCGTCCAGTTCCGCACGTCAGAGCAGGCGAATTCCGCGGTGAATGACCTCAGGCGCGCGCAGGCGGAAGCCGAGGTGAGGTGTTTTTGACCGCTGCCGCGCTGCTTCGCTTCCCTCGTCAAGGTCGCCGGCGTAGCTTCGATGGTATGATCCGACGGGCTTGCTTGGTAGGATATCTCGATGGACCGGCGCGGCGTTGGAGTGCACCGGGCGGTTGGTGATGCGCCCATCATCGATGATGCAAACGCCGATGCGCCTCAAGCGCGTCGCGCAAGACGGTTCCCGCTTGGCCCGGCATTGGGAATAATCGCCGCATTGTCGGCGGTCTCGAATGCGAGCGCGCAGGAGGCAGAGCCGCGATCGTATTCGAATACGCCTGTCGGATTGAATTTCCTGATCTCGGGCTACGTTTACGCCCAAGGCAAGCTCGCGTTCGATCCCAGCACCGCGATCGCCGATGCCACATTCCGCTCCGATACCGGCGTAGTGGCCTATGTTCGGTCCTTCGACGTCGCTGGCCAGTCGGCCAAGTTCGATGCGATCGTGCCGGCATCGTCGTTTGCCGCGCATGGGCTCGTCAACGGCGAGCCGCGCGAACGGGAGATGTCCGGTCTGGGCGATCCGCGATTTCGTGTCTCGGTCAACCTGTTTGGGGCTCCCGCGCTCTCGGCGAAGGACTTCGCCAGCTACCACCAGGATCTGATCGTGGGCGTAAGCCTTCAGGTCTCCGCGCCCCTCGGGCAATATGACAGCACCAAGCTGCTCAACCTCGGCGGCAACCGTTGGTCCTTCCGGCCCGAGCTCGGAATTTCAAAGGCATGGGGACCATGGACGGTCGAACTCGCCCCCAGCGTGACCTTCTTCAGCGACAACACCGACTTCTTCGGCGGCAAGACGTTCTCGCAGGCTCCGATCTATGCGGTGCAGGGACATGTCATCTACACGTTCCAGTCCGGCATATGGATGGCGCTGGACGGACTGTATTTCGCCGGCGGCAGCACGACCCTCAACGGCATCAAAAACGACAACGAGCAGGCCATCTCGCGCGCGGGCGTGACGGTTGCGTTTCCGATCGATCGACAAAACTCAGTCAAGCTCTCTGCCAGCACCGGCATCACCAGCCGCACGGGAAGCGAACTGACAGCTGTCGGTATCGCATGGCAGTATCGTTGGGGCGAGGGATATTGAGGGACGATGATGGATGCCCTCACGTCCCCGGCTTCTCCACATCCCACTCGTTGCGGAACACGTGTCCGTCCGTATCCTTGGCTTCTGCGCGAAAACGCCTGGCGCCGTTGGAAACATAGGTGAAGCGCAGATTGGGATCTTCCGAGATCGAGATGCCGCCTTCCATCGAGAGCACGGGGCTGTCGTCCTGGGTCAGCTTGAGCTGATTGATGAAAAAGGCGGGAATGTAGAGCTGCGTGACCTGGTCCATCTGCAGGCCGGAATTGTTGGGGTGGCCGATCATGATCTGCGCCTCCCGCATGCGGCTCGCCGGGGCCTCCTCGCGCGCGAATTGCCGGTAGCGCATCTGCCCGAGCCGGTTCTGGGCTTCCTCGGCATTCTTGCCAGCTGGTGCCGAGCAGCCGCCGGAGGCTTTCACATAGACTTTCGAGACGTAGAGCTGTCCGTCGCTGAGCTCGGCCACCGCATGGACGTCGGTGTAGTTGTTGACGCGCACGCGCGTCGAGATTTCAGTGACGTTGGCATCCGGTCCGAGCTCGAACTTCGCCGCCATCGGTGCCGGGTTACGATCGATCACCAACGTGATCGAACGGATGCGGCGGGCATCGCCGGGCGAGAGCTTGCTGCGCAGGGTCACAGGCACGATGGCCGCGTCCTCGGCGCGATAGGGCATCTCGATGCCAATGACATTGCCGCCGTCATTCATCGGACGATTGCTGAAGATGTCCTGCACCAGTCCCGGCCAGGGATCGTAAGCTTCTTCAGCCTGCACCGGCACGGCGAATGCAATGCCGAGGAGCAGGGCGATCAGAGGCAGCCGGCGCGTGCATCCCGTCATGGTCATGGTCCTGCGGACGAAGCAACGTTTCGCGCATCGTAGCGCGTCCGCTACTCCCATTCAATTTCCGAAAATGCTGCGGTTGCGTTGCGGGCGTTGTAGTCTTCGAACAGCTCCCAGTGCGGCCGTTCCGAGGCGGCGGCCTTGTCTGCGGCGGTTCGGATCGGTTCGCCCTTCTTGTTCGATGCCCGAACGTCCGCCAGCAGTGCCGTCAGATAGCGCCGTTCATCGGCCAGCGCCGCAGGCCATTTGCTCACGGGCCCGTGACCGGGAACGACGCGCAGCGCCGGAATGCTCTCGAGTTCCGCGAGGGTGCCGAGCCAGCCGCGAATGCTGCCGTCCATCACGGGAATATGGCGGAGGAAGACGAGGTCGCCAGTGAACAGCGTCTTCGTCATCTCATCGAACACGGTCAAATCATTGTCGCTGTGCCCGGCCGGCCAAGCCCGCAAGCTCAGGCGGCGCCCGCCAAGATCGAGCGTCATTGTGTCCGTGACAAGCATTGTGGGCGGCACGATCTTCACGGGGGATATCAATTCGTCGCCCATGATCCGTCTGAAATTGTCGAGATAATACGGCCCGCGCGCAGCGAGCGCCCGCGGCAGCCTGCTGTGACCGACGAAAATGGTGTCCCCGAGGGCGAAGGCCGCATTGCCGAAAACATGGTCGGGATGGCCGTGGGTATTGATGACGTAGCGGATCGGCTTGCTGGTGCGGGCCCGCACCGCCGCCAGCAGCGCCTCGCCCTCGCGAACGCTACCGCCGGTATCAATCACGGCCACCGCATCCTCGCCCACGATGAAGCCAACATTGGCGATGTCGCCCTCGTTCTCGCGGGTCATCAGGGCGATGGTCCCGGAGTGTACGAAGATTCCCGGCGCGACTTCGCTCACAGGCAATTCGGCCGCTGCGGCGCATGCTAGCGTCGCTTTCACCAGCAGGGACAAGGCTGCGATCACGAGAGCGATGCGAGACACTTTTCCGCCTCAGTTCAAAGGGTTTGCGCGCATTGCACTGCAACAAAGAAAAGCCAGCACACAGTCTGGCAAAACATGGCGCGTCATGCGTTGCATGGCTAGCATTCAAACAAGCCTAGGAGGAAGCGCGATGACGGAGGCCGGACGACATCGTCGCTGGTTGTTTTCACTGAGTATCCTGGTTGCGTCTTGCGCGTTCGGCGACGTCGCCATCGCGCAGACCAACGAGACGGGTGACCTCTCGTTCGAGCTGGTCGATCCCAAGGTGCTGCGCGTCTGTTCCGACCCGCGCAATCTGCCGTTCTCGAACGAGAAGGGCGAGGGATTCGAGAACAAGCTTGCCGAGCTGTTTGCGGACAAGCTCCAGAAGAAGCTCGACTATGTCTTTTTTCCGCAAGCCACCGGCTTCGTGCGCATGACGCTCGGCTCGCATCGCTGCGACGTCATCATGGGCTTCCCCCAAGGCGACGACCTCGTGCAAGGCACCAATCCCTATTACCGCACGAGCTATGCCCTCGTCGCGAAAGCAGGCAGCGGGCTGGAGGAGGTCGACACGCTCGAGGATACCAGATTGAAGGGCAAGCATGTCGGCATCGTCGCCGGCACGCCGCCTGCGACCAACATGGCCATCGCGGGATTGATGGGTGATGCAAAGCCCTATCCGCTGATGATCGACACGCGCTACGACAATTCGGCGCAGGCCATGATCGATGACCTTACGGCCGGCAAGATCGATGCCGGCGTGCTGTGGGGACCGATGGCGGGGTTCTACGCGAAGAAGGCGGGCTCGCTTCATGTCACGCCGCTGGTCAAGGAAACCACCGGGCCAAAACTGGTCTATCGCATCGGCATGGGCGTACGTGGCGCCGATCAGAACTGGAAGCGACAGCTGAACAAGCTGATCCAGGAGAACCAGGGCGAGATCAACAAGATCCTGCTCGACTTCGGCGTGCCGCTGCTGGACGAGAACGATCGGCCGCTCGGCGCGGAGACGGCCAAGAAGGCACCATGACATGAGGCGGCGCGTTGTCGCTGCGCTGGTCGCCGCCATGCTGGTGGCGCCGGTCGTCGCGCAGCAGCAGGAGCCGTTCGAGCCCGAGGGCTATCGCACCGATAATTACCGCGCGCCTGTGCCGGCGACGCTCGGCGGCGCGCGCGTACTGTCGACGTCAGAAGCCGAGGCGATCTGGCACGCGAAGAGCGGCGCCTTCGTCGACGTGCTGCCGCGCGCGCCGAAGCCGAAGAATCTTCCAGCCGGTACCGTCTGGCGCGAGGCGCCGCGCAAAAATGTTCCGGGAAGCATCTGGCTGCCGGATACCGGCTACGGCATGCTGCCGCCCGCCATGGACGACTACTTTCAGCGCGGCCTCGCGCGTGCATCACACGGCGACAAGACCGCGCTGCTCGTGATTTATTGCCTGGCCGATTGCTGGATGTCCTGGAACGCCGCCAAGCGCGCGCTCGGGTACGGCTACTCCAACGTCGCCTGGTATCCCGATGGCACCGACGGCTGGGAGCGTGCAAAGCTACCCACTGAGGAGGCGCAGCCCGAGCCGCGGCCGGAGCAGTAGGCAAGCTGCATCACCTAGCGCAGGTGCGCTCCCTCGCCCCGTTCTTACGGGGAGAGGGTTGGGGTGAGGGCCCTTTCTCCTCAGATTGAATTCATCGAGGGACCTGTACCCCCTCACCCGGAATCCGCGCTGCGCGCGATTCCGACCTCTCCCCGCAAGCGGGGAGAGGTGAAGGCAACACTACTGCTTCTGCAACTTCGTCAGCGTGCCCGTGCCGTTATTGTCGGTCGCAGAGTAGCTCACCCGGTCGCCAGCGTGGACGGCGTCGAGCATCGCGGCATCCTTGGCCTTGTACTGCTGGAGCGCGCCGGCGCCGCCTGCGCTGCCACCGACTGTGCCCTTCTGCGTCTGCTGGATCGAGATCGTACTGTTGAGCCGATCGATCCGGGTGACCATTCCGGTCAGATCGTCAGCGAATGCGCTGCTTGCGAGCATGCTGATGGCCGCAGCGCCTGCGAGGATGAATTTCGTGGTTCCCATCGAGGCCTCCCGATGCCTTGGATTACCCATCGACAAGACATCCTAGACCGATTTGGTTCCGGCATATAGCGCGGCGGCGGGTTAACAACCGCAATGGAGGCGCGGGAACCTGCTGCAAGCGGTCAATGAGGCTGACGCTATTCCATTTCCTGCTGGATCACGCGTCCGAGCGCAAACAGCCGCTGGTCGATGGTGGTGGGAACCTCGCAGACGAACCGCACCACCTTGTGCCGGTCCTCGAAAATGCGGGTCTTCCAGATCAGCTCGTTGCTGAGCGCATCGACCTTCGCCTCGTCGCGCGGCGTGGCGCCCTGGAGCGCCTGGAGCTGGACACTCTCCTCGCGGATCTTGTCGGCGGCTTCGCGCTGCTTGCGGCTGACGCGCTCCAGCCCGCTCATGACCTGCGAGCGCTGAGCGTTGAGCGTGTCGAACAGGCCTGCGAACAGCAGTTTCGCATTCGCGGTCTTGTCGGACGCGGAGCCTGCCAAAAACTCCTTCACCAACTTCTCGGCCTCGTCCAGCGGCGTCTTGCGTGCCGACAGTTTCGCGACCAGCGCGCTGACTTTGGCGTCGTCCTTCCACTTGTTCTGCACGTCGTCGAGCGAAGGACCGGCCCAAACGGCTGCGAGCGAAATTTCCGGCACTTTTGCCTGCGTGCAGGGCCAATCCGGATAGCGCGGATCGGCCGCGCGTGCTGCCGTGCTCACGGCTGCGAGCATCAGAGCGGCCATGGCCAGAACCCGAACCGTCATCCTTCGCCTCCCGCAGGGCCCCGTCGCGCCAGCCCGCGCGAGGGATCATAGGCATAGATCGCGCCGATCATGAAGACGATTGTGCAGGTCGCGACCACCGCCAGCGAGATCCAGTTGATTTGCCCGTAGAATGCAAAACGTATCAGCTCGACCGCATGGGTGAACGGATTGGCCTCGCAGACATAGTAGAGATAGGGGCTGCCCTCCTGCACCCGCCAGAGCGGGTAAAGCGCCGACGAAGCGAAGAACATCGGGAAAATGACAAAATTCATCACCCCGGCAAAGTTCTCCAGCTGCTTGATGCCGGAGGAGATCAGCATGCCGAGCGAGCCCAGCATCAGTCCGGACAGGATCAGTGCCGGCAGCACGGTGAGATAGCCTGATAGAGGAGGGGTGATGTCCCAGAACCAGGCGATCAGCAGGAACGCGTAGACCTGGAGCAGCGACACCGCGGTGCCCGCGAGCAGCTTGCAGAACAAGAGGTAGCCGCGCGGCAGGGGGCTTACCAGCAGCGTGCGCATGTTCCCCATCTCGCGGTCGTAGACCATCGAGAGCGAGGACTGCATGCCGTTGAAGAGCTGGATCATGGCCATCAGCCCGGGCGCGATGAAGACCTCGTAGAGGATGTAGGTCTCGTAGGGCGGGATGATGGAGATGCCGAGCACCTGACGGAAACCGGCGGCGAAGATGAACAGCCACACCAGCGGCCGCACCAGCGCCGAGACGAACCGCTCGCGCTGGTGCAGGAAGCGCAGTCCCTCGCGCCAGACGATGCCCGTGAGGCAGGTCATATATTCGGCGGCCGAGAAGCCGCGTGGCGCCTCGCGCGTGGTGATGCTGCTCATGCGCCGCCGCCCGGCAAGGTCTGCGCGCCGGTCAGGCGCATGAAGGCGGTGTTGACGTCCTGCGCGCCGGCTTGCGCGACGACGCGACTCATCGGTCCCTGCGCCAGCACCTTGCCCTGATGCAGCACCACGAGATCGTCACCAGCCATAATTTCGTCGAACAGATGCGTGGCCCAGAGCACGCCGATGCCTTGCTCGCTCACGAGCTGGCGCACATGGCTGATGATGTCGGCGCGCGCCTTGACGTCGAGGCCGACGGTGGGCTCGTCCAGCAACAGCAGGCGTGGCCGATGCAGCAGCGCACGGGCGATCTCCAGCCGCCGCATCTGCCCGCCCGAGAGATCGCGCACCTTGTTGCCGGCGCGCTCGGTAAGCCCGATGCGATCGAGCAGCTCGGCGGCTCGCGCCCGAGCCTCGCGGCGGCTGATGCCGTGGAGTGCGGCGTGATAGAGCAGGTTTTGCGTCAGCGACAGGTCCAGATCGAGCGTGCGCGGCTGGAACACGACTCCGAGCAACCGCAGCGCTTCGCCGGGACTCCTGCTGATGTCATGGCCGAAAATGCCGACGCGGCCGGACTGGATGCCGAACAGGCGCGTGATCAGCGAGAACAGCGTGCTCTTGCCTGCGCCGTTGAGGCCGAGCAGGGCCGTGAAGCTCGCGGGCTGGACGTTGAAGGACACGTCCATCAGCGCGCGGCGCGGGCCATAGGCGTGGCTGACGCTGTCGATCGACAGCGCGGGCACGGCCGCCGGATCGGGCCTTGGTGTTTCGCGTTGTTCGGTGATGGGAGCAGGGCTGGTCATGGCGCGATCGTGATACCCCAGGGCAGTTCGCCCACCTGAATGGTCTTGATCACTTTTTGAGCGGCGACGTCGATGACGGAGACATCGTTGGACACGCCGTTGGTGGTCAGCAGAAATTTCTCGTCCGGCGTGAAGGCCATGTGCCAGACCCGTTGTCCCACCAGCAGATATTTCGTCACCTTGCGCGAGGCGGTATCGACCACGGCGATGCGGTTGGCGGGACCGAGCGCGATGAAGGCGGTCTTGTCGTCCTTGGTCATGCCGATGCCGACGGGCTGGATCGCCTCTTTCCTCAACCCCGGAATCTCGAAATTGATCTTGCCGGTCACCTCGTGCTTTCCAGGATCGATGATCGAGACGGTGCCGCCGATCTCCGAGGACACCCACAATTCCGAAGCGTCGTGCTTGAATTCGGCAAAGCGCGGCCGCGCGTCGACCAGCACGTTGGCAACAATCTGGCGCGACGACGTGTCGATGAAATGCGCCATGTTGGTGGTCTCGGACGTGTTGATCAGCGTCTTGCCGTCCGGGCTGATGGTCATGCCCTCGGGCTCGACGCCGACCTGGATGTCGCCTATGCGCGCGCGCTTCTCGAGGTCGATCACGGTCACCGTGTTGTCGTTCTCGTTGGCGACATAGAGGACCTTGCCGGCGGCATCCTGGGCGAACAATTCAGGGTCGGGCCCGGAGGGCAGGCTGTCCACCACGGTTTGCGTCTTGGCGTCGATCATCTGGATGGTGTCGTCGTCGCCGACCGCGACCATCACGAACTTGCCGTCGCGCGTGAAGTCGATGCCGCGCGGGCGCTGGCCGACCTTGATGGTCTTGGTCACCGTCCAGCTGTCGGTGTCGATCACCGACACCGTGTTGCTCTTCTCGTTCGAGACATAGGCGATGAACGCATGCGCCGGCGCCGCCGCCAGTGCCAATCCGGACAGCAACCCAACGCGCCACGCGCGCAACGTCCAGGTCCTCACTTTGATGTCCTCACTTCAGCTTGCATTTGCTCTCCGGGCGGTCATAGCCGAGGGTGTCGAGCTCGGAGACCTGGTGCAGGAAACCTTCCTGCGGCGACACCGACACCACCATGCGACCGTCGACCAGCAGGATCGGCTGGCGCAGCTGCAGGTTCCAGTCGCGCAGGGTCAGCTTTGTGCCCTTGAAGGCGGCGACCGAGAAATCCGGCCCCTTGATGAAATCGGTGACCTTCTTGACGTCGCCGGAATTGGTGCGCGAGGTGGCCTCTCCGATCATGCGCACCGCCGTCCATGCCTGCATGTCGAGTGCGGTCATCCGCCGCGCGTTGAGCTTGACGAAGCGGTTCTGCATCTGGATCGCGCCCCACTGGTCCTGCGCGGCGTCCCAGCTCCGCGGCACGAGGCCGGCAGAGCCCGCGACAGGCCGTGGATCCCAGGTGCGATAGGGCAGGTAGGCGCCGAACACCTCGCTCTCGTCGGCGGCGACCAGCACATCGTAGGCCGGCGCCTGTTGCGTGAACACCGGGATCTGGCGCTGGATCAGCGTCACGCCCGAGTCCGTGCGGCGCGCGCCGCCTTTGTCTTCGAAGCTGCGTTCCTGCACGATCTTGGCGCCGAACCGCGTCGCGGTGCGCCGGAGCGCATCGGCGAACAATCTGTCCTCGTCATGCGAGCCGACCACGAGGAGCCAGCGCTTCCACTGCTTCCACACCAGATATTGGCCGAGCGCATCGGCCAGCATTGCGCGCGTCGGCGCGGTGTGGATGACGTTGGCACGGCAATCGGCCTCGCGCAGCCGCTCGTCGATCGCGCCGGCGTTGAACAGCAGCGTGCCGCGCTCGCGCAGGGCGTCGGCGACCTTCAGCAGCGCGTCGGCCGGCAGGTCGGCGATGATGAAGCCGTTGCGTGCGGCGAGGTCGGTCGCGGCCTGCACGGCATCCTCGCCCTCCTTGATACGCCGCTCCTCCAGCGCAAATCGCTGGTTGAGGAATTTGCCGGTGGTGTTGTTGTCCTCGATGGCGAGGCGCGCGCCGGCGACGCCGTCATTCTCCGCGGGCTGCTCGACCAGCGACAGCGTCGATCTGGTGCCGGCAATTCCGAGATAGCCGACGCCGATCATGACAGGGTCGGCCGCGAGCGCGCTCGTCGCAGCAAAACCCAGGCCGATCAGGCCGACCAACCATCGGATCATGTTTCCTCCGTACAACTCCCCGGCTTGACCGCCGATGGAGAATTGTCTCTGCTAAAGCATGACCGATTTGTCAGGGCATGCAACCCCGCATTTCGTCCTCACGTTGCCACGCCGGGAATCACGATCATGCGAGCGCTGATATGTTTCGCCGCTTTGCTGTTGACGGGCTCGGTCGCGCTCGCCGATCCGCCGAAGCTCGCGGTGTTCGATTTCGAACTGATCGACACCAGCCTGCCCGGCGAGTTCTACGGATCCAAGCCCGAGGAGGCGCGGCTCGACCTGATCAGCGAGCAGTTGCGCAAGGCACTGGTTGAGTCAGGCAGGTTCCAGCTGCTCGATATCGCGCCGATCCGGGATGCGGCCCGTCACGCCAATCTGCAGGCCTGCGGCGGCTGCGACCTCAAGCTTGCCGGGCAGTTGGGTGCCGATTTGGAAATCACCGGCATGGTGCAGAAGGTCTCGAACTTGATCATCAATCTGAACATCTACCTGCGCGACGTGAAGACCGGCAACATGATCACGGCTGCCAGCGCCGACATGCGCGGCAACACGGATGAATCCTGGACGCGCACGATGAGCTATCTGATCCGTAACCGGTTGCTGGCACCGAATTACGGCAAGCCGGAGTAGAGTCTTCCAAGGGAGAGGCAGAAAGCTCACCCCTTCAATCTCTCCGCATGCCAGTGCAGGTGATCGCCCATGAAGGTCGAGATGAAGTAGTAGCTGTGATCATACCCCGCCTGTCGTCGCAGCGTCAGTGGGATGTTCGCCTTGTTGCAGGCGGCTTGCAGCAGCTCCGGCTTGAGCTGCTCCTTCAGGAAATTATCGGCCTCGCCGACGTCGACGAGGAAGCCTGAAAACTTCGCGCCGTCCTCGATCAGCGCCACGGTGTCGTGGCTGCGCCACATATCCTTGTTCGGCCCGAGATAGCCGGTCAGCGCCTTGATGCCCCAGGGCACGAGCGACGGCGCCACGATCGGCGCAAAGGCGCTGGCCGCGCGAAAACGATGCGGGTTGCGCAGCGCGACCGTCAGCGCGCCATGGCCGCCCATCGAATGGCCCATCACCGATTGGCGCTTCGCATCGACCGGAAAATTCTCCGCCACGAGTTTCGGCAGTTCGTCGGTGACGTAGCTCCACATGCGATAATTGCGCGAAAACGGCGCTTCCGTCGCATCGACATAGAAGCCGGCGCCTAGGCCGAAATCATAGGCATTGTTGGCATCGCCCGGGACGTCGGACCCGCGCGGGCTGGTGTCGGGCGCCACGAAGATCAGGCCGAGCTCGGCGCAGGCTTTGCGGAATTCGCCCTTCTCGGTGACATTGGCGTGCGTGCAGGTGAGGCCGGAGAAATACCAGACCACGGGCAGCTTGGCGCCCTGCGCGTGCGGGGGAACATAGACCGAGAACGTCATGTCGGTTCCGGTCGCCTGGCTGGCATGGCGATACACGCCCTGCACGCCGCCATAGGATGTATTGGTCGAGACAGTCTGGATCGTCATGCCATTATGCTCCGTGGCATCAAACCACATCAGGATTGCAACGCTTGTGTGACCGAATTCGTGGCGCCGTCAGGCCACGCCGCTGTCGATCGCCAGCCGCACCAGCTCGACAGAGGTTTTCACTCCGAGCTTCTGGCGCATGATGGACGAGGTGTTGGCGACAGTCTTGTAGGACGACTGCACCAGCCAGGCGATCTCGGAAAGGCTCTTTCCGGCACTGAGCAACCGCAAAATCTCCATCTCGCGCGCGTTCAGCTTCGATAGCGGGCTTTGCGCCAGCGCGGGTCCGGCAAAGGCGATGCTGCGCGCGATCGCGCTCGGCAGATAGGTGCCGCCGCCGCCGACGATGCGAATCGCCTCGACGAGATCGTCGGGGTCGCCGGTCTTGGACACGTAGCCCTTGGCGCCGCACTCGATCGCACGCGCGGCAAAAGCAGGGTCGTCGTTCATGCTGAACATGATGATTCGGGCATCGGGGGCGCGCTCGAGAATGCGGCGCGCGAGCTCGAAGCCGGACACGGTCGGCAGGTTGATGTCGATGATCGAGAGGTCGGGGCGCTCGACAATGAAGACGCACTCGCCGTCTTCGGCGTCGGCGGCCTCCAAAATCTCGATCTCGCCCTCGTCGGCCAGCACGGCACGGCAGCCGGAGGCGACGATGGGATGATCGTCGACGATCAAAATGCGCATAGGCGTTCCTCGCGACAGCGTCTTGGCCTGTTTCGCGCCCGGCCGGGATTGCTGTACGCTTTCGATTAGATATCGGGCGCTTCGCCTCTGTCAACGTTATCGGACAGGCGCAAGCCGATCCTTCGCGGGGGCACGGGCGAGACCAATGTGGCAAAATCTATCCTTGCGCGGGCGCATCAACCTGCTGCTGGCGCTGCTGCTGGCGCTGGGGCTCGCCGTCAATATCGGCCGCCAGGTTGCGGAAGCCGGGCCGCGCGTGCAGGCCGAGGACCAGAGCGTGATCCGGCTCGCGCGCGAATTCATCGAAATGATCGTTGCGGATCTCAACGAGGCGCCCGATCCGGATGCGAGGCTGAATCAGATCGCACGCGACCTCAGCCGCCTGCGCCATGTCAGCATCGCGCTCCGGGACGAAGCCGGTCGTCCGCTGACGCAGCCGCGGACCGACGCCGATGACGACACCCGCGCGCCGCCGGCCTGGTTCGTCAGCCTGGTGCATCCCGAGCAGACCGCGGTGAGCGTACCCGTCTCCATCCATGGCAAGCCGGGTTCGCTGCTTATCACCTCCCATCCCGATGACGAGATCGCCGAGATCTGGGACGCCATCGTGACCCAGCTCGAGGTCGGCTCGGTGATCGCGCTGGCGCTGTTCCTGGTGATGATGAATGTGGTCGGCCGGGCACTGGCGCCGCTCCAGTCCCTGGCGGATGTGATGGCCGAGCTTGAAGACGGTCGCTATCAGGCGCGCGTCGCGCCGGGCGGCGCGCCGGAACTGGCCGCGATCTGCACCAAGCTCAACCATCTTGCGGCGACGCTCAGTGACGCCATTGAGGACAAGCGGCGCCTCGCCGAGCGCACGGTGTCGCTCCAGGATGTCGAGCGCAAGGAGATCGCGCGCGAGCTGCATGACGAGTTCGGGCCCTACCTGTTCTCGCTACGCGCGCATGCCAGCGCGTTGGCGAAGCAGGCGGACGGACGCGCCCCGAGTGCGGAGGCCGTGCGAAAACACGGCAGTGCCATGCTGGAGCAGATCAACGCGCTGCAGCAGTTCAATCGCCGCGTGCTGGAGCGCCTCCGTCCCGTCGGCCTGGCCGAGCTCGGCCTGCGCCAGGCGCTGGAATCGCTGTCGCGACTGTGGCGGGAGTCGCATCCCGATGTCACCATCGAGACCGCGATCTCGCCGGCGCTTGGCGTCACGGGCGAGACCGCCGACCTCACCATCTACCGCATCGTGCAGGAGGCGCTCACCAACGTGTTCCGCCACGCCGGGGCGACCTCGGTCAATGTCGTCATCGAGCCGGTGGCGCAGACGGCAAGTGACGGCCGCGGCTGCGCCCGGGTGCGGGTCAGCGACAATGGCCGTGGCATGGAGCCGGGCCAGAAGCTCGGCTTCGGGCTCGTCGGCATGCGCGAGCGAATCCTGGCGCTGGGCGGCACGCTCAACGTCGTGTCCGGTGATGGCGGTCTGACCGTCGAAGCACTGGTTCCGACGGCGGCGGCCTGATCGCGTCGGGAAAAATTCCCGATTTGGTCGGGAAAATGGGTGCGGATATGCCCCGACCTTTTGTGGCTGGCGCACGCATCGCCGCCGATTACACTCGTTTCGACCAACCGGCGAAAATCAAAACAGCCGGCGGTGACGGATGGGAAGGCTGGGATGGGCGATCGTGTTCGGTTCAAGCGTTTTGGGTTCGAGCCTCTTGGGTTCAAGCGTTGTTTGTTGATGGCCTCGGTTTCTGCCGGGGTGGTCTCCGTCTTCGCGGTCCCCGCGGGAGCCGCGCAGGATGAAGAGACCAACGTCCAGAACCTGCCGCCGGTCGAGGTGACGGCGCCGCCGCCGTCAACGGCGCGGCGCACCGCGTCATCGCGTCCGGTTGCGCACATCGGCGCGCCGTCATCCGCCAGCCCCAAGACGCGCCTTTACGTCTATCCGACCGCGCCGGGTACCGGCAGAGGTCTTGACGTCGACAAGGTCCCGTCGGCGATCAACGCCGTCGACGCCGGCCAGATCAGGCGCACCGGCTCGCTGAACATCACCGACGCGCTTCGCGACAACATCGCTGGCGTCAACATCAGCGAGGTCACCGGCAATCCGTTTCAGCCGGATGTCGAATTCCGCGGCTTCGTTGCCTCGCCCGTGACGGGCACGCCGCAAGGCCTCGCCGTGTATCAGAACGGCGTTCGCATCAACGAAGCCTTCTCAGACGCCGTCAACTGGGACCTGATCCCGACCGCGGCGATCCGGTCGGTGACGCTCGTGACCAACAATCCCGCCTTCGGCCTCAACGCGCTGGGCGGCGCGATCAATTTGCAAATGAAGGACGGTTTCACCTATCAGGGCGCGGAGCTTGATCTCATGGGCGGCTCGTTCGGCCGCATCCAGGGCTCGGCGCAATGGGGCAAGACGGTCGACAAGAACTACGGCGTCTATGCCGCGCTCGAAGGCCTGCACGACAACGGCTTCCGCAATTTCTCCCAATCGGATGTGCGGCGCTTCTACAGCGACGTCGGCTACAAGGCCGGCGACAGCGAATTCCACGCCAACATGGGCGTCGCCAAGAACGATTTCGGCGCCAGCGCCACCGTTCCGGCCGAGCTGCTCGACAAATATTGGGGCGCGACCTACACGTCACCGCAGACCACCTCCAATCGCGTCGGCTATCTCAATCTGACGGGCAAAGTCGATGCGACGCCGACCTGGACGCTCGAAGGCACCGCTCATGTGCGCCGCTACGAGCAGAAGCTCGTGGACGGCAATCCGACCGACGCGCAGGAATGCACTGATCCGGGGCTCACCGGCCTTCTTTGCTTCGGCGACGGCGCCACACCGGCAAACGGTGTGAACGGTCTGCCGCTCGCCAATCCTTTCGCGTCCGGGACCATCCTCGGCGAGATCGACCGCAGCTCGATACGCTCGACCACCTTCGGCGTGTCGGGGCAGGCCACCAACACCGATCAATTGTTCGGCCACGACAACCGCTTCGTGATGGGCGCGACCTATGACGCCAGTGTCACGCGCTATAACGCCACCGCCGAAATCGGCACGATCGGAGAAAATTACGTCGTCAGCGGCGCCGGCCTGTTCCTGGGGCCGACCGGCGTACCTGATACCGTTGCCGGCCCTGTCTCGCTGCGGACCGTCAATCAATATAACGGCCTCTACGCGATGGACACGTTCAATATCACGGACGCCTTCGCCGTCACCGGCGGCGGCCGTTTCAACGTGGCGCGCATCACGCTGGAGGATCAGCTCGGGACCGATCTCAACGGCGATCACACCTTCACCCGGTTCAATCCGGTGATAGGCGGCACCTACAAGATCACGCCGGAGCTGACGGCCTATGCCGGCTATTCAGAGGCCAACCGCGTTCCGACTCCGCTGGAGCTAGGCTGCTCCGATCCAGCTCGTCCCTGTCTCATTGCCGCGTTTCTCGTCTCCGATCCGCCATTGAAGCAGGTGGTGTCCAAGACCGTGGAAGCGGGCCTGCGCGGCAGCAGGGACCTGAACATCGGCACGCTCGGCTGGAAGATCGGCGGCTTCCGCGCCACCAATTACGACGACATCGTCGCCGTTCCCGCAGTCGGCCGCACCGGCTTCGGTTATTTCTCCAATGTCGGCCGTACCAGGCGTCAGGGGCTCGAAGCCGAGATCAACATCAAGTCGCCCACGATTCAGTTTCAGGCGAGCTACGCGTTCGTCGACGCACGCTATCTCGACGCTTTCGCGCTCGGTTCCGAGAGCCCGTTCAGGGATACTGTCACCGAGACCATTCAGGTGCTGCCCGGCAACCAGCTCCCGGCGATCCCGCGCCATCGCGTCAAGGTCGGCATCGACTATGCCGTCACCGACGTCTGGAAAGTCGGCGGCAACGCGCTGTTCGTCTCCAGCCAATATCTGGTCGGCGACGAGTCCAACCAATATGCGAAGCTGCCGTCCTACACCGTGTTCAACCTGCACACGTCCTACCAAGTGACCAAGAACGTCCAGCTCTACGGCAAGATCGACAACATCTTCGACAGGCGCTACGCGACCTATGGACAGTTCTTCGACCGCACAGCCGTCCCCAACTTCACCAATGGCGCCGCCGAGTTCACCGACCCGCGCTCGCTTAGCCCGGCAAGACCGCGCGCCTTCTATGCGGGGATGCGGGTGACGTTCTGATCTTGGCTCGGTAAGCCCGGGGGCCGACGCGGGGTGGCACCGCGCGAAACGGCGTGTCACGCCGGCTCTGTTCTACCTCAAGCCGATTGACTCATTGTTCATGTTTTGTTCTTATGCTGCTCGTCCAGCCAAGGGAGCGAGCCATGGACAACCGCATTAACGAAATCCGCAGGATCATCAGGGCGTTGCGCGTCAGCATGCGCGAAGCCGAGGCCATCATGCATGAGCAGATCAACAGGGACGAGGACTGCAGCTTCGTCGCAGGCGAAGTCATGAAGATGCGCACGGTGATGAGCGGGCTCGTTCAGGAGCGGGCCGCGCTCGGAGATTCCGACCCGATCGTCGTCGCCAGCCTCTTCGTTCCCCGCCGTCGGCCGATGCCGTCGCGCGTCGGTGTCGAGAAGCGCCGTCTTGTTCCGCCGCGAGAGATGGCACGAGCATGAAGGGGGAGAGGCCGACCTACTTCTCCGACATGCAGGAGCCGCCGGAATTTCTGAAGGCGCTCCATCATGCGCGGCGCCTGTCCTGCCTCGAGGGCTGGTGCCGCATGCACATCGAGGCCATCCAGGTCGCGATCGACCAGTACGCGGAGGCGGCTCTCGGCAACCGGGAGTTCTTCCTCAACAAGCCGCACAGCATCGGTGAGAACCGGAGAAGCGGTGACGTGCCGTAACAGCGGCGCATGTCGGCGTATCGACCTTTCGAAACCTCCGATGATCCCGCGCGCCGGCGAAGCTTGGCGTCGCGCTGTTTTTACCGATCGGAAACCATAGCGAATGATCCTAAAATTGTAACGAAACGACTTGGCTGTCTCGGCGTCGATCTGTCGGAGGGCCCGTCCGATGACAGAGCACCAGTTGAGAGAGCAGGAATTCCAGATCGCGCGTTACCGGCGGTTGGAGCGCGAAGTGACCGATCCACTTGCCGCGTGTCTGCTTCACAGCATCATTGAAGACCTGGAAGCCGAGCTGCGCAGGGATAGCCCCGATTGGCATGGGCCGCGCGATTAACGCTTTGTTAGCGCTGATCGTGTCGATGATGCGCGAGGGAATACCGGGAGACTGCTCCCATGTTGAAGGACGGCACCTATGCCGCCTGGTACAAGACGCCCCTCGATCAGGGGACCGGGATCGTCCATATCGCAGACGGACAGATCTGGGGCTGCGACAGCCTGATGACCTATCACGGCTCTTGCAAGGTCGACGGCGATCGCTTCACCGCCACCGTGTCGACGAAGCGCCATACCGACGGACGCGCAACGGTGTTCGGTGTCGACGATGAGCTCACGCTGGACATCGAGGGAAACTGCCCGGGCAAGGTCGCGACCTACACGGCGACGGCAGCGCAAGCGCCGGGAATGATCCTTCAGGGTACGCTGATCCTAACGGAACAGCAGGCGCCCGCGCCAGAACGAACCCGGCAGATACCGCCGTTCAATCCCGACAAGCTGCCAAAATTGCCGAAGCGCTCGCGCTGAGCGAGGGAGCCGCCGTCATCGAGCAGTTCACTGCGAATACGAAAGCTGATCTTCCGTCACGACTCGCTCGATTTTCTCCGACTTGCACTTGATGCGGTATCGGAGACGTCCATCGGCCTCGATGGGCATATGCTGGACGATCGTGTAAATCATCGGTGGCTCAGTTGCGGCGCGTCCTTGTGGGCCTTGGGGCTGGTGGCGAACGTCTTCATTCAGCTTGTAGGCATACGACATAGATCTACCTCGAATTCACAGTGGCTCTGGCGTGGGGCCGGTCGTTGTATCCCTGACAGGGCAGGCGCTTGCTCAGCGGAAGAGGTTACCACAGTCTCATGCGGTCAAACCGCGTCCTAAGTCAGTGGTTCTCTTGCTTGACCGGTGCAGACAGACAATCGCCCAGAGCGGAGCGGCGATGGTGCACCATACGCCATATTTGCGAACTTTGGTCCTAATTTCCGAGCGGTTTACGGCATTCTGTAAGCATGGGGGGAACCGACAGCTTCCTCGCCGGATTGGGCTGGTAATTCGAACGACCGTGGGGCTGGTATTTCGGCTTTGGGGTAGCTCTGCCGACGATCGCCGTGGCCCCTTTCGGACAACTTTGTCGCATTCTGCAATCCTGCATCCTCGGCCCTCGGCTCGCCCGCTTCTCAAACGACCCGCGATTCGCCATGGTGCCGCCGCAAGAGCATCACCCCGGAGCAGGATCAATGTCGGACAAGGTCTCGCGTCGCCAGTTCGCCACGCTGGCGGGATTGTCCGCAGCCGGAATCGCCAATCCTCTCGAGGTCGCGGACGCCAAGCCCGCATCGCCGCCGCGGAACGTGGACGGCTTTCCGGCGGGCTTCGTCTGGGGCACGGCGACTTCGTCCTATCAGGTCGAGGGCGCGGTCAACGAGGACGGGCGAGGGGCCTCGATCTGGGACAAGTTCGTTCGCATCCCCGGCAAGATCGAGGACGGCACCACCGGCGACCGCGCCAACGAGCACTATTACCGCTACAAGGAGGACATCGCGCTCATCAGGGAGCTCGGTTGCAAGGCCTATCGCTTCTCGGTGGCCTGGCCGCGGCTGTTTCCGGACGGCGACGGCAAACCCAACCCGAAGGGGCTCGACTTCTACAACCGCCTGGTCGACGAACTCCTCAAGAACGGCATCGAGCCGTGGCTGACGCTTTATCATTGGGACCTGCCGCAATCGCTCCAGGACCGGTTTGGCGGCTGGCGCTCGACGGAGACCTGCAAGATCTTCGGTGATTACGCGGCCTATGTCGCCGGGCACCTGACCGATCGCGTCAAGAACGTGTTCACACTGAACGAGAGCGGTCGCTTCGTCCATTTCGGCTATGGCATCGGCATCGACGCGCCGGGCGTGACGCTGCCACAAGCCGAGGTCAATCAGATCAGGCACAACAGCGCGCTCGCGCACGGGCTCGCGGTACAGGCGGTGCGCGCCCATGGCCGCCGCGGCACCAGGGTGGGGCCGGCCGAGAACATCGACGCCTGCGCGCCCGCGATCGACACGCCCGAGAACGTCCGTGCTGCCGAGATCGCGCTGCGCGAGATGAACGCCGGCTATCTCAACGTCATCATGACGGGCCAGTATACCGACGCCTTCCTGAAGTTCGCGGGGCGCGACGCGCCGAAATTCACCGATGCGGAGCTGAAGATCATCTCCTCACCGGTCGATTTCCTCGGCCTCAACATCTACGCGCCGCAGAACTACGTGGTGGCCTCCGACAAGGGCGCGGGCTTCATGCCGCTGCCGATCCCGAAATCGTTCCCGCACATGAATTCGGACTGGCTGCGCGTCGGCCCCGAGACGATCTACTGGGTGCCGAAGCTGGCGGCGAAGATCTGGAAGACGGACGCGATCTATATCAGCGAGAACGGCACCTCCGGCGAAGACGTTGTGACGCCCGACGGCAAGATCTACGATACCGATCGCATCATGTATTTGCGCAACTACCTCGCCCAGCTCCAGCGCGCTACCGCCGAAGGCGTGCCGGTGCGCGGCTATTTCCTCTGGAGCCTGATGGACAATTTTGAATGGGTGTTCGGGCTCAACAAGCGCTTTGGGCTCTACCACGTCAATTTCGACACCCAGGTGCGCACGCCGAAACTCAGCGCCAGCTTCTACCGCAACGTGATCGCGAAGAACGCGGCGGGGGTGTGATTGCTCTCCCTCTCCCTGTTCTTGCGGAGGCGCGACGAGCTTGGCTTGCGCTGAGAGGGTGGGGTGAGGCGGTTCCGCCAGCGCGCATTGACTCCCTTCGCACCTTGATTCAAAACGCCTCCAACAATTCAAAATAGAGGATAACGCCAATGACCGATGCACTCATCATTGATGCCTGCCGGACCCCACGGGGCGTCGGCAAGGTCGGCAAGGGCGCGCTCTCGGGCATTCATCCGCAGCAGCTGGGAGCAACCGTGCTGCGCGCGCTCGCGACGCGCACCGGCATCGACACCGCTGACGTTGACGACATCATCTGGGGCTGCAGCGCGCAGGTCGCAACGCAAGGCGGCGATCTCGGCCGCATGTCGGCGCTCGATGCCGGCTACGACGTGCGCGCGAGTGCCGTGACGCTCGACCGTTTCTGTGGCTCCGGCATCACCAGCGTCAACATGGCCGCAAGCTCGATCATGGCGGGCGCGGAAGATCTCGTCGTCGCCGGCGGCTGCGAGATGATGTCGATGGAAGGACGCCGCGGCGGCGGCCCGATGATGATGGACAACGGCAATCTGCGCCTGCGTGCGCGGCATCCGCAGTCGCATCAGGGCGTCTGCGCCGACGCGATCGCAACGCTGGAAGGCATCACGCGAAGGGACGTCGACGCGCTCGGCCTCGAAAGCCAGAAGCGTGCCGCGCATGCGATTGAGAACGGCCACTTCAAGAAGAGCCTTGTGCCGGTGCATCGCGAGGACGGCAGCCTCGCGCTCGACCATGAAGAATATCCGCGGCCGCAGACCACGATGGAAGGGCTGAGCGCGTTGAAGCCTGCATTCCCGGCGGTTGCCGACCATGCGCTCGACGACAAGGGCACGACCTATCGCGGCCTGATCCTGCAGAAGTACCCCGACCTCGAGATCGACTTCATGCACCACGCCGGCAACTCGTCCGGCGTGGTCGACGGCGCGGCTGCGATCCTTCTGGCGTCGCCGGCTTATGCCAAGGCGCATGGCCTGAAGCCGCGCGCCCGCGTGGTCGCGATGGCCAACATGGGGGACTCGCCGACCTTGATGCTGAACGCGCCGGTGCCGGCGACGCGCAAGGTGCTGGCGAAGGCGGGGCTGACCATCGACGACATCGACCTGTTCGAGATCAACGAGGCCTTTGCCGTGGTTGCGGAAAAATACATCCGCGACCTCAAGCTCGACCGCGCCAGGGTCAACGTCAATGGCGGCTCGATCGCACTCGGCCATCCCATCGGCGCCACCGGCTCGATCCTGATCGGCACCGTGCTCGACGAGCTCGAACGGCGCGACTTGAAGCGCGGTCTCGTCACCATGTGCGCGGCCGGCGGCATGGCCCCGGCCGTCATCATCGAGCGCGTCTAGTCTTATTTTCCAGGGTGAATCGCGACCGGCCTTTCACAAAGAGGCCGGTCGTCGCTTGTCGAAAGCATCGAATCAGCTTTAGCAAGGCTGCGTGCGGGCCTTTGAAACAAGGTAAAATCCGCTGCCTGAGGCTTCTCCCGCTCCGGAAGTGGCTAAAAAGCAGGGTTTTTTGCCACAGAGGGCCAAAAAAGCCCGTAAAACCCCGACAAAACTGTGCAGAAGGCTATAGGCCTTCACCGGTTGGTCTAATATGCAGCCGTCAACGAATCAGAGGAGACACGATGGCCACCCAAATGTCGAAATCGCAGCTGATCGAAAAGATCGCGACCACCACCGAGCTTTCCAAGCGTGACGTCAAGAGCGTCATGGAGACGCTGACCGACGTCGGTCACAAGGAGCTCAAGAAGAACGGCCTGTTCCTGGTGCCGGGCTTCGCCAAGTTCGTGGTCATCAAGAAGCCCGCGACCAAGGCGCGCAAGGGCACCAACCCGTTCACGGGTGAAGAGATGATGTTCAAGGCCAAGCCGGCCCGGAAGATCGTCCGCGCCCGCCCGGTCAAGGCTGCCAAGGACGCAGTGGGCTAACAACGCGAAGGCCCCCTCGACCGAGGGGGCCTTTTGTTTGGGGCTGCCGCGAGGACTTGAGACGGAGGGCTCAACCCTTGCGGCGCTTCGCGCGGACCGGGATCGGCTGAAGCCGCGGTCCTGATGCCGCCAGCGCATCGCGAAACCCGTCGATGGCGCGATCGAGCAACTGGCGCAGCCGTTGCGCCTTCCGCGATCGCTTCGCTCTTTCCAGCAGTTTTTTCGTCGCATTCACTCCGCCGCTTCGACCTTGGCCTCGATCTTGTCCTCGACCTTGGCCTCGGCCGGCTCGAGCGCCGCGGCGATGGCCTCGTCGACGCGCTCCAGCCAGATGAATTCGAGGTTGTCCCGCGCGCTCTTCGGGATGTCGTCGTAGTCCCGCTTGTTGCGCGCCGGCAGCATCACCCGCTTCAGGCCCGCGGCCGCAGCCGCCACCACCTTCTCCTTGATGCCGCCGACCGGCAGCACCAGACCGCGGAGCGAGATCTCGCCGGTCATGGCGGTGTCGCTGCGCACCGTGCGATTGGTGAGCAGGGACGTCAGCGCCGTGAACATTGCGACGCCCGCGCTCGGCCCGTCCTTCGGGGTTGCGCCCGCCGGGACGTGAACGTGGATGTCGCTCTTTTCGAACAGCTGCGGATCGATGCCGAGCTGCGTGGCCTTGCTCTTCACCAGGGTCATCGCAGCCTGCACGCTCTCGCGCATGACCTCGCCGAGCTGGCCGGTCAGGATCATGCCGCCCCGGCCTGATACGCGCGAGGCCTCGATGAACAGGATGTCGCCGCCGACCGGCGTCCAGGCCAGGCCGGTGGCCACGCCCGGGATGCTGGTGCGTTGCGCGATCTCGCCCTCGAACCGCGGCTGGCCGAGCACGGTGCCGATATCCTTCGGCGTCACCACGACCCTTACGGCGGTGCCTTCGGCCACCTGCACGGCAGCATGGCGGAACAGCTTTCCGATCTCGCGCTCGAGGTTACGCACGCCGGCTTCGCGGGTGTAGCCCTTGACCACCAGCTTCAGCGCCTCCGGCTCGATCTCGGCTTGCTCCGGCGTCAAGCCATTGGCCTCGAGCTGCCGCCGCACCAGATAGCGCTTCGCGATCTCAAGCTTCTCTTCCTCGGTGTAGCCGGCGAGGCTGATCAGCTCCATGCGATCCAGCAGCGGACCCGGGATCTGGTCCAGCATGTTGGCGGTCGCGATGAACACCACGCGCGACAGGTCGAAGGGCACGCCCAGGTAATTATCCCGGAACGTTCCGTTCTGCTCGGGGTCAAGCACTTCCAGCATCGCGGCGGAAGGATCGCCCTGCACGCCGCGACCCATCTTGTCGATCTCGTCCAGCATCATGACGCAGTTCCGCGTGCCGGCCTTCTTGATGCCCTGGATGATGTTGCCGGGCAGCGCGCCGATATAGGTGCGCCGGTGGCCGCGGATCTCGGCCTCGTCATGCACGCCGCCGAGGCTGACGCGCACGAAGGGACGATCCATCGCGCGTGCGATGGATTGGCCGAGCGAGGTCTTGCCGACGCCGGGCGGTCCGACGAAGCACAGGATCGGCGCCTTGCCCTGCGGCGCCAGCTTGCGCACCGCCAGATATTCGATGATCCGGCTCTTGATCTTCTCCAGGCCGAAGTGATCGGCGTCGAGGATGCGGCGCGCTTCCTTGATGTCGATCGGCTTCTCCGCGGGCAGCGCCCACGGCAGCTCGATCAGCCAGTCCAGGTAAGTGCGGACCATGCCGGCTTCGCCAGCGGCCTCCGGCATGCGCTCGTAACGGCGCAGCTCCTTCTTCGCATGCGCGTCCGCCTCGGGCGGCATGTTGGCCTTGGCAATGGCAGCGGTCAGCTCGGCGACCTCGGCCGCTTTGCCGTCACCTTCGCCGAGCTGGCGCTGGATGGTCGCCATCTGCTCGCGCAGGATCGCTTCGCGCTGCCGCTCGTCGAAGCTGGCGCGGGTCTGCTGGCCGATCTCGTTGCTGATGCGCAGCACCTCCAGCCGTTCGGCCAGATGCTTCGACACCTTCTCGACACGCAGAGCAAGGTCGATGGTCTCCAGCACCTCCTGCTTGTCCTGCGGCTTGATGTCCATGAACGAGGTCGCCAGGTCCGCCAGCGCGCCGGGGGCGGTGGTGCCCTGGAACATCGCGATCAGCTCCGGCGGCGCCTGCGGCAGCAGCTCGATCGCCTCGATGGCCTGGCGCTGCAGGTTCAGCCCGCGGGCCTCAATCTCGGGCGTGCTCGTGGTCGGCTCCGGAATCTGCTGGATCCGCGCGGCCGGGAACGGCGTCCCCGGCAGGAAGTCGAGGATGCGCGCGCGCTGCACGCCCTGGCAGACAATGTGATGGGTCCCGTCGGGCGCGGTGATGTAGCGCACGATGTTGGCGATGGTCGCGACCCGATAGAGGTCGTCCGGGCCGGGCTCCTCGGTCTCGGGGCTGCGTTGCAGGACGATGCCGACCGGCCGCTGCTCGCGCAGCGCCTGTTGCGCGGCGGCGACCGATTTCGGCCGCGCGATTGCGATCGGCGCGATGGCGCCGGGGAATAGCACCATCTCGCGCACGGGAATGATGATCAGCGCGTCTTCGGGAATCTTCACGTCGGAATTGCTCTGGGGATTGGTCGGTGCGGTATTCATTGGTTCGGTGGCCATGATCGACCTCAGGATTTGGCGAGGCGCAGCGCGACGCAGCCGTCCATCACGAAGCGGCTGATAGCGTAGCGGCCAACGGGCAATGCAATGCGGCGCTCAAAACGCCCCTGCGGCAGTTCGAGCCGGTGAATGCGGGCGTTGCGAAGCTCCGGCGGAAGGGTGCGCTGGCCGGAGATGACGAGCACGCCGTCATGGATGACAGTCTCGACATTGTCGGGATTGACGCCGGGAAGCGCGACCAGGATCAGGAGCTCATGCTCGGTTTCGAGCACGTCGATGGGAGGCTCCCAGCAGGCTTCCTGGCGGCCAAACTGCTGGCGCAGCCGTTCGGCGCGGGTCAGCGAGTCCAGGGCTTCGGACAGCATCCAGTCGAGGGGATTTTTGGGTTGCATGATGCGGGCTCGGCGGTGGGGAACGCTGAATATGGGGCCGGTTCCCGAGAATTCCAGCCCGGCGGCGCGGAGGTGCCATGCGGATCGTGCGATCCGAAAACACATGCGCCGCGGCCTTCCGGCCGCGGCGTTTTATCGTCACGCCACGTGTGGCTCAGGCCGCTTGGCGGTATTCCTCTTCCGCCTCGAGGTTGATGACGGAGGTGGCGAGCTCGGTCAGGGTGTGATCGGTCGCCTCTTCCTCGTCCAGCGTCGCCTGCAGCAGCCTTGCGGCGTCCTGCATGCCGAGCTCCTCGGCCCAGGTGCGCAGCGTCCCGTAGCGGGAGATTTCGTAATGCTCGACCGCCTGCGCGGCTGCGAGCAGGCCGGCGTCGAGCGCAGGAGCGTTCTTGAACTCCTTCATGATCTCGGCGCCTTCGTCGGTGATGCCGTTGATCGCCTCGCAAGGCTTGCCGCGAGCCGGCTTGCCGAGCATCTTGAAGATCTGGTCCAGACGTTTGACCTGGCCCTGGGTCTCGCGCAGATGTTTGTTGAAAGCCGCCGCGAGCTCCTTCGAGTTGGCAGCCTTGGCCATCTTGGGCAAGGTCTTGATGATCTTGTTCTCGGCGAAATAGATGTCCTTGAGCGTTTCCAGGAATAGGTCGCTCAACATCTTTGGCGCCTGACGGGCGCGGCCCGTCGACGATTTCTTGGTTGTGCGCTTCTTCGCTTTCTTGGCCATAAATCCTCCTGTCGAGGTGAACGGGAAGGCCCCGCCTTCCTCTATCCTCGGGCGATCAAGACTCTGCGCGGCCAAAGGTTCCCAATCTGCAACGCAGTGTGGATTAACCCGGACGCTTGTACGGATCGTCCTGGCGCTGTCGCGCTTCCGTCGCGCGGTCGAGGCGCGCGCGCTCGCTGCGACGGAGGTGACCGGCCTTCATGACGCCGTAGACGAGAGCGCCGCCGAGCACGAACGCGCCGATGAACCAGAGCCAAAGCATCTGGGTCGAGGCGTGGCCCAGCAACATGCTAACTCCGCTGTCGCTCATAGATGATCTCCACCATGTCCCTTGCGGTCATGGTCTGCTAAGTCGGACGGCGGAAGGTCGTTCCTCAACCAGCCCTCGTCGCATCCGACGCCTCACACTGGATTGGCGACAGGCTGCCGCACCGCTGTCCCTTTCGGCTCGCCCGCCTGCGCGGTGAAGTCGCCGGCCTCGGTCGAGGTCCGCAGCCATTTCGTCACGTCGCCGATCGCGTCCCGGGGCGATCGGCCGAATTTCCTCAAGCCCCGGAAATATTCCAGTTGAAGATGGGCCGACGTGCCGCGCTTGGGGATGGTCTTGAGATGCTGGATATCGTCCTCGATGCGAAGATGCGCGATGTCGGGCGCCAGCATGGCGATCACCGTCTCGAGCCAGGTCCTGAACGAGATCGGCTCGAACGAAACCAGATCGATATACGTCCCGTCGGTTCCGTAGCGCTGGGCACGCCAGCGGTTCTCCTCGATCAATGCGCGGTGCACGGCCGAATAGGTGGCGTTCAGATCCGGATGGTGCACGGCGTGCCTGACCAGCGCGCGAAACAGCGCCGCGATCGCCACCGAGTCGGCAATTGCCGTGCAGCAATCGGTGATGCGCAGCTCCAGGGTGGGATGTTGGAGCGAAGGCCGGAGCGCCCACCACACATAGGTGGCATTGGGGACGATGCCTGCATCGACCAGGGTTCTCACATAGGTCTCATATTCTGCGAGGTTGCGAAACATCTCGGGAAAGCCGGTCCGGGGCAGGGCGTCGTTTGCGGCATTGCGGTAGCCGAGCAATCCGGTGGGGTAGCCGCACCAGAACGGCGACGAGGTCGACAGCGCCAGCAGCAGCGGCAGGAACGGGACGAGGCGGTGCATGATCTCGACCCGGTGGTCCGGCTCGGGCACCTCGACGTGGACGTGCAGCCCGCTGATCGGATTGCCCAGGCCGACCATCCCGAGGTCGTTGATGACCTTGCTGTAGCGGCGCTTGCGCGTCATGCGCTGTTGCTGGGGTTGAGCCAACGGATGCGTCCCCGCCGCGACGATGCCGACCTCGTGGTCCTTGCCGACCTCGGCCAGAACCGCGCGGTAGTGTGCAAGCT
Organism: Bradyrhizobium sp. WSM4872; assembly: GCF_055811715.1. NCBI lineage: Bacteria > Pseudomonadati > Pseudomonadota > Alphaproteobacteria > Hyphomicrobiales > Nitrobacteraceae > Bradyrhizobium > Bradyrhizobium sp. WSM4872. The sequence continues at coordinate 84,522 of NZ_JBVVPT010000017.1, read as the reverse complement.
CGGCGATGGCATCGGCTGAAGTCGCCAATGGCGGCGTCGCCACTTCGATCTGCGATTGCAGGATCTCGGTGGTCAGCCGCTCCCCGAGGCGTTTCTGGGCCGCTGCCATATAGGGTTTGGGCAGCTCGGACTTCGGTGCCGCCGATTGGCGGTTGACCAGAAAGTATTCCTCCTCGATGCCGAAGCGGTAACGGTGCATGACCTACGCTGCCCCTTGCGCCTTCGCATGCTGGCGAACCGCGTCTCCGAAGGCAGAGAGAATGCGGGCCGACGCATGGTCGGAGCTCGCCCAATAATCCGGATGAAAGATCGTGCCGAGCGCAAAAGCGCTCGCGTCTTCAACGCTGACGGCCTCGACCGAGCCGTCTTCGGCCACGGCCTCCGCCACCAGACCCGGTGCCAGATCGGCGATCAGGAAGCTGTGCAGCGAATTGACCGTGATGGCATCTGCGCCGCAGATCTGTTGCAAGACGCCACTCTTGCGCAGCGTCACTTTTTGCCGCAGCCGATAGCGGGCATCCTCATTGTCCGCCTCGGGCGTGCCGTGGCGTTTGTCCTCCGGCAAACCGTCCGGCTCCTTCACCAGCGTGCCGCCAAAGGCGACGTTGAGCTCCTGGATTCCGCGGCAGACGAACAGGGCGGGAATGCCGCGCGCTAGCGCGCGCGGAATCAGGCGAAGCGCGACCTCGTCGCGGAATTCATCAAACGGACCGTCGTGCGGTTCGTCGGCTGTTTGTCCGTAGCGGAAAGGATGGACGTTGGTCTGTCCACCGCCGATGAAGAGGCCGTGGAGGCCGTCGAGATACTCATCGACATCTGCTTCGGGAGCCGCGGGCAGGACCCGCGGCACCGCGCCAGCGACGAGGCCGACGGCGTTGACGCAGACCAAGGCGACGGAGGCAAGCTGCTCGCCGCGTGCAACGATGGAATCCGAGAGGATGCCGACCTGCGGCGCGTCGCTGCGGGCTTGCCACTGGCCTCGGGATGCGGTGAGCCGCCACTGCTGAAGGCCGTAGGCGACTGCGTCCGCGGCGCTGCCGAATTGGTGAATGGCGGCCTTGAGTTCTCTGACGTTTGTCCCTAATCGAAGCGCCCAGCGGCTGCAGGAAATGGGATCGTGCGGATCAATTCTGGAACGGGGCTCGTGCAATTGTCTCGGCTGCTTCTGTTCGTGTGTTGATGCCGAGTGCAACGGCAATCCTGCGGAATGGTTGCTTCGCGATTGAGCTGGTTGATCTTTTTGACCCGACCCTGAACTAACTTTTGTTATTGCGACGTGCTTGGTCCGTCGGACCGGAAGAGGCGCCATGATTGATTTCTCCCTGTCCGCCTTCGTCACGTTGCTGCTGGTGGTCGATCCCGTTGGTCTCGTGCCCGCCTTCCTCGCCGCGACCGGAGGCATGCCCGACGGGACCAAACGCACCATCGCGCTACGCGCGCCGCTGATTGCGGCGTCGGTCCTGGTGGTGATCGCCCTGATCGGAAACTGGCTGCTGCGCCAGCTCGGGATCGGCATCCCCGCCTTCCAGATCGCCGGCGGGCTGCTGCTGTTCGGCGTGTCCTATCAGATGATCTTCGGCGACCGTCCGCATCGCGAGGCCCGCGAGGCCGACAAGGCAAGCTCCGAGCATGCCTCCGACGTCGCGGTATTCCCGCTGGCGATCCCGATGATGGCCGGTCCCGGCGCGATCGCGACCACGCTGCTCCTGACGGGCGATGCCGGCTACGGGCCGAGGCTCGCGATCATCATCGCGGTCGTGCTCTGCGTCTGCCTGCTCTGCATGCTCTGCTTTGTCTCCGCGAACATGATCGCGCGGAGCCTTGGGCGCACCGGCAACGCCGTCCTGTCGCGCGTGCTCGGCATGCTGCTCGCGGCCTATTCGGTGCAGTTCGTGATCAACGGGATCGCGGCGGTCCGGGCGAGCTTGCCGTAGAGCTGCGACAATCTGTTAATCCGTTGATTTTCATGTTTATTTCATGATGCCATGAGGGGGCTGGCGGGATCGCGCGCGATCCGGTCCGCTTTCTCTTGCGCTGCCATATTGCTTGACGTACTCCCCGTCTGACAGGCGCCCATCGTCAGGAAATCGAGATGTCGATGACAGCGGACGAGCTCGACAAGAGACAGGCCATCATCGGCGCCTGCCGCCGCATGAATGCGCTCGGCATCAACCAGGGCACCTCGGGCAATATCAGCGTCCGGCATGTGGACGGGCTTCTGGTCACCCCGACGAGCGTGCCCTACGACGCCATGACGCCGGACCAGATCGTGTTCATGACGATGAACGGCTCGCACGCGCCCGATCAGAAGCCGTCCAGCGAGTGGCGCTTCCACCTCGACATCCTGAAGGCCCGGCCAGACGTCAACGCTGTCGTCCACGCCCATCCGACCTATTGCACCATCCTGGCGATCATGGGCCTGGAGATCCCGCCCGTGCACTACATGATCGCAGCCGCCGGCGGCGACAGCATCCGCTGCGCGCCCTATGCCACCTTCGGAACCGCCGAGCTGTCCGAGCATGCCGTTCGGGCGCTGGAGGGCCGGCTTGCCTGCCTGCTCGACCATCACGGCATGATCGCGATCGGCAAGTCGTTGGACAAGGCGATGTGGCTCGCCGTCGAGGTCGAGACGCTCGCGCGGCAATATCACGGCTGTCTCCAGATCGGAGAGCCGCCGCTGCTGTCGAGTGCCGAGATCGAGCGGGTCCGCCAGCGCATGTCCGGTTACGGCATGTCGGAAGGGTAGGGCGGACACAAAGTGTTCCTGCGGATCAGACATCTCGCCGACCGCAAGGGGACGAACCGCGTCATGGTTCGGCTGCGGGCGCTGCTGCGCAGCAACGAATTTTATCTGATCCCGCTGGCGCTGATGATCGGCACGCTCGCCGGCGCCATCGTGACGCTGATGGCCGAGATTGCGCAGATTGCGCATATGGTGATCTACGGCATTCCCATCGACGTGCGTCTGTCCGCCAATACCAGCGTCAGTCCCTGGGCCGCGCTGATCGCGCCCGCGCTGGGCGGATTGGCCCTCGGTATCATGGAGTGGTGGCGGCGACGGCTCAAGCTCTCCAGCGCGGTCGATCCGATCGAGGCGAACGCGCTGCGTGGCGGCAATCTGTCGATGCGCGACAGCGTGGTGGTGTCGAGCCAGACGCTGATCTCGAACGGCTGCGGCGCCTCCGTCGGCCTCGAGGCCGGCTATACCCAGATCGGCTCGGGCATCGCCTCGCTGCTCGGCAAGTTCTTCAATCTGCGCCGCAACGATCTGCGCCTGATCGTCGGCTGCGGCGCCGCCGCGGCGATCGCAGCCGCCTTCGGTGCACCGATCACCGGGGCCTTCTACGCCTGCGAGCTGATCGTCGGCGTCTATTCGGTCGGCAGCGCCGCGCCGATCCTCGCCGCCTCGCTCGCGGGTGCACTGACCGCGCAATGGCTCGGCGGCGCGCCATACTCGCTCGAAATACCCAAGGTCAGCGCCGTCGGCGTCGAGCAATATCTGGCGCTGATCGGGCTCGCGCTCGTCACCAGCGGCGTCGGCATCGCCGTGATGCGCTCGTCCTCGATGTTCGAGCGCCTGTTCAAATGGCTGCCGGTCTGGCTGCGCCCGGCGATCGGCGGCCTCATCGTCGGCTGCTTTGCGATTGTCACGCCGCAGGTGTTGGCGGCCGGCCACGGCGCGATGGTGCTCGATCTCTTTCACGACATGACGATCGGCCTGATCGCGCTGATCATCGCCTTGAAGGTGACGGCCTGCCTGATCTCGCTCGCCTCCGGCTTCCGCGGCGGGCTGTTCTTTGCCTCGCTGTTCGTCGGCAGCCTGATCGGAAAGTTCTTTTCCGCGGTGCTGCTCTTGATCAGCCCGAACTTCGTGATCGATCCGCTGGTCGCGATGCTGACGGGCATGGCGACGCTCGGCGTCGCCATCGTCGGCGGTCCCTTGACCATGTCGTTCCTCGTGCTCGAGATGACCCGCAACGTCGACGTCACCGCCGTGGTGCTCGCCGGCTGCATCGTCACCTCGATCTGCGTCCGCTTCATGTTCGGACACTCCTTCTCCACCTGGCGCTTGCATCTGCGCGGCGAGACCATTCGCAGCGCCAACGACGTCGGCTGGCTGCGCAACCTCACCGTCGAGCGGCTGATGCGCTCCGATGTCGGCAAGGTGCCGTCGACCACGACGATCGCCGCGGTCCGCCGTGAATTCGCGCTGGGCTCGCGGCCCGGGATCGTCATCGTCAACAATGCGGACGAATATGTCGGCCTCGTCCTGCTGCCGGACCTGTTCTCCGGCGATCTCGACACCATCGCCGACGAGATCCAGGTGATCGAGCTCGCGCGCCTGACCGAGATCGTGCTGATTCCGGAAATGAACGTGAAGTCGGCAATGGCGGTGTTCGACGAGGCGGAGGCCGAGATGCTGGCGGTGGTCGATTCCACCGACAGCCGCAAGGTGGTCGGCTTCCTCACCGAGACCTTCGCCCGCCGCCGCTATGTCGAGGAGATCGACAAGGCGACGCGCGGCGTACTCGGCGCGCTGTCGTAAAGGTCGCGCGGAAGCGGGACAGCGTGCGTCATGCGCCGCCGTCCGCACCTGCTATCGGCCCGCTTGGGAGGGAGCCGCAACGACGCTCGCCACGATCCGGCGGACCAGCGGCAGCACCATCAGCAGCGTCGGAAACGCGACGATCCATGACAGCGCCCAGGCGCCCGGCCAGGTCGCGAGAAACGCCGGCGTTGCGCCGAGGCTTCGAAGCGTGGAAATGACCGACACCACGGCCGTCATGAGGACGGATAGCACGAATGGCATCACGATCGGCGCATAGCGCGCCGGCAGTTTGCGAACCGCAATCATCTGGTTTCTCTTTGGAATAGGACGCGTCAGTCACGGTGAACCCAAGAATGGCATCGATCCCGACGGCGTCGGTTGATGCGTTGGTTCACGTAAAACGCTTACGGCGACCGAAAAATGGTGCGTCTGTTCATTATCCGCTCATGTTGGATGGTTCAAGCTGGATCTGGTCGTTCGGCTTACAATCGTTCAAAGCGTGGCAGATTGCCGCGATCCCGAAACCATTTCAGTGGTTTGCGCATTTAGTCTTGTTTGATTGTGTCGCTTTGAGCGAGAACAGGGAAGGTCAAGATGAATAAGGGACCGATGATTTCTGCAGCCGGCCGTAACGTTGCGTTGGCAGCTTTCGCAAGTCTTGTTCTGATTGCGGCCTCTATCACGCCTTCGGCTGCCAACTCGCCCGCGCCCACCAAGGCCGCTGCCGCGAGCCCGGCCGCTCCGGCTGCCACCGATTTCAGCGCGGCTCGCCGCCATCGCTATTATCGTCGAGGCCCGAACGCTGCAGGCCTCGCCTTCATGGGCGTGGCGGCAGGTCTGATCGGCGGCGCGATCGCAGAGAGCAGGCGCCAGGAGTACTACGAGGACCGCTATAATTACGGCCCCGGTCCTTACTACGGCGGCCAGGGATATTACGGCGGCGGTCCCTACTATGGTCCGCGTGGCTATTATCAGCCGTATTAGGCGCCTGTCCTCGCCGCAGTCTCGTTTCGCGCCAAGATAGCGCCAAGGGGCGGTGTTTTGCACCGCCCCTTGTTGCGTCTGCGCGAGGTCTCATTGCCCGGCCTGTGTCGCGGGCGCGTCAATCCCCTCCGGGAGAAATATTCCACTTTACCGAAATTCGGAAACGGCGTATGTGTCGGTCATCCCGGCTCATCCTTGAGGGGCGATCTTGTGGTCGTCACGTTCGCGAGCCGGGCTTGCGGTGGACGCGGCAGCGTTCGGGTGCGAGAGGCGTGGGCAGGGCGGATTGCTCTCCGTGAGCCCAAGGCTTCGTTCCGACGAGCGGCGCTGTCAGGCTTCGTCTCGTCTGTAAGTTTCCGGCTCCGTCGACAGGGCTGGAAAAACTGCGGCGAAATGGCGGGCCGTGCGTACGGCAAAACCGTGTGGTCCTGGCCGTCGTTGCTACGGTCAAGCCCCGGCGAATGCGGCATCTGCGTCAACCGGCGCGGTGTCGGTGAATTTCGTTGGGACGAGGGAGGCCAGCAGGAACTCGGCTCCCGGGAGATCACGGCATAAGCCGTCCAACCATCGCGCAGGGAAGGCCGAGTGATTGGCTACACCTGTATGCTGCTGTGCGGTTTTCCTGCGTGTGCTTTTCGCGCAGCGGACCGCGGGTGCCAGCCGGCACCCGGCCTTCCCTGCGCCCTCTTGGACAAGGGGGTGAAGCGACCAAGCAAAGCTCGGGCGAATGCGTCGCGAGAACGCGATGGCGTGTCTGCAAGTCGAAAATGAACGCCGAAGAAGATCCGCTCTCGTGCCCCGGACGCAGCGCAGCGCCTCTTCAGCGGTGCACTGCAGAGCCGGGGCCCATCTCGCCGCATTGCGCCGTGTCGCCCCTGGGTCCCGGCTCTGCGCAGCAACGCTCACGCGTTGCAGCGCGTCCGGGACACGAGAGCGAATTGGGTTGGCTCGCGATGACGAGGTTCGAGTAACCGAACGCTATGCTTTCAATATCACCGTCCCGCTGGTGCAGACATCGCGCCGTTGGTATAGCGCGACCAGTCGGGCCCGGTCGGCTGCGACGGCCAGAGCGCGGCATTGGAGTCGCGCACCGACTGGGTGATGGGATGGGGTTGCGCTTTGCGGACATGACGGCGGTCGTTCGCCGCGGCAGTCTGGATCGTCGCGGCGGCAATCAGCGTCGCGCCCAGAATAATGAAAGTCTTTTGCATTGTTTGTTTCTCCCGTGACGACGCCCGGCTGTGAGATGTCTGTTTTGTATGTCGCCGTCGCGGCTGACATGGCGATGCGTCCAGCCGATATCAGCGCTCGCGACATCACATTGGGGCGAGCCAATTTTCTAGCCTCGGCTAAATATTCGGCAATCGCGCTCGTGGCACCGGTGGACTTGCCTCCTCCAATCCGGTTCAATGGGCCAAATTCGGTTTTCAGGCGACAATGATGTCGAAATATGTGCTGGTCCTTCTGCTGATCGCCTCGCCGGCCGTGGCGCAGGTCAAGCTGACCCCAAAAACATCGGCGGCGCATCCGGACCCCTGCGCGCCGATCGGGCGGACCGCGGACGGCAAGCTGGTCTACTCCATGAAATGCGAGAATTTGCCGGTGCCGCCTCCGCCGCCGCAGGCGCAACTGAGGGAGGCGCCGCAGCCCGCCGCCGAGCCGGAGCCCGAGACGCGGCGGAGCGGCGTTTTCGGCTGGTCCTACGACCGCAGGTAACGGGCCGCGCCCCTTGCGCGAAGCCCGACGGAGTGCTCTTTGCCTGAAAATTCCCCGTGGGGCCACCGCCCCCGATCCAGAGAGATGAGATGACCAAACTCGTGATCCGCGCCGGCGACTTCACCTTCGATGCCCGTTTCGAGGAGCAAGCGGCGCCCAAGACTGTCGCCGCGTTCCGCAAGGCGCTGCCGTTCGAAAGCCACATCATCCACGTGCGCTGGAGCGGCGAGGGCGTGTGGATGCCACTCGGCGACCTCGATTTCGGTGTCGGCTACGAGAACCACACCAGCTATCCCGCGCCCGGGCAGATCATCCTCTATCCCGGCGGCATCAGCGAGACCGAGATCCTGATGGCCTATGGCGGCGTGCACTTCGCGAGCAAGATGGGCCAGCTCGCCGGCAACCATTTCATCACGCTGACCTCTGGTCTGGAGAATCTGGCGACGCTCGGCAAGAGCGTGCTGTGGAAGGGCGCGCTGCCGATCCGCTTCGAGGAAGTCTGAGTGACTGAGCCCCGCTACCCGCGCGATCTCCGCGGTTACGGCCGCAACCCGCCGCACCCGCAATGGCCCGGCAACGCGCGGGTCGCGGTGCAGTTCGTCGTTAATTTCGAGGAGGGCAGCGAAAACAACATCCTTCATGGCGATGCCGCCTCGGAAGCGTTTCTGTCCGACGTGCTCGGCGCGCAGCCTTGGCCTGGCCAGCGCCATGCCAATATCGAATCGATGTTCGAATATGGCTCGCGGGCCGGCTTTTGGCGGCTGTGGCGGATATTCAGCGAGCGGCAGTGGCCGACCACCGTGTTCGGTGTCGCCACAGCGCTGAAGCGCAATCCGGAAATCGTTGCCGCCATGAAGGAGGCGGGCTGGGACATCGCCAGCCACAGCCTGAAGTGGATCGAGCACAAGGACATGACCGAGGCGCAGGAGCGCGCGGAGATCGCGGAAGCGATCCGCGTCCACACCGCGGCGACCGGCTCGCGGCCGCTCGGCTGGTATACCGGACGCTCCTCGATCAACACCAACCGTCTGTTGATGGAGGAGGGCGGCTTCCTCTATCTCAGCGATTCCTATGCCGATGATCTGCCCTATTGGGTCAAGGGCGCGAGCGGCAAGCAGCTCGTCATTCCCTATACGCTCGACGCCAACGACATGCGCTTCATCAACCCGCAAGGCTTTGCCGAAGGCGAGCAGTTCTTCACCTATCTAAAGGATGCCTTCGACGTGCTCTATGCTGAAGGCGAGAGCGCGCCGAAGATGATGTCGGTCGGCCTGCACTGTCGTCTCGCCGGCCGCCCCGGCCGCGCGGCGGGGCTGATCCGCTTCCTCGACTACATCGGCAAGTACGAGCGCGTCTGGGTGCCGACGCGGTTGCAGATCGCACAGCATTGGCACGACAAGCATGCGGGCCTTGCGGACGATGCTTTCGAGATCGGATAGGGAAGCAATGTCACAGATCGCCTTGTCTGATCTCAATGCTGCGAGCTTCGATGAATTCGTGGCCGCACTTGAAAACGTGGTCGAGTACTCGCCTTGGATTGCCCAAGAAGCCGCGGCGCGCCGTCCGTTTGCCGGGATCAATTCACTGCTCGACGCGATCAAGGCGGCGATCGCTAGCGCTGAGCCCGAGGTGCAGCTGGCGTTGATACGCGCGCATCCCGACCTCGCGAACAAGACCCAGCGCGCAGCGGGACTCACGCCTGACTCGACTGCCGAGCAGAGCAGCGCTGGTCTAGACCGTCTGTCGGACACCGAATATGCGGCCTTCGAGCGGGCGAACAATGCGTATCGCGAAAAATTTGGTATCCCCTATATCGTCTGCGCGCGCCGGCACACCAAGGATTCCATTCTGCGTGACTTCGAGTCGCGACTGCAGAACATTGCCAAGACCGAGACACGCCGTGCGCTCGAGGAAATCTCCCGGATCGCTGCGCTGCGGCTGGACCAGCTCGTCAGTGCTGACGACAAGCTGAAAGTGCACGGCCGACTCTCGACCCATGTGCTGGACAACCACGCCGGCAAGCCTGCGCCAGGCATTGCGGTCGAGCTGGTCGAGCTCGCGCACCTCGGCGAGAGCCGGGTGATTGCGCGCACCATCACCAATGCGGACGGCCGCACCGACCAGCCGCTGATCGGCGGCCGGCCGCTGCCGATCGGCCGCTATGAGCTCCGGTTTGGCGTCGCCAAATATTACGCCGAACGCAACGTGCCGCTCTCCGACCCGCCGTTCCTCGACGAGATCCCGCTGCGCTTTGCGATCAGCGAGCCGGAAAGCCACTATCACGTGCCGCTGCTGGTGACGCCGTGGAGCTATTCGACCTATCGCGGCAGTTAAACATGTTGCACGGATGAGGCGACCGCTGCTGCATCCGCTTCTGCCGCTGCACCGCCGCTCAATCCGTTGAAGAAGGCGTTGAGCAGCACCGAGACGATCGCACACAGCAGGATGCCCGACTCCAGCAGCGGCTGCAGATCATGCGGCAAATTCCTGAAGAAGCCGGGTGCGGCGAGCGGGATCAGGCCGAAGCCGATCGAGATCGCGACGATGAAGAGATTGTAGCGATTGGTGCGGAAGTCGACCGAGGTGAGGATGCGTGCGCCGGTCGCGGCGACCATGCCGAACATCACGAGGCCGGCGCCGCCGAGCACGACCAGCGGCACGGCCTCGACCAGCGCGGCGAGCTTCGGCAACAGGCCGAGCACGAGCATGATGCAGCCGCCTGTGATCGTGACCCAGCGCGAGCGCACGCCTGTCACCGAGACCAGGCCGACATTCTGCGAGAACGACGTGTACGGGAAGGTGTTGAAGATGCCGCCGAGCAGCGTGCCGACGCCGTCGGCGCGCAAACCTCGGCTCAGGGCTTCGCGGTCGACCGTCTTGCCGGTGATGTCGCCGAGCGCGAGGAACATGCCCAGCGATTCGATCATCACGACGACCATGACGACGCACATGGTGATAACAGGCACCAGATGGAATTGCGGCATGCCGAAGCGGAACGGAATCACGACGGCGCCCCAGGACGCCGCAGCGACCTTGTCGAAATGCATCACGCCCAGGATGGTCGCGAGCACGGCACCGGCGATGATGCCAAGCAGCACGGAGACGTTGGCGAGGAAGCCGGTGCCCCATTTGATCAGGCCGAGAATGAACAGCAGGACGAACAGCGAGATGCCGAGCCCCTGCAACTGTCCGTAGGCCGGATTGGGAAAGCTGCCGGCGACGCCGTCGACCAGCTTGGTTAGCGTCGGCAGGCCGCCGCCCGCCCAGTTGATGCCGACCCGCATCAAGGAGATGCCAATGACGAGAATGATGCTGCCGGTGACGACGGGCGGGAACAGCGGCAGCAGCCGGCTGACGAACGGCGCCGCGACAATGCCGAACAGGCCGGCCGCGATCACCGAACCGTAGATGCCGAGCAGGCCGATGTCGGGTGAAGCCGCCATCGACAGCATCGGACCGACGGATGCGAAGGTCACGCCCATCATCACCGGCAGTCGGATGCCGACGCCGGCAAAACCGAGACATTGCACCAGCGTCGCGAGCCCGCAGGCGAACAGGTCGGCGCTGATCAGGAAAGCGACATCCTCCGGCGGCAGCTTCAGCGCGCGCCCGATGATCAGCGGCACCGCGACCGCGCCGGCATACATCACCAGCACATGCTGGAGACCGAGCGCCAGCAGGCACGGGACCGGCAAGACCTCGTCGACGGGATGCACTTCGCTGGTCATGGATGAATCCCCCGAAATATGCCTATCCGAATTTATCGTGCAGCGCCGGAAACAGCCGGTCCGGCTTGAAGGGCGGCGCCGTGAAGCGGATGCCGGTGGCGTCCGCGATCGCGTTGCCGAGCGCGGCGGCGACCGGATTGTACGGACTCTCGCTCATCGACTTCGCCCCCAGCGGGCCAATCGTGTCGGAGGTCTCGGCGAAGAAGACCTCGGTGCGGGGCACGTCGGCGAAGGAGGGCAGGTGGTAGTCGCGGAATTTCGGGTTGGTGACGCGGCCGTCCGCGTCGATCACCATCTCCTCGTAGAGCGCGGCACCGAGCGCCTGCGCGACCCCGCCTTCGACCTGACCGCGGCACTGCATGGGATTGGCGACGACGCCGGCGTCCGCCGCATGCACGCTCCTGAGAATCCGGAGCTCGCCGGTGCCCTTGTTCACGGCGACGCGAAAGCCGTGCACGTTGAAGCCGACCGAACGCGGCGTGCCGCCGGAATTGCCGGCGCCTGCGAACGGCTGTCCGCGTTCGCGCGCGAGCTTTGCCAGTTCCGCAAAGGACATGCGCCGCACGCCACTGACGACGGCTTCGCTCTCGAGGGTGCAGCTCCCGACGTCGCAGAGCCATGCGCCGGCGGCGGCCGCCTTCAGCTCGGTCGCAAGCTGCATGGTCGCGGCATGCGTCGCTTTGCCGGCGACGAACATGCCGGCGCTGCCATAGGCGCCGGTGTCGTGGCCGCCATGGGCGGTGTCGGACTGGCGCAGGCGGATGCGGTCGACGGTGGTCGCAAGCGTGGTCGCCGCGATCTGCCGGTGCACGGTGCTGGTGCCGTTGCCGAATTCGGCGGTGCCGACGGTGAGATCGAAGCTGGCGTCGTCGTTGAGCGTGACCATCGCATCCGCGAGATGGCCCGCCGGGGGCACCGTGTCGATCATGGTCAGCGCGACGCCGTCGCCGATCAGCCACTCCGGCGACAGGTCCGGCTGTGGGCCATCAGCCTGCATCGCGCGCTCGACGAGGTCGAGGCACTGGTCGAGCCCGTAGGAGCCGTAGTGCACATCGTGAAATTCCGACGGCGGCGGCGACAGCATGGGGTCGCCGGGCTTGACGACGTTGCGCCGGCGCATCTCGTAAGGGCTGATGCCGAGCTGCTTGGCCAGTTCGTCGATCGCGGCCTCGACCGCGATCAGTGTTTGCGGCAAGCCATAACCGCGAAACGCGCCTGCCGGCACCGTATTGGTGTAGACCGCGTAGCCGTCGACCCGCTTGTTCGGGCAATTGTAGACGCTGATGGATTCGGCCAGCGAGTGGAACATCACGGGGCCGGCGTGATTGCCGTAGGCGCCGGTGTTGGAGAGCACGTCGAGCTGGAGCGCCGTGAGCTTGCCGTCCGCGTCTGCCCCGGCCTTGACGTGGACCCGCATCGGATGCCGCGTCGACGTTGCGACGAACTGCTCCTCGCGGGTGAGCTCCAGCTTCACCGGCCGTCCGGTCTTGAGCGCGGCGAGCGCCAGAATGTCCTCGACGAACATCTCCTGCTTGCCGCCGAAGCCGCCACCGACGCGCTCGCAGAACACGCGGACCTTGTCCATGGGAAGCTCGAAGATATCAGACAGTGCGCGCCGGGTCAGGAACGGCACTTGCGTCGAGGTGCGAACGTTGAGCACGCCGGAAGCATCGAGCCAGGCGAGGCCGCCATGGGTCTCCAGTGCGGCATGCTGCACACGGTGACTATGGAAGGTGCCCTCGAAGGTGGCGGCGGATGTCGCGAGCGCAGCCGCCACGTCGCCGAATTCGCCATGCGTCTCCGCGGCGAGGTTGCGCTGGGCGTCGGCAACACGGTTCGCGGTGGTGCGGTCGGGATGAATGACGGGTGCACCGGGCGCCATCGCCTGCTCCGGATCGACCAGCGCGGGCAAAATCTCGTAACTGACCTTCAGCCGGCGGCATGCGTCCTCGGCGGCGGCTTCGCTGTCTGCGACGACGGCGGCGACCTTCTGGCCGATGAAGCGGACGATGTCGTCGAGGACACGGGTGTCCTCGGGATCCATCCAGTCCTTCTCATGCCGCGCGGTCGACATCAGAGTAGTTGGCGCATCCTCATGCGTCAGCACCGCGTGCACGCCGGGAACGCTCAGCGCTTCCGACTTGTCGATCGCGACGATCCTGGCGTGGGCGTGGGGCGAACGGAGCAGCTTGATATGCAGCAGGCCGCCGATCTGCGTGTCGAACGTGTAGCGCGCCTTGCCGCGCACGACGTCGGGGCCAGCTGGCGCCGGCAGGCTGCGGCCGAATGCGGCGCCAGCCTCGACGCTCTCCTCGACATTGGTCTTGCCGAGCAACGCATCCTCGATCGAACGATACCCGGTGCAGCGGCAGATATTGCCCTTCAGTGCCACGCCGAGATCGGTGCGCTGCGCCTGGTTCAGCGAGGCGCAGGTCAGGATCATGCCGGCGGTGCAGAAGCCGCACTGAAAGCCTTGGGCGTCGAGGAAAGCCTGCTGCATCGGGTGCGCGCCGCCGTCTCCGCCCAGACCTTCGATCGTGGTGACGGCACGGCCTTCGGCGCGGAACGCCGGGATCAGGCAGCTATGCACCGGCTCGCCGTCGAGCAGCACGGTGCAGGCGCCGCAATCGCCGGCGTCGCAGCCCTTCTTCACGCCGAAATGGCCGAGCTCGCGCAGGAACGTGCGCAGGCACTGGCCGGCGCGTGGCTCCTGCGGAAACGTCGTGCCATTGACCTCGAAGCTCATGACGGCGGTGCTCCGAGGAGTTCGTCGCGGATCTCTTCGGCAAGCCGCAGTGTCATGTGCTTGCGCCAGAGCGGCTTGCCGTGGATGTCGGTGTGGTACAGGTCGTGCGTGATCTGCTGCGCGATGGCCTCGCGAAGTGCTTTCGCGTCGGGTGGCTTGGGGAAGGACAGCCGGATCGGCCGCACCGTCGACGCGGTGACTGTGAGCGCCAGCGTGCCATCGGCATCCAGACTGCCGATCAGGAGCGCCGCCGAGCGGCCGACCGGCGCGAGCGAGATCTGGCGAAACACCGTACGACGCTTCAGCGCGGCGATCGGAATATCGATCTGCCGGAGCAGATCCCCTGGCGCCAGACGGTTGCGTTGGTTGCCGGTGACGAAGTCGACGACGGGCATCATCTGTTCGCCGCCGCCGGCCTTCCAGATGGTGCAGATGCCCTCCAGCGCAGCGGTGAGCGAGATCATCGGTCCCGCCGGCAGCGACATGCAGAGATTGCCGCCGACGGTTGCCGTCTTCCATATCTTGAACGAAGCCAGGAAGGCGCGGCAGCACTGGTTGATCAGCGGTGCCGCGAACCAATCCGGTGGGTAGGCGAATCCATCGAGCTGCGCGACGGTGCAGGTGGCTGCGATGCTGAGATGGCTCTCGGTGACCGTCAGCGCCGACCATTTGAGATCGGTGAGATCGATGAGCCTGGTCAAGTGAACCTGCGGCTCCGAGAACAGCCAGGTGCCGCCCGCGAGCCAAGCATCGCCTGGCGTCCAAACGGGCAGCTGCGCGCGCGTTTGCGGATGGGCGACCGCTGTGATGGTATTCAAGTCCATGGCGAGGCCAACGCTTCCAACGAGTGAATCGAGCCAGGAGAAAGTCTTGCAAGACGAGCGCCAAGTCGCAACAACAAGTCGCAGCAAAACGCGACCAGACCGGCCCCTGCCTTGCAGGCCTGTCGTCAGCGGATGTGAGGAGAGCAGTTTCATGAGCGACGCAAAGCCGATCTGGATCAGGGATCCCCTGGCTGTCCTCGCCGATGGCGCCGAGCGCGGGATCGTGGTGAAAGGCGGCCGGGTCATCGAGCTGGTGCCGGCCGGCGCTGCGCCCGCAACCGCTGACGTCGCGGTGTTCGATGCCGGCGACCACGTCGTGCTGCCGGGCCTCATCAACACCCATCACCATTTCTACCAGACGCTGACGCGCGCGCTGCCGGCGGCGATGGACCGCGAGCTGTTTCCCTGGCTCCAGGCGCTCTATCCGGTGTGGGCGAAGCTGACGCCTGATGCGCTCGAACTCGCTGTCACGGTGGCGATGTCCGAGCTGCTGCTGTCGGGCTGCACCACCACGACGGATCATCACTACGTCTTCCCCGCGGGCCTCGAGGAGTCCGTCGACATCGAGGTCGAAGTCGCAAAGCGGCTTGGTGTTCGCGTGCTGCTCACGCGCGGCTCGATGAACCTGTCGCAGCGCGACGGCGGTCTGCCGCCTGATAGCGTCGTGCAGGACGAGGACACCATCCTCGCCGACAGCGCGCGCGTGGTGGCGAAATATCACCAGCGCGGTCCGGATGCGATGGTACAGATTGCGCTTGCGCCTTGCTCGCCGTTCTCGGTAACGACGTCCCTGATGCGCGCCACCGCAGAGCTTGCCGGCAAGCTCGACGTGCGCCTGCACACCCATCTCGCCGAGACCGAGGACGAGAACAAATTCTGCCAGCAGATGTACGGCTGCCGCCCACTCGACTATCTCGAGCAATGCGGCTGGCTCAACGCGCGGACCTGGCTCGCCCACGGCATCTTTTTCAATGCCGACGAGATGAAGCGGCTCGGCAGGGCGAAGACGACGATCAGTCATTGCGCCTGCAGCAACCAGCTCCTGGCCTCCGGCTGCTGCCCCGTCTGCGAGATGGAGGAGGCCGGTGTCGGCATCGGTATCGGCGTCGATGGCTCGGCCTCGAACGACGGATCGAACCTGATGCAGGAGGTGCGGGCCGCGTTCCTGCTGCAGCGGGCGCGCTACGGGGTGACGAAGGTCAGTCACAAGGATGCGCTGCGCTGGGCCACCAAGGGCTCGGCAGCCTGCGTCGGCCGGCCGGAACTTGGCGAGATCGCCGTCGGCAAGGCGGCCGATCTCGCGCTGTTCAGGCTCGACGAGCTGCGCTTCTCCGGCCATGGCGATCCCCTGGCCGCGGTCGTCCTGTGCGGGGCGCATCGGGCCGACAGGGTGATGGTGGCAGGGAAATGGGCCGTGATCGACGGCGCGATCCCCGGCCTGGATGTGGCAGACCTCATCCACCGCCACAGTTCGGCGGCACGGGCCATGCAGGCTGGATGATATCCAGGCGAAAATAGAAAGAGGGGGCGACCACAAGTGCCGGGTGCTTCTGGCCACCCCCTCCGAACCTCCTCCGGGAGGAGCAGGTGATTTAGACGATGCAAGAAGCGTGCTACTTGCCCGGCAGCTTGTCGTCGATGCCCTTGACGTAGAAATTCATACCGAGGATCTGGCCGTCGTCGAGATTGGCGCCGCCCTTGCACTCGACCGGCTTGCCGTCTTGCCCAAGGACCGGGCACTTGAACGGATGCAGCTTGCCCGCGGTGATCGCGGCCTGGGCATCCTCGGCGATCTTCTTCACGTCGTCAGGCATGTTGGTGTAGGGCGCCATCGCGAACATGTGGCTGTCGAGGCCGCCCCAGCTGTCCTCGGATTTCCAGGTTCCGTCGAGCTCGGCCTTGACCCGGGCGATGTAGTAGGGGCCCCAAGTATCGAGAATCGAGGTCAGCTGGGTCTTCGGCCCGAACTTGATCATCTCGGAATCCTGGCCGAAGGCGAGCTTGCCGCGTTCGCTGGCGATCTGCATTGCCGCCGGCGAGTCCGTGTGCTGCATGATCACATCCGCGCCCTGGTCGATCAGCGCCTTGGCGGCGTCGGCCTCCTTGCCCGGGTCGAACCAGGTATTGGCCCAGATGATCTTGACCTTGATGTTCGGGTTGATTGTCTGTGCGGCGAGGATCGTCGCGTTGATGCCGGAGACGACCTCGGGAATCGGGAACGAGCCGATATAGCCGAGCACGCCGGACTTCGACATCTTGGCCGCGATCAGGCCCTGGATGTAGCGGCCCTGGTACCATTTGGCCGAATAGGTCGACATGTTCGGATTGCGCTTGTATCCGGTCGCGTGCTCGAAATGCACGTTCGGATATTTCTTCGCGACCTTCAGCGTCGGATCCATGTAGCCGAACGAGGTGGTGAAGATCAGCTTGTTGCCGGCGCGGACGAGCTGCTCGATGGAGCGTTCGGCGTCGGGGCCCTCAGGCACGTTTTCGAGAAAGGTGGTCTCGATCTTGTCGCCGAGCTCCTTCACCAGCGCCTGGCGTGCCAGCTCATGCTGATAGGTCCAGCCGAGGTCACCGACCGGGCCGAGGTAGATAAATCCGACTTTCAGCTTGTCGGCGGCGGAGGCTGCACTGACGCTCCCGGCAAGCAAAAGCCCGGCAGCCAGCGCAAGAAGTGATTTCCTCATCATCAATCTCCAAACATCAGGGGAAAGCCACGATCCCCAACGTGCGCGCCCCATCGCGCACGCCGCGGAAATGAAACGCTAGCGGTCAGGCACGAACACGGTGCCAAGCGCAGCCGGTGCGGTGGATCCGCCCGTGCGCGCGCGGGAGAGCAGGACCAGGACGATGACCGTCGCAAGGTAAGGCAGCGCCGACATCAATTGCGAGGGAATGCCGACGCCCCAGCCCTGCGCGTGCAGCTGCAGGATCGTCACCGCGCCGAACAGATACGCGCCGACCACGAGGCGGCCTGGCCGCCAGGACGAGAACACCACCAGCGCCAATGCGATCCAGCCGCGGCCTGCGGTCATGCCCGGAATAAAGAACGGGGTATAGGCGAGCGGCAGATAGGCGCCGGCAAGTCCGGCGCAGGCGCCGCCGAACATCACCGCGAAGGTGCGGATGCGCAGCACGGGATAACCGAGCGCATGCGCGGAGATATGATTGTCGCCGCAGGCGCGCAGGATCAATCCTGGCCGCGTGCGGTACAGGAACCACCACACGCCGATGACCAGCGCCAGCGAGAAATAGACAAAGGCGTCCTCGCCGAACAACACGCGGCCGACCAGCGGGATGTCGGTAAGGCCGGGAATGTTGAGATGCAGCGCCGGCGTGATGCGCTCGCCGACGAAACCGGCGCCGATCAGGCCGGAGAGTCCGACGCCCAGGATGGTCAGCGCCAGCCCTGTCGCAACCTGGTTGACCGCAAGCCCGAGCGCCATCAGTGCGAAGACCAGTGACATCAAGGTGCCAGCGACCATGCCGAACAGTGCG
Source organism: Bradyrhizobium sp. WSM4872 (assembly GCF_055811715.1). NCBI lineage: Bacteria > Pseudomonadati > Pseudomonadota > Alphaproteobacteria > Hyphomicrobiales > Nitrobacteraceae > Bradyrhizobium > Bradyrhizobium sp. WSM4872. Next base: position 66,474 of record NZ_JBVVPT010000017.1, on the reverse strand, counting down.
CCAATAAAGATCGAGCCGGTCAGCCACGCACCTGCAAAGCCACATGCGGCGCCGACGATCATCATGCCCTCGACGCCGAGATTGAGCACACCGGAGCGCTCGGTCACGAGCTCGCCGGTCGCAGCGATCAGGAGCGGCGTCGAGGCGGCGAGCACCGCGAGGATGATGGCTTCAATGAGTTCCACGAGCCACCTGTCGGTTCGGGAAGACCAGCTTGAACCGGTAGAGAATGAGGGAATCGCAGGCGAGCACGTAGAACAGCAGGATGCCCTGAAAAACCTTGGTGACGTCCAACGGGATCTTCATCGCGATCTGCGCCTGCTCGCCGCCGATAAAGGTCAATGCGAGAAAAAGGCCTGCAATTAATATTCCAAGGGGGTTCAAACGGCCGAGAAAGGCCACGATGATCGCCGTAAAACCGTAACCCGGCGAGATGCCGGGCTGCAGATGCCCGACCGGACCCGCGACCTCGATGATGCCGGCGAGGCCGGCAAGCGCGCCCGAGACGGCGAAGGTCAGGAGGATCAACTGGTTGGAATTGAAGCCGCCGAACCGTGCGGCGCGGGGCGCTGCACCGACCACGCGAATCTCGAATCCCTTGATGGTGCGTCCGAGCAGGATCGCCGCCGCGGCGACGACAAGGAGGGCGATGATGGAGCCGAGATGCAGCCGGCCGCCTTCGATCAGCAGCGGCACCGTTGCGACGGGATCGAACTCGGCCGTGGTCGGGAAGTTGAAACCGTGCGGATCGCGCCAGGGGCCGCGCACGAGATAGTCGAGGAAGAGATCGGCGACATAGACCAGCATCAGGCTGGTCAGGATCTCGCTGGCGCCGAACTTCACCTTGCAGATTGCCGGGATCAGTGCATAGAGCGCGCCTGCGGCGGCAGCGAGCACGAGCATGACCGGCAGCACCCAGATGCCGGCGTCGGTGCCCTGCGTCTTCACCGCAATCCAGCTTCCGGCGACGGCGCCGATCAGGAACTGCCCTTCGGCGCCGATGTTCCAGGCATTGGCGAGATAGCAGAGCGATAGTCCGATCGCGATCATCACCAGCGGTGTCGCCTTCACCGCGATTTCCTGGAGCGAATAGCTGTCGGTCAAAGGTGCGATGAAATAGGCGTGCAGCGCGAGCAGCGGATTCTTGCCGAGGATCGCGAACAGGATGACCATGGTCACGATCGTGAGGCCGATCGCGATCAGCGGAGAGATCAGCGCGATCGTGTTGGAGCGCTCGGCGCGCTTCTCAAGCACCAACTGCATGCGCGGCCTCCCTCGGCTCCAGCATGCTGCCGCCCATCAACAGGCCGATTTTTTCGCGCGTCGCCTCGCTGGTGGCGAGCGGCGCAGAAAGACGGCCATGGAACATCACGGCGATGCGGTCGGCGATTTCCGCGAGCTCGTCGAGGTCCTGGCTGGTCACGAGCACGGCGGCGCCTGCGGTTGCGAGATCAAGCAGCGCCTGCCGGATCACGGCGGCAGCACCGGCGTCGACGCCCCAGGTCGGCTGGCTTACCACCAGCACCGCGGGATTGCGCAGGATCTCGCGTCCCACGATGAATTTCTGCAAATTGCCGCCGGAGAGGGATGCTGCTTCCGGATCGCGCTTGGCTTTGCGGACGTCGAACGTCTCGGTTGCGCGGTCGACCGTCTTCAGAGTGGCCGCAGTATCGATAAAGCCGTGATGAACCATGCCGCTGGCGGCGTGGCCGGTGAGCAGCGCATTCTCCGAAAGCTTCATGCGCGGCGCGGTGCCATGGCCGAGCCGCTCCTCGGGAACGAAAGCCGCGCCAAGCTTGCGGCGCTGCGTGATCGAGAGATGGCCGGCAGCAAGGCCTTCGATCACAATCGTGCCGGGATCCTTCGAGAGGCGTTCGCCGGACAGCGCGGCGAATAGTTCGTCCTGGCCGTTGCCGGCGACCCCGGCGATGCCGAGGATCTCGCCGCCCTTCAGCTCGAACGAGATGTGCTCGAGCCGCACGCCATGGGCCTCGCCAGGGGCGAGCGAGAGATCGTTGACGACGAGGCGCGGCACGGTGGTCTGCCGGCCGGCGGACGCCTTCACCTCCTTGATCTCGCCGCCGACCATCATGCGCGCGAGCGACGCGGCGGTCTCAAGCCTGGGATTGCAGGTCTGCACCTTCTTGCCGCCGCGCAGGATCGTTGCAGTGTCGCACAGGCGCTTCACCTCTTCGAGCTTGTGGCTGATATAGAGGATGGCGCGACCTTCGGCCTTGAGCCGCTCCAGCACGACGAAGAGCTGGTCGGCTTCCTGCGGCGTCAGCACCGCGGTGGGCTCGTCGAGGATCAGGAATTGCGGATCCTGCATCAGCGCGCGAACGATCTCGATGCGCTGGCGCTCGCCGACCGACAATTGCCAGACCTCGCGTTTGGGATCGAGCGGCAATCCATAAGTCTTCGACACCTGCTCAAGCCGCGCCGACATGTCCTTGAAGGATTCTTTCCCGTCGAGGCCGAGCGCGACGTTCTCGGCGACCGTGAGATTGTCAAACAACGAGAAATGCTGGAACACCATGCCGATGCCGCGGCTGCGCGCTTCCGACGGACCGGACAGCACGATCGGCTGGCCCTGCCAGAAAATCTGGCCGGCGCTGGGCTGGATCAGCCCGTAGATCGCCTTGACCAGCGTCGACTTGCCGGCGCCGTTCTCGCCGAGCAGCGCATGGATTTCCGTTGGCCAGATATCGATGTCGATGGCGTCGTTGGCGAGGAAATCGCCATAGTGCTTGGTGAGCCCGACCGTCTTGAGGAGCGGGGACTCGCCGGAATGCAGGCTGTTAGCCGTGGGATCCAACATTCGCTGATGCGCTTGCATGGGGTGAAGTGCCTCAATACTGGGCTAGTTTGAACTGCTGCGTAAGGTGTGAAAAAGCGTCATCCCTTGCTCAACGCTTCGGCAGGCAGGTGGGTCGGCGAGTCGCGGCTCTCGCCGGCGGCGATCGTCCTCAGATACCTTCCGAGCAGCCTTTGCAGTCACGGCTTGCGTGTGACGCCTGTTGCAAATTTGTGACGGCTCAAGCCAAATCGGAACCCGCTATGCAGGCTTGGCGTGAAGTTGAGCAGAGACGCGCCATCGAGTGTATGCATTTGCGAACACCTCAACAGTGGCTCCCGCCCGTCTTGTCTGCATTGTCCGGTCGATATGAAAAGGCGAGCGAAATCAAATGGGGATATCCGGCAATGGCCACTCTCGCCCGACGGCGTGGCGGTGAGGTTGGCCTTCCAAATTCGCCGGTGAAACGCAGCGCGCTGTGCAAACAAGCGGCATGCCTTGAAACAAGTTGAGGCTTCTCACTCCGGGAGATCGGCGCAAGTGTCGCACCCAAGGGACGTTCATTTTTACGTGTCCAAACTTGGGGGTATTCAGGATGTCGTTTCGTTTCAAGGCAATTGCAGCAGGCGCGCTGTCACTTGCTACGGTTGCTACCAGTGGCCTGGCTCAGGCGGCGGATCTGCCGGTCAAGGCTGCCAAGAAGGCGGCCGACCTTCCGTTCTTCCTGGTGATCGACGACCGCGTCACCTTCTCCTACATCTTCAACGCCTCGCAGCCCGGTGCGTTCACCAACACCAACGGCGTGATCAACGCCAAGACGACGAAGCAGGTCTACTCCTTCACCCACTTCGATGCCTGGACCTACGGCACCAACTTCTTCACCATCTCGATGTTCAAGTCGGACCACAACGATCCGGCAGGCCCGTGTACCGCCACAGGCGTGGTCGTTTCGCCGGCTGCGGGCTTCGCAGCGACGCCGACGAGCTGTGCCGGCGCGACAGAAATCTACGGCCTTTTCCGCTCGACCTTCGGCTGGAACGAGATCTTCAACACCAAGGCGTTCACGCAGGGCCCGCTGCATAACATCTCGTTCGAGGTTGGCATGGATGCCAATACGGAGAACCGGTATTTCGGCGCTGCCAAGCGCGACGTTGTCGCCGGTCTACAGTTCGCCTTCGATCTTCCCTATAAGGGCTACTTCAACGTCGCGCCGTTGGTGTATTGGGAGTTCGCCAACCACAACTCGTTCTCGCAGTGCGGCGCCGGTTGGTCCGCTCCGTGTATTGCGGACGGCAACACGTCGTTCAAGCCGACCTGGGCGATCGAAACCAACTACTATATGGACCTCGGCTTCCTGCCGCAGAACATGCAGTATTTCTCGATCAGCGGCCGCGCGGCGTGGTACGGCAAGAAGGGCACCGACACTGAGCCGCTTCCCGCCAGCGTCGCCAACGGCGTCTATCCCACCAAGGTCGAGTTCAACTCCGAGCCGATCCGCCTGACCCTCGATGCCTCGAAGGCGGTTTGGGGTGAGAAGTACTCGCACTTCGTGGACGTCTGGGTCGCCTACCGCTATTGGCAGAACAAGTTCGGCCTCGATCACAACAACGCCGTGGCCTGCACCACCCTGGTCGGCGGCGCGAGGGTGAGCACCGGATCCTGCACCGAGTCCTCGCTCTACTCCGGTGTCACTGTGAAGTTCTAACCAGCTGACACGCTTCAGATGACGCCGCGTAAACCTCCGCGGCGTCATCTTCGTTTGTGGATAGGCCGGTGCCGTCAGGCGGCGAACGCTGGGCGAGGCCCCTCGGCGCCGCCTATTTCGTCCACACGCCGTCATGCAACGCTTCGGCCTCGTCTTCGAGCAGCGGCCCTGCAACCTCTGTCGGCCGCTGGCCGCTGGCAAAAACCTCGCGACACGGCAGGTCGAGGGTCGGGTTCTCCGGATGATCGCCGGTGAAGCCGCGCAGGCGGTGCTCGCTGAGGCCATAGATGACACGGCCGATGCCGGCCCAGTAGATCGCGCCGGCGCACATCGCACAGGGCTCGGCGGAGGAATAGAGCGTGGTCCTCGCTAACACCTCGCGTCCGAGCGTGCGGCAGGCCTGCGTGGCGGCGAGGCGCTCGGCATGCGCGGTGCCGTCGTGATCCGGCATATAGCCGTTCTCTGCCTCGATCAGGACCTTGCCTTCGGCATCGACCACGATGCAGCCGAAGGGATGGTTGCCGTGGGTGAGGGAACGGCGGGCGACCGCAAAGGAAAGGCGGAGGAAGTGCTCGTCGCGCTCGGACCCGCCGCTCATCGCTCTTCCCTGGTCAATGCCCCGCCATATGCCGGCCGACCACGGTGAGATCGGCTTCGCTGGTCCGTGCTTCATACACGAATTCACCGTGGAACATCACCACCAGGCGATCGGAGAGCTCAAGCAGTTCGTCGAGATCCTCGCTGACCAGCAGCACCGCGGCGCCGCGGTTGCGTGCGGCCATGATCTCGGCATGGATTTGCGCCACCGCCGCGAAATCGAGCCCGAAGCAGGGATTGGCTGCGATCAGCACCTCGACGTCGCCGCCGAGCTCGCGCGCCAGCACGGCGCGCTGGACGTTGCCGCCCGAGAGCGCCGAGATCGGCGTGTCGGGCGTGCGGGTCTTGATCTTGTACTGTGCGATCTTCTTCCTGGCGTCGACGCGGAAGGCGCCGCGGTTGAGCCACCAGCCGAGGCTCGCGAAAGGCGCCCGGTCGAACTCGCGGAAGGCGATGTTGTCGGCGACGCTCATGCCGCCGACACAGGCGTTCTTCAGCGGCTCCTCCGGCAGGAGTGACATGTTGTGCCGCCGCATCTCCTCGCGGCTGGCGTGATAGGGATCGCCGGCGACGCGGATCTCGCCACTCTCAGCCTCGCGCTGCCCGGCCAGCACCTCGACGAGCTGGCGCTGGCCATTGCCGGAGACGCCGGCGATGCCGACGATCTCGCCGGCACGGACCGTGAGGGAGACGTCATGCACGGCGATGGCGCCGGCGTCGTCGAGCGCGCGGATCTTCGCCAGCTCCAGCCTCGCCTTGCCTGCCTCACCAGTGCGCGGCGGCTGTACCGTCAGCTCCTCGGCGCCGATCATGGTGCGCGCCATCGCGTCCGGCGTCAGTTCGGAAACCTTGCCGGCGCCGGCGAGCTTGCCGCGGCGCAGGATCGTGACGTCGTCGGCGAAGGCCATGACCTCGCGGAACTTGTGCGTGATCATCAGGATGGTCAGCTCGCCCTTGACGACCATGTCGCGGAGCATGCCGAGCACTTCGTCGGCTTCCGCCGGGGTCAGCACCGAAGTCGGCTCGTCCAGAATCAGGAAGCGGCGCTTCAGGTAGAGCTGCTTGAGGATCTCGCACTTCTGCCGTTCACCCGCGGAGATGTCGGAGACTTTTGAGCTGAGCGGCACCTTGAACGGCATGCGCGCGAGAAAGGCCTCGAGCTCCTTCATCTCTTTCGGCCAGTTCACGACAGCCGGCACGTCATCGCGGGCCAGCACCAGATTTTCGGCGACCGTCATCGCCGGCACCAGCGTGAAATGCTGGTAGACCATGCCGAGGCCGAGTGCGTGGGCGTCCTTCGGATTGCCGATCGCCTGCTCGCGCCCGCCGACCAGAATGTCGCCCTCGGTGGCGTGATAGTAACCCATGATGCATTTGACGAGGGTCGACTTGCCGGCGCCGTTCTCACCGAGCAACGCGTGGAACGAACCCGGTCGCACTTTCAGCGCGACATTGTCCAGCGCCAGGAAATCACCGAAGCGCATGGTCATGGCGATCGCATCGACGCCGAAGGCGCCCGATGGTGGCGGCGTTTCGCCGACGATCACGAAATCGCTCCGATGAAGGCGTCGGAGGTCGAGACCGCACCGAACACGCCACCCTGCATCTTGATCATCTTCAGCGCGTGCTCGTGATTGCTCTTGTCGGTCGCACCGCAGCAGTCATGTAACAGCACGCATTCGAAGCCGCGGTCGTTGGCCTCACGCATGGTGGTGTGAACGCAGACGTCGGTGGTGATCCCGGTGAGCACGATGTTCTCGATGCCGCGCACGCGCAGGATCAGCTCCAGATCGGTGGCGCAGAACGAGCCCTTGCCGGGCTTGTCGATGATCGGTTCGCCGGGCAGCGGCGCGAGCTCCGGGATGATGTCCCACCCGGGCTCGCCGCGCACCAGGATGCGGCCGCACGGGCCGGGATCGCCGATGCCGGCGCCGATCTGCCGGGACCGCCAGCGCTTGTTGGCGGGCAAATCCGAGAGATCGGGACGGTGGCCTTCGCGGGTATGGATGATGTGAAAGCCTTGGCTCCGCATTGCCGTGAGCAGTCTCTTGATCGGCTCGATGGGCGCCCGCGTCAGTGAGAGGTCATAGCCCATCTTGTCGACATAGCCGCCGACGCCGCAGAAATCGGTCTGCATGTCGATGATGATGAGCGCGGTATTCTTGGGACGGAGGTCGCCGTTATAGGGCCATGCATAGGGCTCGGACTTGATGGTGCGCTCGGGCATAATTTCGCTCTCTAGCGGGTGATCGACAATTCGGCCGGGGCTCCGGTCAGCGTGCGTTTCGGCGAGCAGGTGATGATCATGATCCCCAGCGTCAGGATGTAAGGGGCGGCGTTGAAGAGGTGGTAGCCGGAGGTGACGCCGACCGATTGCAGCGCCGGGCCCAGCGCCGCGGCGCCGCCGAAGGCGAGCGAGGCCCAGAGACAAAGCAGCGGGTCCCAGCGCGCGAAGATCACCAGCGCCACGGCCGTGATACCCTGGCCCGAGGACAGGCCCTCGTTCCAGCTCCCGGGATAAAACAGCGACAGGAACGAACCGCCGATGCCAGCGAGGAAGCCGCCGACCATGGTCGCGCGCAGGCGGATCAGCAGCACGGAGTGGCCCATCGCACGCGCTGCGTCCGAACTCTCGCCAGCGGTGCGGATCAGGAGGCCCCAGCGCGTAGTCCGGAAGGCCCAGTAAAGAATTGGCGCGAGCGCGACGCCGATCAGGAAGAGCACGTTGACCCGAAGGGCCGCGCGCACCTGAGGGATATCGCTCCACCAGCCGAAATCGATTGCGGGCAGTCGAGGTGCCGTCGGCTCGATCAACGGTTTGCCGAGGTAGAAAGCTAGGCCGGTGCCGAACAGCATCAGCGCGATGCCGACCGCGACGTCGTTGACGCGCGGCAGCGAGCAGATGCCGGCATGCAGCGCGCCCAGCAGCGCGCCGGTGATGCCAGCGGCGAGCACGCCCAGCCAGGGCGATCCCGTGAGGTAGGAAATGCCGTAGGCACTCATCGCGCCCATCACCAGCGTGCCTTCGAGCCCCAGATTGATGCGGCCTGAGCGCTCGGTGATGCATTCGCCCAGGCTCACGAAAAGGAACGGGGTCGAGACGCGAATTGCGCCGCCGAGCACGGCGAGCGGGACCGTCCAGAGTCCGATCGAGCCGTCTGCCATCTCAGGACTTTCCCTTCAGAAACCCGATACGGCCGTAGAGCGCATCGCTGGCCAGTACGAAGACGAAGATAATGCCTTGCAGCACCAGCACGGATGCATCCGGCAATCCAAGGCGGCGCTGCAACAGCCCCCCGCTGGCGCTGATACCACCGAGCAGGATCGCGACGGGGATAATGGCAAGCGGATTTTGCCGCGCCAGGAAGGCGACGAGAATCCCTGTGAAGCCGTAGCCTGCGGCGAGGTTGGCGTTGGTGCGCCCCTGCACGGCGGCGACCTCGACCATGCCGGCAAGGCCCGCGGCGCCGCCGGCGAGGAAGCAGACGGTGAGGATCAGCTTGCTGACATTGAGGCCGACGATCTTCGCAGCGCGGATGTTGCCGCCGGCAACGCGCGCAGCGAAGCCGAACACGGTGTGATAGATCAGGATATAGGCGGCAATCGCGGCGATCAGGCCGAACACGAGACCCCAATGCACGTCGGTGCCGGGGATCGATCCGATCATGTTGGCCGCACCGATCTCGCGGGTCGACGGCTTGTTGAGGCTGGCGGGGTCGCGCATCACGCCTTCGACGAGATGGTTGAGGACCGCGAGTGCGATGTAGACGAGCAGCAGGCTCGAGATCGTCTCGTTGACGCCGCGATATTGCCGCAGCGCGCCGGAAAGCATGACCCACAGGCCACCGCCGATCACGCCGGCGACCACCATGGCGATCTGCACGATGAGCGGCGGCATGCCCTGAAGCACCAGTGCCGCGCTGGTTGCCGACAGCGCGCCGATCAGGAGTGCGCCTTCGCCGCCGATGATGACCATGCCGAGCTGCGCGGGCAGCGCCGTGCAGAGTGCGGTAAGGATCAGCGGCGCCGCGCGCGTCAGCGTGTTCTGCCATGAGAACCAGGTGCCGAACGCGCCGTAGTACATGAAGAAATAGAGGTCGAGCGGGCTCTTGCCGGACATCGCGACGAAGATGCCGAAGACCCCGAGCGCGCCGGCCAGCGCCGCGCCCGGGATCAGGATATATTCGATCGCTCCGCCGTGGCGCTGGAGGAATCCCGGATCGGCGGCCGGGGCAACTGTCCCGACCGCTTCAACGGGATCCGCAGCTTCCGCCGTCACGAAGTCGCCCCGACCACGCCCTCCACGAGATAGTCCATCTTCTCGAGTTCGGGGTCCTTCTGGCCGCGATCGGTGCCGGCCGCGATCACCGTCTTGCCCTTGTTGTCGACCAGCCCTCCCTTGAAGATGGCATAGCCGTCACCGGACAAGAACTTGGCCTTGACGTCGTCGGCGTGCTTGCGCGCCTCGGCGGAGACCGCTTCGCCATACGGCGAGGTCTTGACGATCTCTTCCTTGAGGCCGCCGCGATAGAAGTTCGGGATGCTCTCGCCGGCGGCGATCATCTTGACGAACTTGGGGTACAGCGCTTCCCAGTTCCACTCGGCGCCCGTGAGATACGCCTTCGGCGCGAGTGGCGACTGGTTGACGTGATAGCCGCACACCATGGCGCCCCGTCGCGCGGCGTTCTCGACCATGGTCTTCGGACCGTCGACATGGCAGGTCAGGACGTCGACGCCCTGATCGATCAGGCTGTTGGTGGCCTCGGCTTCCTTGACCGGCATCGACCAGTCACCGGTGAAGATGACCTGCGTGGTGGCCTTGGGATTGGCAAGCCTCGCGCCGAGCGCGAATGCGTTGATGTTGCGCAGCACTTGCGGGATCGGCTTGGCGGCAACGAATCCGAGCTTGCCGCTCTTGGAGCTATAGCCGGCGACGATGCCCGAGATGTACTGGGCTTCATCGATATAGCCGAAATAGCTGCCGGCGTTTTTCGGGTCCTTGTCGCTCCACAGGCCGCCGCAGTGCTCGAAGTGCAGCTTCGGGAACTTGTTGGCCATCTTGACCATGTGCGGATTGTAGTAACCGAACGAGGTCGGGAAGAGCAGGGTGGCGCCGTCGAGATTGATCATGGACTCGATCGTCTTCTCGACTGCGTCGGTCTCCGGCACCTTCTCTTCTTCCACGACCTTGAGGCCGGGAATCTTCTTCAGCGCCGCCGCGCCCTGGGCATGCGCCTGGTTGTAGCCATAGTCGTCGCGCGAGCCGACGTAGATGAATCCGATGGTGGTCTCGGCCGCGAAAGCCGGACGAATGCCCGTCGCCGCACCGAGGGTGAGGGCCGCACCGCCCTGCAACAAATGACGTCGTGAGATCCTGCCAAATTCCATTGCTTGCTCCCCTTGGCGGATGCACCGCCTCATCTCGCGCTGCGCCGGTCTGGCGGAGCCCGGGATAGATTGTCGCAAGCTTCGTGCCAGAGGCTACCGAAAGAGAATTTCCAATTAAGTTATTGAAAGTAATTTGCTATTTCCTGTGATCCGAGCTTGATCAGGAAAGCAGCAGATGAAAATATAGGCAGTATTTTATGATTGTATGCAATGGAGTTAAGCAGTCTTAACCGGCTTGGACATGTGCATGACGAGGGCCGGGCGGTCTGCCGACGACCGCATTCATGCTAACCACGCGCTGATCGGAACGATGTCGGCAGCGTGATTTCGCTGGCACCGAACTTGAATCGATTGTCGCCAGGACCGCCGGCGCCGCGGTCCCAAGATGGAAAGCTCGCCGAGATGGCTGCTGGTAACGCCGTTCAGAATGGTTCGCTCGGCGAAGAGATCGTGCGAGGGATCAACGAGCTCGCGGCGATCTCAGAAGAAGGCGACAAGCTCACCCGCATCTATCTGACTGGCGAGCTGCGCAAGGCGGCGGACCTCATCCTGAGCTGGATGCGCGACGCCGGCATGAGTGCGCGTCTCGACGCGATCGGCAATGTCTGCGGGCGCTACGAAGGGGAGCGGCCGGGCGCGCCGTGTCTGATGCTCGGCTCGCACTACGACACCGTGCGCGATGCCGGCAAATGGGATGGGCCGTTGGGCGTGATCACGGCGATCGCCTGCGTCGCGGATCTCAACCGTCGCGGCAAGCGCCTGCCGTTCGCGATCGAAATCGTCGGTTTTGCGGATGAGGAAGGGGTACGTTTTGCCTCGACCCTGCTCGGCAGCCGCGCGGTGGCCGGCACGTTTGACGAAAGCGTCCTCAACACACGCGACAGCGATGGCGTCGCCATGCGCGATGCGCTGGTGCAGTTCGGGCTCGATCCTGATCATATCGGCGCGGCCGCTCGGGCGCGGCGCGAGCTGCTTGCCTATCTCGAGCTGCACATCGAGCAAGGGCCGGTGCTGGAAGCACAAAACCTGCCCGTCGGGGTGGTCACCGCGATCGCGGGCGCGACACGGCTTGCCGCGCGGCTGACCGGCATGGCGGGGCACGCGGGCACGGTGCCGATGGCGCTCCGGCGCGATGCGTTGGCGGGCGCGGCCGAATGCATCGGCGCGATCGAGCAGTTTTGTCGCACCGACGAAGGTGGGCTGGTCGGCACCGTCGGCTACATCCAGGCGAGGCCCGGCGCAACCAACGTCATTCCGGGCGAGGTGTCGTTCACCATCGATATGCGGGCGCCGACCGACATGCACCGCAAGCGCGCGGTCGCCGATGTCGTCAGGCAGATCGAAGCCATCGCAAAGCGTCGCCAATTGACTCTTCAGCTCGACGTCACCCACGAGAACCGCACCGCGCCCTGCGCGCCTTGGCTCAAGGAGCAGATCGCGCAGGCCATCCAAGCGGAAGGTTTTTCCGTGTTCGAGCTGCCGAGCGGAGCGGGGCATGACGGTATGGCCATGATCGACATTGCCGACGTCGGCATGATCTTCGTCCGCTGTCGCGGCGGCATCAGCCATCACCCGGACGAGCATGTCGAGCTCGCCGATGCCGACGCCGGCGCGCGGGTGTTGCTGTGCGTCATCGAGAACTTCCGGCCGCGGGAGGGCTAAACTGAACCCGCAAGTCACGGGATAGAGACACGAATCAGACAGGTCTAGAGCCGCGACGGCTTCCCGCCGAACCACGAGAGACCATTCGACGGCGCCTATGAACAGCGGCATCTCTTCTCCATCCCATCGCGGAAACCGGTTTTACCAGGGCGTGATGGCGACCTTCGTTGCCAACGCGCTTCAGGCCGTGAACTTTCTCGGCGATCGATTCCTGAGGAAGTCGCATCATCCGTTCACGTCCATCGAGGACCTCTATCGGCATTCGATGGACAGCGCCTTTTCGTTGACCGAGTCCTTTCTCGTCACCGGCGCACCGCACGCTTCTGCGTACTATCCGCGCGACTTCGCCTGGTTCTATCCCGACGTCCTCGACCCCGACACCATCATGGATTCGCAGGATGCGGTGCGGCGGGCTCGTCTGCTCGAAGAGAGCGTCCGCCTGCTGCTGGAAGCGGTTCGCGCCAACGTCGTCACGACGACCATCGTTCCGGCCGGGCGCGCCCGGTATCTCGGCGTGAACTATTTCTCGTGCCCTTCGGATACGCTGCTCGGCATTCTGGCCGGCCTCCGGCAGATGATCTCTGCCGAGGAGAGAGCGTCATCCTATCTGGCGATGTCGCAATGCGCGCATGCCGGCCGCCTGCTCCTGGCCGAATATTGCGGTGATCTGAAGCGCGCGATCCTCCAGCTCGCAAGCGAGCTCGAGCCGTTCAACGATGATGGCTCCACGTATTTGCTGTGCGACGCTAGTGCTCCGCGCTCCGCGGCAACCGACACGCGCGCCGAGCGCAGGCGTTTCGTCACCAATGCCTGCGTCTACACGACATTCGTGTGGGGCGTGCGGCTCGGAATCGTCGACGAGAACGAGCTGAAGCGGCGGCTCGGACGCGACCTGGCGCAGTACAAGAGGGACCTGCTCCACCTGTTCGGCAAAGGCGGCTATATCAGGCATTCCCTGGATGGCCCCACGGAATCACCGGTGTTCTCAGTCGCGCTGGATTTCGTCAGCGTGCATCGCGGCTTCTGGGATATGAACAAGGAAAGCGAGCGCGCCCTGTTCGCGGCCACGGCGGATCTGATCGTCGCGGAGCCGCGCTTTCGCATCCCCGGCACATTCCACTTCCTGGTGTCCGCAGATAATCCGCGGAACAAGATGATCCACAAGATCGCGGCTCCCGCTTACCAGGGGCGTTCCTCCTGGCCGACGTTCAACGTCGAGTTCGCGGATCGCATGCTGGATTACGACGAATGCTCGGGGAGCGATACCTACCGATCCTGCGCCCAGGGAATTCTGAAGGACATTCGCACCGCGACCGAAGTCCACGGCGGCTATCAGGAACTGATCTCGGAACAGGGCCTGAAGTATCGCACCTGGGCCTACAAGGGCGCCGTGGCCCACTCCTGGTTTCCGCGTTTCCTCTCCGTCTGGAGGAGGGCGCATGGAACGCCGCTCCTCCAGTGGAATGACTGAACGGCGGTCGTTACCCCGCCGTCACGTCCACAAGCTCGCCACCGTCGAGGACCTTGGCCGCCTTGGCGCGGTCGAGATCGCCTTCCCAAGCGGCGACCACCACGGTCGCAACGCAATTGCCGGTGAGGTTGCCGACCGCGCGAGCCATGCCGATGAACCAGTCGACCGACAAAACCAGCACGAGACCGATCGCAGGGATGCTCGGCACGGCGTTCAGCGTCGCCGCCAGAATCACGATCGCAGAGCCCGGCACGCCATGCGCGCCCTTGGAGGTGATCAGGGAGACGCCGAGCACCAGCAGGAGGTCGCCGAACGACAACGGCGTGTTGGTCGCCTGCGCGATGAAGACGACCGCGAGCGTGAGATAGATCGAGAAGGCGTCGAGGTTGAAGGAATATCCGGTCGGGATCACCAGGCCGACCACGGAATCCTTTACGCCCATCCGCTCGAGCTTCTTCATGATCTGCGGCAGCACGGCGTCCGACGAGGCGGTCGCGAGCACGATGGTCAACTCCTCGCGCAGGTAGGCGAGGAATTTGAGGATGTTGATGCCGGCGAGCGCCATGACGCCGCCGAGCACGCCCAGCACGAAGATGCCGACCGAGACGTAGAACAGCGCCACCAGTGAGACGAGCTGTTTGAGCGAGCCGACGCCGTATTTGCCGACGGTGTAGGCGACTGCGCCGAGAACGCCAAGTGGAGCGACGCGGACGATAAGCCCCATGACGCGGAACAGCACGGTCGAGGCGGCATCGATCATCGACGTGACGAGCTTGCCTTTCTCGCCGCCGACCAGTGCGAGGCCTACGCCGAACAGCACGGCGAAAAACAGCACCTGGAGCACGTCGTTGCGCGACAAGGCGTCGAACGAGGTGCTCGGGATCACGTTGAGCAGGAAGGAGCCGATGCCGCCGCCCTGAAGCTTGTGGGCGTTGTCGGCATAGGTGTTGAGCGCCTTGGCATCCAGCGTCGAAGGGTCGATGTTCATGCCATGACCGGGGCCGAAAGTGTAGGCCAGGATAAGACCGACCACGAGCGCGACTGTGGTCATCACCTCGAAATAGACCAGCGCCTTGACGCCGACCCGTCCGACCTTCTTGAGGTCGCCCGCGCCGGCAATGCCATGCACGACGACGCAGAACACGATCGGCGCCACTATCATCGAAATTAGCTTCAGGAAGGCGTCGCTGAGAATCTTGAGGGAGATCGCAAAATCTGGCGCGGCCACCCCTAGAATGATGCCGAGGATCAGCGCGGCCAGGACCTGAACGAATAGCGATGTGTAGAGCGGCTTTGGCTCGGCGGCCGGGGCCGCGGCAATGGTCGACATGGTGACTCCCCCGTTTTTACGACGTCTCGATCGTCGAAAGGAGCAACTAGCGTGCCAGATTGTCGCGGTTTTCGCTGAGGAGGAGGTCTAATTGGTCGCTTTTTGCGGTGCGACTGGGCATGCGCATCGGCACCGGGAGACCGTTCGAGGTGTCATAGGTCACGTGGACAGGCGATTTTGCGGTCCTACGGTCACGTTCCGCACGCGGGTAGCCACGTCACGCCGCGAGATCCAGCAACCGACACGATCCACGTACCAGCACCTTGCGTCCATTCGGCGTCATGACCGGCACGCCGTCGCAGACGACGACAAGACCAAGCTTGACGAGGCTCTCGATGATATAGGCCTTGGAAAGACGACCGTTCGAAACCGGGTTGCGAAGCGCCTTCAGAACCTCCCATTGGTCCGGCGAAAGATCGAAGTCGATGTCGTTGCTCATGTTGCCTCAAGCCGCAGTGCCGTTCGTGCGCCTCTGTTAGAGGCGCTGCATGAACACCGTGCGACGACAATGAGTCGGGAATTCGGTGAGGCGTTTAGAACCTCTCTTCACAAATTGCCGCACGCCATTGCGCTACACGAGTTAAAGACCGCTCGATCACGAGGATCGTCCGGAGCCCGATCACATATTGATGATGTGGGCTTGATGTTGGTCCGCGAACCACCGCACTGCACGGGAAGCGCTGCTGTCCCATTCTGCGTCGCAATATGCACAGAAATCATGAGACGAAGGGTTCGGAATTCTGTTACGCTTGTTTGCGAGGAATGGCTTCACACGCCAGGAGTGGAGTGCATGAACAGACTGGTCGAAATTCGCAGTCAGGAATCTCTGTGCCGGGAGCGCGCCGCGCTTGATTTCCAGCGCCGGGTTTTCTGGCTTGCGCAAGCTCAAGAATGGGAGCAGCGCGCGCTTGACGAGATCGCCTATCATTTTCGGGAGTGCAATGTCCCTCAGACGGAGCTGGTGCGAAACTGACGCCGGCTGTGAGTAAGGCCTACTGATAAGTCGCCACAATATCGGACACCGCGCGCTCGAGCTGCTGCGCGGTGGCGCACTGGCGCACCACGCTGCAGAAGCTCGCATAGCGCGGCATCTCGGAATCGCCAAAGCCCCAGGCGAGACGTCCTTCGGGATTGAGCCACACCAGTCGCTTCGAGCGCTCAGAGATGCGGCGCAGGATGTCGGCGCGCGGATCGAGATTGTTGCTGCGGGCATCGCCCAGCACGATCACCGTCGTCTGCGGCGTCAGCGTGCTCATGAACTCCTTGTCGAAATCGGCCAGCGAAGAGCCGTAGTCGGAGGAGCCGAAGCCGACCTTGGACATGATCTCGGCCATCGCCTCTTCCGGCGGTTTCGATTCCAGGATGTCGCTGACTTCGATCAGATGCGAGGAGAAGGCGAAGGAATGGACGTCGTCGACCACCTCGTGCAGCGAGTGGATCAGGAGCAGGAAGAAATCCGAGACCTGCGCGACCGAGCCCGAGACGTCGCAGAGCGCCACGATCTTCGGCCGGTCGCGATGCTTGCGCTTCCAGGCCGTGAGAAAGGGGATGCCGCCCCAGGCGGCGTTGCGGCGCAGCGTGCGGCGGACGTCGAGATGACCGCGCCGTTGGCGCTTGCGTGGTTTCGAATAGCGCTCGCGCAGGCGCCGCGCGATCTGGCGGATGAGAGCGCGCATTTCCGCGACATGGCGCCGCTCGATGCGGGCAAGCGGCGCGTTGCGCAGAATCTCGTTGCGGAGGTTTTCAGCCTCCTCGCGGGCATAGAGCGCAAGCCCCTGCGCGACGGTGTCGCGAACGGCTTCGCGCAAGCCATCGAGCGCGGCGCGAAGCCGCTCGGCCAGTGCCGGATTGGTCGCGGTCAGCTCGTCGAGATCGTCGCGTAGCCGCTGGAGCCCCATGGCGTCGAGCATGCGGCTGGAGAAGATGCCGCGCTGAGTGGAGTAGCGGATGTCGGATAGGGAGGCCGCACCTGAGGCGCTGGCGATCGCGGCGGTGATCGCATTGCGATCCTGCGACAGCAGCATCTGCGCGAGGGGCCCCAATTCTGCGGGAAGCGAACCGGCGCTCGCATCGCTGGCCTCGCCGGACGACGGAGATCGATCCGCGTCCTCCGAAACATCGTTGCTGTTGGCTTCAGATTGTTCCTGCCGCGGCTCCGGCTGGCTGAAGAACAGATCGAAACAGTCACCGAGCGCGAGCTTTTCGTCCTGCGACTTGGCGAGCGTCAGAAGGAGCGCATCGCGCAGGATGGTCCGGTCGGAAACGCCGACCTGCGCGACCGCGCGCATCGCATCGATGCTTTCGGCAGGCGAGACATGGACGCCGGCGCCCCGTGCGGCACGGAAGAAACGGTGGATATTCTCGCGCATCGGCGTCAACCGAAGACGTTGGATCGTGCTGCCTTGGCGATGAAGGTCGTAATCTGAGGCTGAGCCGCCTCGATGTCGGCCTCGTATTTCAGGAGCACGTTGAGCGTGTCCTTGACGATCTCGGTGTCGAGCTCCGAGGCCTGCAAGAGCACCAGCACGCGCGCCCAGTCGATGGTCTCGCTGACCGAAGGCAGCTTCTTCAGGTCGAGCGAGCGGATTTCGTGGATAAAGCCGACCATCTGCCGCCGCAGCGTCTCCGAAATGTTGGGGACGCGGCTCTCGACGATGCGCTCCTCGAGCCGTTGCTCGGGGAAGCCGATGTGCAGATGCAGGCAGCGCCGCTTCAAGGCATCGCCGAGATCGCGCTCGCTGTTGGAGGTGAGGATCACAGTTGGCGGCGTGATCGCGGAGACGGTGCCGAGCTCGGGAATCGTGACCTGGAAGTCGGAGAGAATTTCCAGCAGCAACGATTCGAACTCCGCATCCGACTTGTCGATCTCGTCGATCAGGAGCACGCAGCCGCCCGGCTGCTCCAGCGCTTGCAGCAGCGGCCGCGGCTCGACGAACTCCTTGGAGAAGAACACGTCACCGAAATCGTGAAGCTGATTAAGTGCAGCGTGCAAAGTCTGCGCGCCGCCCAGGACTTCCCCGAGCTTGTCCTTGAGGATCTGCGTGTAGAGAAGCTGCTTGGCGTATTTCCATTCATAGAGCGCCTTGGCCTCGTCGAGGCCTTCATAGCATTGCAGGCGGATCATCTTCAGGCCGCGCCAGGCCGCGATCGCCTTGGCAAGTTCGGTCTTGCCGACGCCCGCGGGTCCTTCGACCAGGATCGGCTTCTCGATCTGTTGCGACAAATAGACGGCGGTCGCGATCTGCCGGCTCGCGATATAGCCTTGCGCGGCGAGGCCGCTCTCCACTGCCTCGATCGCTGTCGAGGGCTTCTGTTCAGCCACGAAAAGGCGCTCCGAAAGGTCTTGATTGAGGCTTGTTCTGCCTGCGTTCACGGCAAAGAACAAGCCTCGTTTGGGAGAGGCCAGACCCGCGCCAATGGGAGTTTTTTTCCGCTCAACGCAAATAGTCGGGCGGCTACCGGCCCGGGATCAGTGCCGCAGCAACTCCGGCTTGCGGATCGTCTGTCTGACCTCGGCACCGCAATCGGCGCATTCATAGACGAAGTCGATCTTGGCAAGACTCCAATGCGGTTCGACCTCGCGCACATACATTGGAAGGAACCCCATGCAAGCAGGGCAAATCACAGGCGCGATCTCGATATCCTGATGATGCTGTACATAAGCTGGCATCTCGGCTCTCCTTCGCAGACGACCTCCAAACCCACGCGAAGGCTACTGCCGGCCGGCGAAAGGCCGACATCAACTCTTTCGAACAGAGGCGGAACGGCGGAGGTTTGTCGTTCGCTGTGACATTCTTGTTACGTCTCTGTACTGTGACGGGCGGACCGAATACCTATTTCAAAAGCCCGATCCGGTGTTCAGACTTTGACCTCAACGATAAGGGAGCAACGCCCATGACGCATGCCATTCGCTTTCACAAGACTGGTGGTCCGGAAGTGCTGGTCTGGGAGGAGGTCAGTGTCGGCAAGCCCGGACCGGGCGAGGCGCGAATCCGCCATACCGCCGTCGGTCTCAACTTCGTCGACATCTACAACCGTTCCGGCGTTTACCCGGCTCAACTGCCGAGCGGGCTTGGTAGCGAGGCTGCCGGTGTCGTCGAGGAGGTCGGGGCCGGTGTCACCGATTTGAAGCCGGGCGATCGCGTCGCCTACGGCGCCTCGCCGCTCGGCGCCTATTCCGAAGCGCGGCTGATCCCGGCCGACCGACTGCTGAAGCTGCCGGACGGTGTCGACGACAAGACCGCGGCGGCGATGATGCTGAAGGGGCTCACCACGCAATATCTGATCCGGCAGACCTATCGCGTGAAGGCCGGGGACACCATCCTGCTCCATGCGGCCGCCGGTGGCGTCGGCCTGATTCTCTCCCAGTGGGCCAAGCATCTCGGCGCGACCGTGATCGGCACGGTCAGCAACGACGAGAAGGCCAAGCTCGCCAAAGCGCATGGCTGCGACCACGTCATCATCTATAGCCGCGAGGATTTCGTGAAGCGCGTGGACGAGATCACGGGCGGCAAGAAGGTGCCGGTGGTCTACGACTCCGTCGGCAAGGATACGTTCCTGAAGTCGCTCGACTGCCTCGCGCCGCTCGGCGTCGCAGCGCTGTTCGGTGCGTCCTCCGGCGCCGTCGAGCCGCTCAATCTCGGTTTGCTCGCGCAGAAGGGCTCTCTCTACGTCACCCGCCCGACGCTGTTCACCTACGCCGCCAAGCGTGAGAGCCTGGTCGCGATGGCAGGCGAGTTGTTCGACGTCGTCAAGTCCGGCGCGGTCAAGATCGAGGTGCACCAGACCTATCCACTGAAGGACGCCGCCAAGGCCCATGCCGATCTCGCCGCGCGCAAGACCACGGGATCAACCGTTCTCACGGTGTGATCTCCGAACGGGGCGTGGTGCGCTGGCAGAGCGTTTTCGAGCGAAGTGGATTCCGGTTCGCGTCAAGAAAGCGTGTCAAAATAACAATCTAGGATCCGATCCGATTCGATCGGACCGGAAAAGGCCGACCCTGGGTCTACGTCACGTCCGCTCGTGCTTGCGCAGATCGCGGGCGTGATCGAGGCGGAGAGCCTGGAGGTCGACTTCTTCGGGCGGGATCCGGGGCAGGGCAGCCTCAGCGAGGATCGCCTCGGTCACGTCTTCGACCGAATTCTCCACGATTTCCTGGATGAACGAGATATTTCGATATTCACCTGAGGCGACGCGCGAAATGACCTCGCGCCTGGTGATTTCAGGGTCGACGACCGCCTCGCGGCCGCGGCGTCCATAGTCGATCATCACGACGAAATACTGCATGGAACGATCCTGCCGTGCCCCATGGCGGAGCACGGCAGAGTATTTCCGAAAAACGGAAGCAAGTCAAGCTTCATTTCGTAAAAACGGAATTTTGGCCTACTTGCTCCTCTTGCGAGGGCGAGCCGATTTGGCGCGCAGCCGCTCCAGCTGCCCCTTGGGCATGGACAGGCAGATCTCGCCGACCCACTCCAGTTTCACGCCGACGATCTGCTTGGCATTGAAGCTGGTGAGATTGACGACGGAGGGGGATTTGCCCCGCTCGATCGTCTTCAGATAGCGCTCACCGGTCTTGAGCCGGACCACGGCCTCCTCGCCGTAGAAGCTCGACAGGGGATGGCGCTGGTCCTTGTAGACCACGATGACGTCGCCGCTCTCGTATTTGGGCAGCATCGAATCGCCCACGATCTCGAATGCGATGGTCTCCTCCATGATCGGGAAGGGCAGCGCGATGTCGCCAAGGCCTTCGGGGGGAACCTGCTCATAATCCGGCTCGATCACGGCACCCGCCCCGACCCGGCCCATGATCGGCGCGAGATTGAGCTCGAGATATTCCATGATCGGTATGATTTCCGAAGCCTTCACCAGGCGTTCGCCGCCGAGGATCTCCGAGACAGCGCCGGGGCGTACGCCCATGGCAGCCGCCAGGCCGCCCTTGCTCTTGCCCGTCTTTTCCAGGCCCCGTTCGATCATTGCAGCGTCCAACATGGTGATTCCCTCGATTGTCCATCGTCCGTCTCTTGTAATCCGAAATTCGGAATTGATGCAATTATGAATATCAGAATTACCGCTTGACTTCGACTTCGGAATACCGGAATGTGGGCTCCGCCTCGCGATCGTGCGATCGGAGGAGGCGCATCACAGGACAGCAGCATGGAACCGGGCCATTGGTCGTCGGAGCACTCCGACGCGCTTCGCGACTATTTTCTCAAGGGAATGTCTTATGCTGAGATCGGAAGACGGATTAACGCAAGGTTTGGAACGGCTTACACGCGCAACGCGGTGGTCGGCCGCGCCAAGCGGCTCGGGCTGGTCGTGCAGATACGGACGACGGGCCCGTCGATCGTCCCGGCGCTGCCGTCTGGAGCCTGTCTTATCCTCCCGCACCGTCCCGCGTTACTGAACCTGCCGCCGAAATCTGCGATGAAGCCTGCCGCGCAGGTCAAATTGCGCTGCGTCGGCGTCCAGCCGCGCCTGGTCCCATTGGTCGAACTCGCGGGCGAGGACTGTCGCTATCCTTATGGCGGCGACAAGGACGGGGAGGAGATCACCTTCTGCGGCCATCCGCGTGAGCCGGGCTCGAGCTATTGCACGCCGCATGCGCGCCTAACGCGCCGCGCCGGAACTGGATCCGCCCGCGTCGCCGGCCCCGTCGTGCTGCGGTTGGTCTCTGCCGCCTGACGCACCGCCCGTTCAATCGTCAATTTCGCAAGGAGTATCCGAGTGGCACGTGTCCGACGCAACAGGTCCTACAAATTGGCGAATGTCTACGACCGACGCTCACGTGAGATACCGTTCAATGCGGAGGTGGCGGAAGTCGAGGTTGACAATCCGCTGGCGCTCGACCCCGGCGAGAAGATTGTGGCCGTGCGGTCGATCCGCAGCGATCCGCTCGGCCGGCTGCATGCGCACCATCAGATCGACGAGGCGCAGTATCGCGGCGGGCGCGCCTTCCAGAACGATTGGGAGAGGGCCGAACGAGGCCTTCAGGCAATGGACCCGACTCGCGAATATGTCGATGGGGCGCGCACGCGCGAGCCGGTCACCGAGAGCCAACGCGAGGCGGTGCTGCGGCTGAACCGGATCGAGCGCGAACTCGGCACAGACGGTGCCGCGCTAGTGCACGACGTGTTGGTGCTGGGCCTGACCATGGACGAGATCGGCCAACGTCGCGCCGTGCGCACGCAGCGCTGGATCGACTATTTTGCGCGGCGTTTTCGTGAATGCCTGGACCGGCTGGCGCTGATCTATGGCTTTGCCACGGAAACGGGGACACGGCGTTCAGGGCAACACGAATGACACCGGCGCGGGCCCCCCCCCCCGGGCGGGGGGCGCCGGCGGGGGGGGTGGGTGGGTGGCTGGGTGTGGTGTGTTGGGGGGGGTGGGGGGGGCCCG
>NZ_JBVVPT010000017.1:0-44119 GCF_055811715.1 Bradyrhizobium sp. WSM4872 | reverse complement strand
TGCGCCCCCGCGCCCGCGCCCCCCGCCCCGCCCCCCCCCCCCCGCCCCCCCCCCCCCCCCCCCCCCCCGCCCCCCCCCCCCCCCCCCCCCCCCCCCCACCGGTCTGCTGCTTAGGGATGCGGCAGGATCTGGTAGGTCGTGGCATAGGGCTCGACCCGGAGCGAGGCGTTGGCCAAAAGCCCGATTCTGGCCGTCGGCGCCTGCTGCAATTCGCCGTTCGGACCGCGATGCACGTTGTACTGCCAGACGGTGAGATCGCCCTTCTGCGCCAACGCGTGTGCAACGGCGCTGGCATCGTTGCCGCCGAGCGCCTGAAGCTCCTCCGTCGACAATCCGACGACGATTTCGTCCTTGATGGTGACGATCTTGAACAGGTTCATCCTGGTCTCCTGCGCCCACGCTCCTTGTATCGAGAAGGTGAGAAGCGCGACTGCGGCGCCCTTGATGAGATCGCAGCGAGAAAACATACCGTCGTCCTTTGGTGCTGGGCGCCTGAATCGATCAATGCATCGGCCACGGCGCCCGTGATCTGCGTGACTGTTTCGCCACCGCTTTGTCGTTTGCTCCTCGAAAACGGTTCACGACGCATATTTCGTCGACGATACAACCGCCGACGCCGGACTCAACAATTACGTGTATACGCTCAAGAAGCGCTAGTTCGCGTCCACCAACGTCCATTCACATCCGAAACAACACGAAACGCAGCATCGATTGACGGCGACCGAGGCTGTATGCCTGATCGATGATGCTTCTTGACGCAGGTGGGTGACGGCGGGCCATATTCCTGTTATCCGGAATTGCCGTGGTGCGATGCAGACGAAGCATCGCTGCGCCAACTGTTAGGCTTGCCGGAGGGGTTGTTTCTTGACATAGTTGCAACCTGTTCAGGTGTGCGCGTTTGCACATGTGGCTTGGCGTGCGAACACACGGGCTTCCCCCCGGGCCGAAAGGCGCGCCGTCGCCATAGCATCCGGTTATGGCATCCGGTTATGGCGTTTGGTTGTTAGTTGGGGCCTCGATGTTGGATCACGAAGTCCGATGCTTGTCATAGGTGCGAGATGAAGAACCTCAATTTCGCAGCTGAGCTGCACCTCAAGCTCGGCGCGCCTGCAAGCGGCACCGTCGAAAGCCTGCGCCTGCTCCGCGCGTTTCTGAAGCTTGCGCCCCGGCAGCGTTTCGAGGTCATCAAGCTCGTCGAAGACCTCGCCACCGAAGAAACCCTTCCCGAACACCCCCTGTCCTGAGCCAGCCTGCGCGCCGGCCTTACGTTTTCCTGCCAGAGCCGGCCGTCGGGCTACGTCTTCCCCGGGCTGGACGCTGGCAGGCGATCCGGCAAGTGTGGTATTCAGTTCTGAAAACGGGAGGAGTGCGACCATGATCGAACCGAAGCTCGAAGTTCCGGCCGAACTGCGCGACCTGGCCGAGAAGACGATTGACCAGGCGGAAAAGGCATTCGGGATGTTTTTCGAAGCCGCCACCAAATCGATGACGACCGTTCCGGGCGCGGGGGCGGATGTGTCGAAGCAGGCGCTCGCTTTCACC
Organism: Bradyrhizobium sp. WSM4872; assembly: GCF_055811715.1. NCBI lineage: Bacteria > Pseudomonadati > Pseudomonadota > Alphaproteobacteria > Hyphomicrobiales > Nitrobacteraceae > Bradyrhizobium > Bradyrhizobium sp. WSM4872. The sequence continues at coordinate 42,577 of NZ_JBVVPT010000017.1, read as the reverse complement.
GAGCAGAACATGAAGTCGGCATTCGAGCATGCCCGCAAGCTCGTCCATGCCACCGACCTTCAGGAGGCGATGCGAATCCAATCGGATTTCTTGCGCAGCCAGTTCACCAGTGCCGGAGACCACATGCGCCAGATGACCGGCAGTCTGATGCAACCGGGGAAGGGCAAGTCCTGATTCTCGGTGTGTTCACGGCGCGTCCACAGATTGGACTTGCAAGGCGTGAATATCCGCCCTGGTACCGGTCGATGATGGGTCGTCGAATGGACCTCATTCGCCGCCCATCATCATTTCCGCTGATCCTTGGCGGTTCTCAGCAGGGATTTGCATCTGTCGCAGGTGTCTTGACGGATCGATCGCTCTGCTAACGCAGCGATGCGATGTAAGCCGCGATATCGCCGGCTTCGATCCGGCTCAAGGGGAAATTCGGCATCTTCGGGTGCGGGTCTAGCAGGAAAAAGGCGAGCCTTTCCGAACTGAAGTCAGGCCTGCGCGCAACGGACACGAAAGAGGGGACGTCGGCGCTCGCCTGGGTTTGGCCGTTCGCCACGACATGGCAGCTGGCGCACCAGCGCCTCGCAAGGTCGGCGCCGTGATCTGCATCGGCGGCGAGAGCGGACGACGTGCCCACGCTCGAGGCCACGGCAACCAGCAGGCAAATTCGTCTCAAATGCCGGTGCATAGAGCAACCCTGTGTGTTGTTTGCTAGCGACGCCGTCCTCATCCGCAGCACGAACCCGGAAACTGCGAGAGATCGATGCGGGCGATGATCGACCGCAGCAGCTTGCGAGCCGAACGATAGAGATGCCGGACGAATCTCGGCGTCCTTGCCGCAGGCAGGGCAAAGCTTGTCGTATCGAGTCTTTCAAGGTTTTCGATGGAGTGCGACACGTGCCTCTCCGAGATGGCGAGGCCCTTTCTATCGTGGCCGGCTCGCGGCAGCCTTGATCTGCCGCAAAGGGGCCGGACTAATAGTCGCCGGGGTTCATGATCATCGGGCTTCGTGTATCGGCCGGGGCGAGCGCGCTGCTGGCGCTGTCCCGCAGGAAGCGGTCGAGTGTCGCCTGGATCTTCTCTTTGACAGCATCGGGACCGCGATCGCTCATCTCGGTATGCTGTGCGCCAGTGTGGACAATGTCGATTCCGCGCGCCTTGGCCTCTTCTGGCGTCGGCAGCACGCCGGGATCGGTTACGAAATGCGGATCCTTCGAGCGGAACGACAGGATCTTCATGTGGTCGCTAAGCACGAAAGGCACCCGCAGATTGTCGAGCGTGATCACTTTCGACACCAGCTCCGGGTGCTGATGGGCGACATACATCGAAACGTCGCCACCGTTGGAATGCCCGACGAGCGTGATGTGGTCGTAGTCGGCGTTCTCCTGCCGCCGCTTCAACTCGCCCAAGGTGAAGAGGATGTTGGCCTCGCAGCGAATATAGACCTCGCGCCGGCCGACATATTGCTGGCCGGCCTTGGTCATCAGCGGCGGATCGCTCGGCAGATCCTGCTGGATGCTGGCGACGAGATAACCACGTGCGGCGAGCACGTTGGCGAGGAAGGAATATTCGGTGGCTTTGACGGTATTGCCGTTGCTGATGATGGCGAGCGGGAGCTTCCAGAGGCCGAGATTGGCCTTGGTCTCGTAATCGCGCCGTACAGCGATTTCGACGGCAATCGGCCGCTGGCGGGCGGCGTCGAACAGGGTCAAGACCTCATGGCGGATCGCGAACCGGCTGACGACGAAATACTGGCCAACGCCGAGGACGCAGAGAAACGCCAGAACTGCAAACACCTTTTTCATGGTTCCGTCTCAAATCACTTTTGACTGAACATGGCCATTGGGAACTCCCGGATCGAGCGATCGTGAGCAGGTTACGGGATTAAATTTAGGCAAGTCTGTGTGGCAAGGCCCAAAAAGGGCCGCATGCCGGGGGCCACAGCGCGAAGGAGAAGGGGTTTACAGACAACCGCCCTTGCCGCGTTCGGAGCAGAGCCGCAACGCGCTTGACAGAGTAAACAGGAAGCGCGGGCTGCGGCGCTCGTTGTCGGGCGCCCGGTAGCTCAGGGGGACGGCCACGCCGAGATCGGCCTGGAAATCGTCCGGCAGGAAGAACCGCACGCCAGCTCCGGCCGAGGTCAGCGACAGGCCCTCGCTCAGGCGGTAACCGTGGTTCCAGACGGCGCCGGCGTCACCGAAGGCATAGAGCTGATAGCCGGTCCAGTAGCGGAAATTGAGCTTCTGGTCGAAGCGCAGTTCGAGGGAGCCGGCAAGACCGTTGTCGCCGCTGATTTCGGCTGCGCCATAGCCGCGCCCGAAGGCAGCGCCGCCGAGATAGAATTGCTGCGAGGTGAACAGCGGCCGTGACGCCGTCTGGCTCGCAGCGGAGAGCTTGAGCGACCAGACGTCGTTGAGCGTCTGGTAGCGCGTGAACCAGAGGTTCAGCACCGAGAAGTTCGATGACGCGCCATCGCGCGACAACAGGTCGTCGTCGAAATGCGAGGCACCGAAGATGTCGAGGCCCTGGCGGTAGGTCAGCGTCGCGAAATTGGTGCCGCCGAAATGATCCTGGAGCCGGTAGTCGGCGGTCAGGCTCGCGGTCCTGATGTGGTCGTTGTACCAGGCGCCGTAAAGGTCATGCTCGGACACGTTGCTGAAGGTCGTCGCCGCGGTCAGGGTCAGCGAGGAGGATTGCGACTGCAATGGGACGACGCTGGCACGCAGCTCGAACGCCTCGGTCGTGGTGATGTCGCTGTCGAGGCGGCGCGCATCGCCCGGCCTGACCGCGCTGTATAGGACGGACCCGCCAAGACGCACGCCGTCGACGCCGACGGGTGCATCGTAGGACAGCCGTGCGAAGCCAAGCTGGCGGGGGTCGTTGGCGATGGTCGACAGGTTGACCGCCAGCGTGTCGCCGGGCGTGAGATAGGAGTTGAACGCGCCGATCGCATAGGTCTGCCACGGACCGACTGATGATGAGCCGAGATTGTCCAGACCGAACGACGAGAAGACGTGCCAGGTCTTCAAATAGACGATGAGGCGGAAGCGGCCGGTTGCACCGCCGATCTCCTCCAGTGCGGTATCGGTGATCCGGACACCAGGTCTGCCGTTGACGAGAAAGAGCTGACGTTCCAGCGTTGCCAGGCGCGACGGTTGCTCAGCCAGAACCGGCCCAAGCATCGGTCTCACGTCGAACTGCTCGGCGCCATCACCTTTCAGCTCGGTCTGCACGATGGCGCCTTCGATCACCTGGATCCGGAGCAGGCCGTCGGCAATGTCCTGCGGCGGCACGATCGCACGGCTCAAGTGAAAACCATCGGCGCGGTAGAGATCGCTGATCGCGCCGGCGATCGCGGCGAGATCCGCCTGCGAAACCTTCTTGCCGACATAGGGCTGGTAGACCGCGGCGATGCGATCGGGGGAAACGGCCCGGGCTCCGCTGACGTTGATGCCGCGCAGCACGAACTGAGGCTTGGTATCGCCGCCGGTGTTGGGCTGACCGACTGTCGGGAGTCTGACCGGAGGACGTCTCAGGGATTCCCGCTCGGTTTGGTTTTCAAAATATTTCTCTGGTTGGCGCGGATCGAAGCCCGGCTGGTTCGCCTGCTGCGCGAAAGCCTGAGGAACTCCGGCAAAAAACGGTGCCAACAGCACCATTGTGGTAACGACATGCCGCTTCCCTACGGGCGCAACGCGCCTGTCCCCGTAGTTTGACGGAGATGTGCCCGTGAAGCGGTAAGGGTTCGTTAGCCACATGATTTTTCATAGTTTTTTATGGTCAATGAACCGTTAACGCGACCGCTCCGCTGGCCGCTTCCCGATAATCCTATGTTGAGTGATTTCGGATACCCCTCAAGGCCGGCTGTAACGCGGACTGAGGATCGTCATGCTCAACAAGATTGGAATGCGGTGCGCCTTCGCGGCTGCGCTGATCGTGGGAACGGCCTCGGGCGCATCCGCCGCGGACGACGGCGTCTGGTCGGTCGGCAAGGCCACCGGCGAGGTCTGGGTGGCCACCAGCGGCGCTCAGCAAGTGTCTTTAAGTCAGCAGGAGGCGCTCAAGCCCGGCGACACCATTCGCACCGGACGTAATGGCCGCGTGCTGCTCGTCCGCGGCGAGGAGACGATCCTGATCTCTCCCAACTCGGTGGTCGGCTTGCCGACCGAGAGCAAGGAGGGCCTCTCGACTACCATCATCCAGCAGGCAGGTTCGATCCTGCTCGAGGTCGAGAAGCGCAACGTCAAGCATTTCGAGGTCGAGACGCCCTATCTCGCCGCCGTGGTCAAGGGGACCCAGTTCAGCGTCACGGTGGGCGCGGGCAGCACCAAGGTCGGCGTGCTTCGCGGCCAGGTCGAGGTCTCCGACTTCAAGACCGGACAGATCGCCCAGGTCCTGCCGGGACAGGCGGCCACCGTCTTCGAGCATGGCAAGCCCGGCCTCTCTCTGAGCGGCTCTGGCACCTTCAATCCGATCGAGCACGGCAAGCCGCGCGCCTCGAGCATCGAGCGCGTCCCCGTGCCGAAATCAGGCCTGTCAGCCCCGCGCAACGCCGCGAACGGCCATGCGATCCATGCGCTCGGTCCAATCGACAAGGGCACCAAGGCGGCCCGCGCGCTCAAGCCATCGCAACAGGCGGCCGGAGCTCACGCGTCCAAGGGCAGTGCTGCAAAGCCTGGCGTCGTGCGGATCTCGAACTCGCTCGGCGAGGTCAAGCTGAACGTCCACAAGGTCACGCACGGGCTCGCCCACGGCGGCGGTGCCGCCGGACAGGTGCGCAACGCGCACGCCAGCACCGAGACGGTTTGGAGCGACTCGAAAGCGAGCACGACGGCGTCCAACAGCACCGTCCAGACTGCGGTCACGACGAGCAGCGGCGTGACGGCTGGCAGCACCAGCTCGTCGGCTGCGAGCACGACAATAGCCGCGACCACGGCCGGTGCGTCCAGCGACGGCTCTGGGGCCGGCAGCGGAGACTCCGGTGGCAAGACCAAACCGGACAAGGGCAACTCCGGTAACGGCAATTCCGGCGAGGGTAACGGCAACAACGGTGCCACCGGTAACGGCAGGGGTAACAACGGTAACGGCAACGGGAATGGCGGCGGCAACGGCAGCAATGGTCACGGCAATGCGTTTGGCCACAACAAGCACTGAGGCGATTTCTTAGGGGATGAGGGGGCGTACCTGCAGAAGCGGGTGCGCGGGAGGATCGGAGTGAAGCGCTATCGTCCGCATATTCTAGTCGTGACCGCGCTGGCGATCGTGCTGTCCACGGGGTGGCATGGTGCGCTTCGCAACGCGCTGACCGACCTGCGGTTCACTTGGCAATCGCGTGCCGCGAGCGGCAACGTCGTTGTGGTAGCCATCGATGCGCCCTCGATCGACCAGATCGGGGTATGGCCCTGGCCGCGCCGGCTGCACGCGGAACTGTTGCACAGATTAGAGGCCGCGGGGGCGCAGGACATCGCTTTCGACGTCGATTTCAGCTCGCCATCCGATCCAGCCTCCGACGAGGCCTTCGTGAACGCATTGCGTGACGTCGGCGGCTCGACGATCCTGCCGTCCTTCAAGCAGCCGGCGCCGAATGGCGGCGCAGCTCACATCAACCGCCCCCTGAAGCCGTTCAGCAACCAGTCGTGGCCGGCGCTGGTCAATGTCGCGATCGAATCCGACGGGCTCGTTCGCCGATATCCGTTCGGCGAGAAGCTGGGCGATGCCTTGATGCCGTCGATGGCCGTCGTATTGGCCGGGCAGGACGCCAATCGGCGGCCGCCGTTCCTGATCGATTTCAGTATTCGGGCGAGCTCCGTTCCGAGTGTCTCCTATGTCGACGTGCTCCGCGGCGAAACCGCCGCTCTCGACAGGCTGAGAGACAAGAAGGTCATCGTTGGTGCGACGGCGCTCGAACTCGGCGACCGCTTCAGCGTTCCAAATGGCCGCATCATCTCCGGACCCATCCTCCAGGCGCTGGCAGCGGAATCGATCCTCCAGAGCCGGATGCTGCGCTGGACCTCCGATACCGGCATGATCCTGGGTCTCGCTGTGGTCTGCCTGCTGATGGTGTATTCGTGGCGCCGCCTCGGACCGGGAATTCGCGTCGCAATCCTGATCTCGGCCGGGGCAGTCTTCGAGCTGGTTGCGGTCCTCGTGCAAGCAAGATGGCCGTTCATCATCGACACATCGCTGTTCCACATCGCGATTGTGGCTTATCTGACGGCGGTTGCACTCGACGAAATCGATTTCCGCGGTCTCTTGGGGCGCATCGCCGAAAGCCGCTTTCATCGTATTGCGATGTCGCTCGGCGATGGCCTCGTCTGCACCGATGAGGGTCAGCTGATCACCGTGTGGAATCCCGGCGCCAGTGCGATCTTCGGCTATATGCCCGCCGAGATCATCGGCCGCCCGTTCGAAACGCTGTGCGCCGTGTCGGTGGACGGTGACGCGAGGCCGTCCATGCGCGACGCCACACGCCAGGCCCTCCTGGTTCCCGGCGGGGCGGTCGTCGTTGAATTCGAAGGACGGCGCAAGAACGGTGAAATTTTTCCGGTCGAGGCGAGCTTCTCAGGCTGGCAGGGAACGGACGGCTTCCAGTACGGAGCGATCCTCCGCGATATCTCGGTCCGCAAGCGCGAGGCCGAACGCGTCAGATACCTCGCCGAGTACGACGCGCTAACCGGTCTTGCCAACCGCAACACGCTGCATGCCGGACTGGTCGACATGATCGCCGATGCGGGGCAACGCCCTTGCGAGGTCGCGCTACTCGTGATCGGGCTCGACGGCTTCCAGAGCATCAACGACATGCTCGGCCATTCCGCCGGAGATCTCGTGCTGCAGGCGGTCGCGGGGCGCCTGAAAACCGAGGCGCGCGACGGCGCTGTCGTTGCCCGGCTTAGCGGAGACGAATTCGCCATTGCGCGCAAAGGCGGCGACGGCGACGAGCCGATCGCAGAGTTCGCCGAGCGCATCGCGCGCGCGTTCGAAGCGCCGCTTGCGACCAGCAAGCGGCAGCACCGCGTCAGGATCAGCGTCGGCGTCGCCGTCCATCCGGAAGGCGGACACAGCGCCGACGATCTCCTGAGCAACGGTCATCTTGCGCTGACCAAGGCAAAGCTGACGCGGCGCGGCGGTTATGTGGTCTTCGAGAGCGCGATCCGGCAGGAGCTCGAGAACCGGCTGACGCTGGAGAGTGAATTGGCGCTCGCCGCCGATCGCGGCGAGTTCGAGCTGTTCTACCAGCCGCAGGTTCGCCTGATCGACGCGAGCCTGGTCGGCGCCGAAGCTCTCATCCGCTGGCGGCACCCCGTGCGCGGCTACGTTTCGCCGGGAGAGTTCATGCCGGTTGTCAATAGCTCAGCCCTGTCTGAGCGGATCGGAAACTGGGTGATGGAGACCGCCTGCCGACAGGCACGCGTCTGGGAATTGTCCGGCGACAGAGTGCGCGTCGCGATCAATTTGTCGCCCTCGCAGATCCACTCCGGCGACCTCGCGCATTCGGTTGCGGAAATGCTCGAAGCGACGGGGCTCACGCCGTCGCTGCTCGAACTCGAGGTTACCGAAGACATCCTGCTTCACGACGAAGCCCGCGTGCTCGACATGTTCAAACGCATCCAGCAGCTCGGCGTCCGCGTCCTGTTCGACGATTTCGGCACTGGCTATGCGAGCCTGAGCTATTTGAAGAAGTTTCCGCTCGATGGGCTCAAGATCGACCGGTCGTTCGTGCTCGGACTGCTCGCGAACTCCGACGATGCCGCGATCGTTGGGTCGACCATCGGCCTCAGCAAACAGCTCGGACTGACGGTCGTGGCCGAAGGCATCGAGAATCGCGCTACGGCCGACTTCCTGGTGAGCATGGGATGCGAGGAAGGCCAGGGCTATTTCTTCGGCCGTCCGATGCCGGCGGAGGCATTCGAGCGGCAATTCCTCGCAGCCGAGTGCGTCGCCGTCAGTGCCGCCTGAACGGGCCCGCTCAATTCTAGCGCCGCCGCGCGACCGCGACCCCGAACAGGAAAGCAACGAACAGGCTGGCGAGCGGCGCTTCGCGCGTGATTGCAGCGACGGTCGCGAGGGGGCGGCCCGGTTTCCTCGCTTCGTCGATAGCGGAGGTCACGCGGTCGACAGCTGCATGCAGGCCACCTGCGACTTCACCGATGGTGCGGGATACGTCCGTCGCGGCATCGATGGCGCGCTCGGCCATGCCGGGATGTGAGGTGGACTGCGGGATCTCCGTGCTCAAGTGCGCGACCTCCAGGCTGATCATGTGACGGAGGCCGATACCTTTGGCTATCCGCGCGAGCGCTCGTTCTGAACAGCGGGTCGCATGACCTTTGGCTATCCGCGACAGGCGCCGTGGTTTTGACGGCGGGTACCGGCCTTGAATGAGCAATTCGGCGCGCCGGATTTTGTTCCGAGACGAGGCGTCCCCAGCGCGGACCTTCCCCGTGAAACGACGGATGCGAATCTCTGTTAGGCTGGCTCAATCTTGCTGATCTCGGGAGACAGCTGTGACCGACCCGACCACGACGGATCGAGCCCGGCGCATCGCCTTGCTCGGCGCTCCCATCGACATGGGGGCTTCGCAGCGCGGTACCCTGATGGGCCCTGCGGCGCTCCGCACCGCCGGCCTTGCGACACTGCTCGAGAGCCTGGATTTCGAAGTGGCCGATTACGGCGATCTCTCGGTGGCCGAGCTCCGGGACCTCGCAGACAGGCCCCCCGACAAAGCCAATCACTACCGCGAAATTCAGCGATGGACGCGCGTGCTGAGCCGCAGAGGTTACGAGATCGCGAAAACCGGCGCGCTGCCGATTTTTCTCGGCGGCGATCACACGTTGTCGATGGGATCGGTGAATGCCATGGCCCGCCACTGGCAGGAGCGCGGACGCGAGCTATTCGTGCTCTGGCTCGATGCCCATGCCGACTACAACACGCCGGCGACGACGATCACCGCCAACATGCACGGCATGTCGGCGGCATTCCTGTGCGGCGAACCCGGCCTTGACGGATTGCTCGGCGATGATCCGCGCGCCCCGATCGATCCCGACAGGCTCGACCTATTCGGCGCGCGCTCAATCGACAAGCTCGAAAAGGAGTTGATGCGCACGCGCCGGATCAGGGTTGTCGACATGCGCCAGATCGACGAGTTCGGCGTCGCCGTGCTGATCCGCCGCGTCATCGAGCGCGTCAGGGCCAGCAACGGCGTACTGCATGTCAGCTTCGATGTCGATTTTCTCGACCCCTGCGTCGCACCGGGCGTGGGCACGACAGTGCCGGGCGGCGCGACCTATCGTGAGGCGCATCTGATCATGGAGCTCCTGCACGATTCCGGCGTGGTCGGGTCAGTCGACATCGTCGAGCTCAATCCGTTTCTCGACGAGCGCGGCCGCACCGCGCGCACCGCGGTCGAACTGATCGGCAGCCTGTTCGGCCAGCAGATCGCCGACCGGCCGACCCCGAGCAATGCGATCGCGCCGGGCGAGTGACGGACGAGCCGTTTGTGCATCGCGAAGAAGAGAACTGCCGTCGCCGCCACCGGATTTAGATCAGTCCAGATGGAAATCGCCTGTTTTTGAAACAGGTGCGAATTGCAAATGCTCGTCGCAGAATGTTTGATGCGGATCGCGCTTCAGCCGAGGATCCGCAAATGAGTAGAACGTTCGACAAACCCGCGGGGACGACTCGCCGCCGCTTTCTGCGCGGCGGTGCTGCGGTGGCGGGTGGTACCGTGCTGGGCGCACGCGCATCGGTTGCCGCCGAGACCGACAACCTTCCACCCAACATTCCCGAATGGATGAAGGCACCGGGCGAGCCGACGGGGGGCCAGCTCTATGGCGCGCCGTCACCGTTCGAGAAGGGCGTCGTCAAGAACATCTCGAAGACGCTCAAGCAGTACATATCGGCCTCCAGCCGGACGCCATTGCAGGAGCTCGATGGCATCATCACGCCGAACGGCCTTTTCTACGAGCGTCATCACGGCGGCGTTCCCACCATCGATCCGGCCCAGCACCGGTTGATGTTGCATGGGCTGGTCGAGCGCCCGCTGATCTTCACAATGGATGATCTCAGGCGTTTCCCGTCGGAATCGCGCGTCCACTTTCTCGAATGCTCCGGCAATCCCGGCTACACCAAGCCATACGGCAAGACAGCGTCGGACCTCGTGGGTCTGGTGAGTTGTGCAGAATGGACCGGCGTCAGCCTCAAGCTGGTGCTGCAAGAGGCCGGGCTGAAGCCGGAAGCCAAATGGGTTGTTGCCGAGGGCGCCGACGCGGCTGCACTGACCCGCAGCATCCCGATCGAGAAATGCCTAGAGGACGCCATGCTGGTCTACAGCCAGAACGGCGAGCGGCTGCGCCCGCAGCAGGGCTATCCGCTGCGGCTGTTCCTGCCGGGCTTCGAGGGCAATATGAGCGTGAAGTGGCTGCGCCGCCTGCATGTGGCGGCTGAGCCGGTTTATTCGCGCGAGGAGACCTCGAAATACACCGACCTTCTGCCGGACGGCACCGCGCGTGAATTTTCGTTCTACATGGAGGCGAAGTCGATCATCACACGGCCCTCGGGCGGCCAACGTCTGAGCGCACCCGGCTTCCACGAGATCACCGGCCTCGCCTGGAGCGGGCATGGCAAGATCGCGCGTGTCGAAGTGTCCGTCGACGAGGGAAAGAATTGGCAAAGCGCGCAATTGCAGGAGCCGGTGCTGACGCGTGCTCTCACGCGCTTCCGTTTGCCGTGGCGATGGGACGGCAAGCCCGCCGTGATTCAGAGCCGTGCCATCGACGAGACCGGCTATGTGCAGCCGACGCTCTCTGAGTTGCTCGCGGTGCGCGGCGAGAACTATTTCTACCACAACAACGCGATCTGGCCGTGGCGCATCGCGGCCGACGGCGAGGTGACCAATGCGCTGGCGTGAGACTTGCGGCATTGCTGTCGTCATCTTGCTGTGTGCGTTCGCGAGCGGAGCGCAAGCACAAAGCCTGTACGGCCTCGGACGCCCCGCGACAGCTGCGGAGATCGCGGGCTGGAATATCAACATCGGACGCGACGGCAGCAATCTGCCGAAGGGAAGCGGCTCGGTCAGCCATGGGCGCGAGGTGTTCGCCCAGCAATGTGCATCATGTCACGGCGACAAGGGCGAGGGCGGGCTCGGTGACCGGCTCGTCGGTGGGCAGGGCACGATCGCAACGCCAAAGCCGATCCGCACGGTCGGTAGCTATTGGCCGTATGCGCCGACGCTGTTCGACTACATCCGCCGCGCGATGCCGCAGAACGCGCCGCAATCGTTAAGCGATGAGGAGGTTTATGCGGTCTCCGCGTACATCCTGAACCTGAATGGACTGATAGAAGCGGATGCGACGCTCGATGCCAAATCGCTTGCGGCCGTCAAAATGCCGAACCGCGACCGGTTCGTCGGCGATACCCGGCCGGATGTGAAACACTGAATGCCTTGTGGCGCTCAGGTTCCCCGCTTGGAACTTGCGTTGGCCAAGGGCGGAACTCGCAGGACCCGATTGCATTAACCTGCGAGAGGAAAAACCTATGGATTCCACGATGGCAACGGACCGCTTCGCAAATTCCATGTCCTCAGCGCTTCGCCATCCCGGCGTGATCGCGTTGATTGTGGCCGCGGTGACGATTGCTGCGATGCTCATCGTCGATCACGGACCATGGAATCGGGCCAAGACGCAGCCTGCTCACGTTGCGATGTACGCAACCACGGGTGAAGCCGCGCGCGCCGCAGGTGCCAAAATTCTCCCGACCGAACCGAAATCACCGATCGAGCCGGCGCGGCCGGGGCCGAAGACGTCCCCGACCGTCAATCCAGTGACGCCGTAAGGATGCTCAGCCCTTGCGGCCGTAGTTGAGCAATCCGCCGCTGGTCTTGGGCGGATGCGCGCGAAGGGCTTCCTCGTTCGGATCGGTGCCCCAGCCGGGCCGGTCCGGAATGATCAGATGGCCGTTCTGAATTTCAGGCTCATGCGTGAAAAGCTCGCGGTCCCACGCCAGGCGATCGATGTCGATCTCCATGATGCGCAGGTTCGGCACGGCGGCGCAGAAATGCGCGTTCATCATCGAGCAAAGATGACCGTAGAAATTATGTGGCGCAACGTTGACTTCGAAGGCTTCCGCAGCGGCTGCGATCTTCATCGACTGCCAGACGCCGTTCCAGGGCGTGTCGATGATTGCGACGTCCATGGCCTGTTCGCGGAAATAGGGCAGGAATTCCCGCAAGCCCAATAGCGTCTCGCAGGACGAGATCGGATGCGGACTTTGCCTGCGGATGTAACCGAGTGCTTCCGGATTGAAACTGTCGATCTCGATCCAGAACATGTCGAGGTCCGCAATGGTGCGCAGGATCTCCAGATAGCCCTCGGTCTTGGCGTTGAAGTTGCAGTCTAACAGGATGTCGACATCAGGGCCTGCACCGTCGCGGATCGCTTCCAGATGCATGCGCAGGTCGCGCAGGATCTTGCGATCGACGTTGATTTCGGGGGCGAAGGGCGAGCCGAAGCCCGGTCGCCAACCGGTTGGCTTGCCGTCGTCGTAGGAGAAAATGTTGGTCTTGAGCGCGGTGAACTTGTTCTCGCGGACCTCGCGTCCCATTGCCTTGACGCCGTCGAGGTTCTCGATCGGCGGCTTGTACCAGGACGGATGATTGATCCGCCACGTCGCGCAATGCGACCAATAGACCCTGACACGGTCGCGGATCTTGCCGCCGAGCAGTTCGTAGCAGGGCACACCGAGACACTTCGCCTTGGCATCGAGCAGCGCATTCTCGATCGCGCCGAGCGCCTGCGCCACTACGCCGCCGGCGGCGGGACGCGTGGCCGCGAACAGCTCTGCGTAGATGCGCTCGTGCCGGAAGACGTTCTGCCCGACGACGCGGGCGGACAGGCGCTGGATCGCAGCGCCGACGCCAGGCGAGCCGAAGCCCTCGTCGAACTCGCTCCATCCGACGATGCCGTCCTCGGTCGTCAGCTTGACGAAGTGATAGTTTCTCCAGCCGGCGTCGCAGGCGAGAATTTCGAGACTCGTTGCTTTCGACGATTTTGTCATGTCGCTCCCTGTCGCCCGGCTGGGCTTTGTTTTTCTTGTGGCGGGGTCGCAAGCCCGGCTCCAGCCACAATTGTTAGGCTAACGGCGCTGCGCAGTGAAGCCCGGCGAGGGGCGCCTGGAAGCCCCTTCCGGCCATTCTATCGGAAAGGTTCGTGGAATCCGGTGGGGACAGCCATGATCTTTCCCGGGATCGTCCTGAAAAGGGACCATGCTTTGACGTTTTTGGCCACAATCGGGATCGACCCTCCGGCCATGAAATTTCTGGCTGTGATTTCGATCCTGGCGCTGCTCACGATGGGTGGAGCCGCCATTTCCGATCAGTTTCTGACGGCCGATCAGCACGCCGCGCACGGGGTGGAATAGCGCGGCGGGCGGAGATGCTATTTGTCTTGGGGGAGACAGCGATGCTTTCGATCGACCAATTCCTGCGCTTCATCAGCGTACCGGCCGTGTTCGCGGCCCTCGTCATCGCCTCGCAGATATCGGCCGCCTTGTCGCAAGGTTAGTGAAAGGCTGGTCAGCCGATCGCGGACGCGCCGAGCAAAGCGAGCACGGCCAGCGCCATCAGCGCGGTGCCGAGCCACCCCAGCGCGACGAGCCATGAGCGGCCCTTGAAGCGGCCCATGATCGCCTTGCTCGACACGATCAGCATCATCATGGCCATGATCGGAACGGCGACGATGCCGTTGAGCACGGCGCTCCAGACCAGCATGTGGATCGAATCGATCCCGGTGAACCCTAGGCCGAAGCCGATCGCGGTCGCCGCGGCGATGATGGTGTAGAAGCCGACCGCCTCGTCGGGCTTCGCCTCCAGCGTCGCGCGCCAGCCGAAGATCTCCGCCACGCCGTAAGCGGCCGAGCCCGCCAGCACGGGAATCGCGAGCAGGCCCGTGCCGATGATGCCGGTCGCGAACAGGGCGAAGGTGAAGTCGCCGGCGAGCGGCCGCAGTGCTTCGGCGGCCTCCGTCGCCGAATTGATGTTGGTGACGCCATTCGCGTGCAGCACCGAGGCGGTGGTGAGGATGATGAAGAAGGCGATGCCGTTGGAGAGCAGCATGCCGGAGAGGGTGTCGGCCCGGATGCGCGCCAGCTCCGGACTGCCGCCGCGCTTCAGCTCGCGCAGCGGCTTGTCGCGCTTGCCTTGGTTCATCTCCTCGACCTCCTGCGAGGCCTGCCAGAAGAACAGATACGGGCTGATCGTGGTGCCGAGCACGGCGACGACCATCATGAAATAGTCGGCGCTGACATTCGTCTTCGGCCACACCGCCGCGAGCAGCGCCGTGCTCCACGGGATCTTGACGGTGAAGGCGGTCGCGACATAGGCGAACAGCGCCAAGGTGAGAAATTTCAGCACCGGCGAATAGCGCCGATAGGGCAGGAACACCTGCAGCAGGGTCGAGCCCGCCGCGAAGATCAGCGCGTGCTCGTGGTTGAGGCCGCCGATCACGAGCGACAGCGCCTCCGCCATCGCGGCGATGTCGGCGGCGATGTTGAAGGTGTTGGCGGCAACGAGCATGGCGACGAGCGACAGCACCGCCCAGCGCGGCGCGATCTGCATGACGTTGGCGGCGAGCCCCTTGCCGGTGACGCGGCCGATCCGGGCGCTGACGAGCTGGATGGCGATCATGAACGGCGTGGTCAGAAACACCGTCCAGAGCAGTCCGTAGCCGAATTGCGCGCCGGCCTGCGAATAGGTGGCGATGCCGGACGGATCGTCGTCGGCGGCCCCCGTGACGAGACCCGGCCCCAGCCTCTGCAATAGCGTCGGCGCGGATTTCGTGGGGGCGAGGGCATCGTCGGTCATGGCAGAAGGGTCTCGGTCGGCGCGCGTCCTTCACAAATGCCAGGGAGGGAACAAGGTTCCCGGGCGACGCGTAACGGGCTCCTCGCCAATTTCTGATAAAGAGAATCTCCGTTTGACTCGTCGGGCAAAACACCTGTATAAGTGCATCATCCAAGAATACCCGGTGCAGCCTTTGCGCGCATTCCGAGCGCGACCGGCCCGTCATGGCCGGCCGGGCTCAACTATGGGGCTTCCCGGCTTCTGAGCGCTGGTTTTTCGAGGCAAGCGAGTTTGAGAACACAGCCGTCAACGAGGCTCTTTTGAAGGCAGATCCTCCGACGCTTGAGGCGTACTTGGCCAAGGCATAGGATTGCAACGGAGCTTACAGAGGGACCGGTAAACCGGCGTACTGCGCAGTAGACTTGTGGTCTAGTCCTTCCGAGCAGCGTCGAACAGTGATCCTACTGACCGCAGATTGGGCCCTCGCCAAATGCGACGGCTGATGGATCCCATAGCACGCGGCCAAAACTATGAAAGCCCAGCAAGAGTCGGCCGAAAAAAGGCCGAGATCAATGACCTCGGCCTGTAGTGAGGGAGGATTCGCTGGCATGAACGCCAGCAATGCTTTTTCGCTGAACCGGTGCACCGTGTCTGTCACCCTCGAAGGTGACGGCGAGCGCGCCGCCCCGCTGATCCAGGCGCTCGCACACAAGCCATAACGGAGCACCAAGTCCAATCGGACACATCGTCTGTATCCGAGCAGCTCGTTCATGGGCGTATGGTTGCGCTGCAAATGATGCCCTCCGCAAGATTAAACTTTCCATAAAACACGCAGGTCGTGACCGGTCCATAATCCGGACAGGTTTCTGTCCCTTTCCCGGGTGACAGAAGCATTCCCAGGAGCGGTGTAGGCAACGTCAAGGCGGGGCATCGTTTGCGGGATGCGGCTGCCGAGCGAGGAGGTTGCTTTGCACCTCTTTTCATTTATTCGATTCACGGCGGTTTCGCTGGCAGTTTGCGCGTCCCCCTGCGCGATCGCGCAAATCTCTGACAATGTAGTCAAGATCGGCGTCCTAACTGACATGTCTGGGCCAGGTTCGACATCGACAGGGCAAGGTTCTGTCACGGCGGCTCAAATGGCAATTGACGACTTCGGTGGAAGCGTAATCGACAAACCGATCTCGATAGTAGTTGGCGATCATCAAAATAAGCCCGACATCGGCGTAAACATTGCAAGGGCGTCGGCTATGTCATTCCAAACCTGCTCAATTGGCCGGATTCAGTTGTCGTGCTGGATGTGAAAAAGGAGAACTGGGATCGCTCGGCGGGATTTCGTGCAGCGCATGGGCAGGAGGTCCACCTGTTCGATCCGCTCGAGGAGAGCGGCCGCACGGCGCGCTATAACCCGCTAGGTTATGTGCGCAGCGATCCCGCCGATCTCTATGACGATCTGCAGCGCATCGCGGTGATGCTGTTTCCGGCCGAAAGCCGCGGCGACCCGTTCTGGTTCGAGGCAGCACGTTCTGCCTTTGTGGCGATCGGCGGCTATGTCGCGGAAACGCCGGGCTTGCCTCTGACGATCGGCGAGATTCTGCACCAGCTATCCGCGGCCAGCGACCTCAAATCCCATTTTGAGAGGGTTATCGCGGCTCGCAAGTCGGGTCCTTCACCACTGTCCCGTCACTGCATCACAGCGTTGAACGACTTCCTCGCAGCTTCCGAAAACACCATGAACTCGGTGCGCAAGACAGTCACGGCGAGGCTCGGTCTCTGGCTCAATCCTCGCATCGACGCGGCGACTTCGACCAACGATTTTGATTTGCGGCAGCTGCGGCAACGGCCGATGTCGATCTATCTCGGGGTCACGCCAGACAATCTCGACCGTATGGCACCGCTTCTCAATCTGTTTCTCCAGCAGGTGGTCGATCTCAATACTCGCGAACTGCCGGAGCAGAACTCCAAACTCAATCGCAAGGTGCTGCTTCTGCTCGATGAGTTTCCGGCGCTTGGCAATGTCAATGTGCTCGCGAAATCAGTGGCGTTCATCGCCGGATACGGCATCCGCCTCCTCACCGTGATCCAGAGTCCGGCTCAGCTTCGTGCAATTTACGGGGTGGACGCCGCCCGTAACTTCATGACCAACCACGCCGTCGAGGTCGTTTTTGCGCCAAAGGAACAGGATGTAGCCAATGAGCTGTCGGAGCGCATTGGCTACGACACGGTGCAGGCGCGCAGCCGGAGCGGACCAAAAGGGCTTGCGACGCGCTCGACCAGCGAGACCATCTCCGAGCATCGTCGCGCCCTGATGTTGCCGCAGGAATTGAAACTCTTGCCGAGATCCAAGGCCTTCATCCTAGCCTCCGGCCTGCCGCCCGTTATCGCCGACAAGATCGTGTATTACGAAGACAAGGCCTTCCTCCAGCGTCTGCAGCCGGCGCCCGCCCCGGAGATGCCCAAGGGCCGCTCGAATGCGCTGATTGAGGCGGAAATCAAAGAGCTCCGGTCCGAAGTCGCTGAACTCCGCACGGTATTTCGGTCGCGACCGATGAGCGACGAGGAGGTCGCCGATCCCTCGACGATCCCTGCCGGCGCCAGTTTCGATTTCGGCGATGTGGATGTGGACCTGGAGGGGCTCTCGGAGAAAGAGTTAAAGGTTTGGACCCTGAACTACATCGACGCGCAGGCAGTTCCGCCGGTGCGGCGGTCCAGCCGCAAGCAAAGCGGACAGCAGCATGAACGAAACGCATAAGGACCGGGAGGACTTCAGTCTCGAGCGGCAGGATCGCAGCGGGCGCGCTCCGTATAAGGAAAGTCCGTCCAACGAACCCCAAACGAAGTCGCCGACCGTCGACCAGGACGCGCTTCCCGAGCGTATCCGCCGCAAATACTACGTGCTGGCAAATGAGCCACGCGAAGATCGAGCTCGCGGGGAAATGCGCCTTTATGCCGACGCGCGCGGCGAGTATCTGGCATTCAAGGCGACCCAAGATCGTCTGGTTACGCGCCTGGCCGCCGCGGAAGTCATTCGCGACATGGTCAGCGTGGCGCAACATCGGCAATGGGATGTATTCCAGGTCCGCGGCTCCCTCGAATTCCGACGCGAGGCTTGGCTTGAGGCCGGCTCGCGGGGTCTGGAAGTACAGGGCTATGAGCCGACCGCCCTCGATCGGCAGGCACTCTCGGATCGCCAAGAAGTCTGGAACCGAACACACCCTCGTACGTATGAGCCGGAGGTTCGCTCAGTTGCCGACGACGGCTCGCCCACCGCGAGGCTCGACTACGACAAGGGCATTTCGGGGCGTCTGATCGAACTCGGCCGGGCACCCTACGGCAACGACAAAACTGCCGAGGTATCGACCTACGTAGCGATCGAGCTCGACAACGGTCAGCGGCATAACGTCTGGGGCGTAGGCCTGGAGGACGCGGTCGCCGAGAGCAAGGCGCGGCCCGGCGACCAGATCCATTTGCGCCGCGAGGGGGTCGAGCGCGTCGTCAAGGCGATCAAAGTCATCGATGCCGCAAGCGGAAGTGCCCGAATCGAGCGGCGGGACGTGGCGCGCAACCGCTGGAGTGTGACGGCGGAGATTTTTCGAACGACTGATCGAGGCACAGCCGCTCGCGATCCAGACCTGGTCGCGGCGCAATCGCAAATGGTGATAATTGAGAAGGCGGTGGAACGCGCGTTTCCAGAGAACGAGCGGGCGCGGAGAAGTATCACAGAGGCAGCAAAGGAGCGAATTGCGCAGCACCTCGAGCAAGGTCATTCGTTCCCGCGAGCGACAGTTTTAGCCCGCACTCAGGAGCGCCACCCCAGGAGACCCGAAAAGGACGCGGGCCTTCATGAAACGCGGCTACGATTGAAGGAACAGGAACGCTGACTGTTCAGGATTGAAGCCGCTGAGCCTTAATCAGCCGGTCCCAGGTTCGCGCCTGGTGCGCCCACCAAACAAATCAAGACCTTTGCGAGAGAAACCGTTTGCCCGGGCCACGTTGCTGGGCGTGCGTGGAGGAGGGCGTGCCGCGCTGGTTCCGCCGGCTCTCGGACACCACCTTCGATCGGACGGCCTGCTTGAGGAAAGAGCGCCAGGTTTCCGGAATGACCGTTGTGTCCGACACTGTTGGGCTCCGGTCGTCAATGCGCAAGCGATATGATTCGGTTTTGACGCACCTTAACCGCCGTAGGGCGGGCGGTAAGCGATGGTGTAGTCTCCATACCGCGTTCCGAGGGCCACCGTGGCCGCCGGCCGTGATGACGCATCAGCCCGATAGCGGCGGTAGGGATGCCTAGCACAGTTGGGTGCGCCGGCTCATGGAGCTTGGCTGAGGAGACGAGGTGCCAAGTCTATGCATCTGACGACTGCGGCGCCGATGGCATGCCGGTTCGATCACTGCATCTTCTGCCCGAGGTCTCTCAGCAGCGTGTGGAGAAAGTCGCTGGCATGGTCGTATTGTGCATTGCCCTTCGTGATTTGACGGACGTGTGGATCCATTGCGCGACCAACGGTTTCGGAGCCGAGCAACTCAGCTCTGTCCGACCACTGCTGCAGCAACGTATCCGGTATATCGTCCGCAGATCCGAACATCCGCAAAAGCGAATGTTCGGCCTCGGGCTTGTGGTCGTGATGAGCCTTGGCCGCATACAAAGCGAATAGTCCCCGGAAGGCATCACGGGAAACGGCAGGTTTTCCCATCGCAATGTCCCTGAAACAATTACGTTCTCAATAGGCGCAAGTTTGACGCGGCCGTTCGGGAAAAGCTAGAAAAAACTAAAGTCCTATGCCCTTTCGTTTTCGAAGAGTTTGCCGTTGGACTGAGCAATGCCAACCCGTCAATGATCGTGACCTATTTGAACGATGGCCTGGTTGGCCATTTGAGGCGCCTCTGGCTCTTGTCGCTCCCAGCCGCTCCATTTGTGAAGCACAAGCCGGCGGAGGGGCCGGCTTGTAGAACCTAGCGCAGATGTTGCGGCCACCGCGGCTTGCACTAAGCTTCATTCGATTAGATCCGAATTCTTTTGTGGAGTAGCGTCATGTCGAGTGCGATTGAGTTGATTGTGGATGGCTACGCAAGAGTGAAAGACCGCCAGTCGCTTGAAGAGCTGAGAATCCATCGCCGGCGACTTGCCGGAGACCTGAAAGCCTGGGCGGGCTTTGACTGCAGGTTGTCGATTGCGCAGATCGAGCAGGACATCGCGGCAATCGAGGCGGGCCTGGAAATGTTGTCGGGGCCGGTCGGCGGTTAAGCTAAAGGCGCCAACCCGATGGCGGCGAGCGCACAGCGAGGGCAAGTGCTGCGATCGTTCGTCATGGCTGCCCTCGTACTGGTCTGGGGATCCTCGTCCGCGCTCAGCCTGACGTCGGAGGAGATCATCGCCAAGCTTCGCGCCGCCGGCTATTCGCACATCCAGGAACTACCAGCCGGAAAGATAAAGACCTACAAGGCCGTCAAGGAAGGCACCGCGCGCTCGCTAATCGTCGACAGCACCGGCCACATCGCAGAAGTGGCAAGGTAGCTAGATGGGCAGACGTAGCCAGACGTCTTTGCTGGACAGCGTGCCTGTTGGGGTCGCAATCTCCATATCTACAACACGAAACGAGCCATGACTTTCGTAAACGTAGCGAAGGTGCCAGACCGGGCCGGGCTCCGGCGAGATGGCGAAGTCGTCCAAGGCAGACGCAACATATCGAACGGCATCGCGTCGCTCAACCGGGGCGGAGAACATCGCCTCTATGAGCGCGGCCAGGCTCATGCCGCCGACCAGCATGGTTCGTGCCGTTTCGTCGCCGTAAGTAAGCCGGAGCGCAGTCACGACTGCCGCAATAGCGTCGGGGTTCTTTAGAGCCACGGTAGATCCGTTCGCCCAGCAAAACCATAATGCGGATTCCGCCCGTTTCGTGCAACCGGCATCGATTCGCGGCCAACTATCTCAATGCCTAAATGCCCAGGGCGAGCCGCTCCTGCGAAGCTCGATCAGCGGAGCAGACGGGAAAGCTGCGGCTGGAGACGCTTGAGCCGTTCTCACGGTCCTCCGACTACGAGGCCAGGGCGTCCCTTGAGGGGGCGCTCGGCGGTCCACGCTGACCTGACGTGCGGCGAAGGCCGCAGCGGGAGGTTAAATCGCTGCGGCCCACGCGTCGTCAATGAAGCCGGGTTAAAAACACCAAGTGAAATATGCAGCCAGCCCGGTAGCAAAAATTCTGCCGCACCTTTGTCTGTTTTGCAAACACAATTTCGGTGGAACCGAAATCCACCTAGCAGGCATTCTGTTCCGAGCGGCGGAACAATTCTGATTTTTCTGCCGCTGCGAAGCGAGGGGGCGCTGCACAGAGACCCAGTCAATCTAGCCGGTGGGGACCCGGCTACTGGCATTACGCCGATAGGACCGATTGCGGACGCAAGAGTTGCCTTGAGTCCTCAGCCCCTCGCTGAGATTAAGCTTTCCGGCGGGTTCTTTTTGACTGTGCGGGACCGAGCGCGTTCAATCCATAATGTTGATGGAGACGAGCGTGATCAGTTGGCTGTTAGTCATCATTATCGCGGCCAGCGTTGCGGTCCTGATAGCTCACGCGATTGACGCCATCCGCTCCTGAAGACGAGCGCACCGGCGGAAAGTGGCACCTCATTTGATGACAATTTAGGGACGCGGCATCAGTCCGGCTTGCTTGTAGCGATCGGAAGTGGAGACGGTTCTGGAGTGATAAGGATTGTCGCTAAAGCTTATCAGTCTGCCTTAAGATGGATGGGCACGGGTGTAGAGGTAAAGGCAGTCCTACGAAGTCGAATGCCCCGGGGGGCGAGCTGAGTTGGCGGTACCCAGCTTTGCTAGCGAAGCACGCTTCGTCCTCGGAAGCCGAGCCGTACTCGGGGCATTCCTCCGGCATCCCGAGCGCGTTTACTGGGCTCACCGGCGCGGTCGTAGGCAACCACCGTCCCTGCTTTCTTTACGCATTCTTTGCAGGTCGGCAGTCACCATTGGATTCCCAGCAGCGCTCGCACTCACTAGCTCGCTTGCGTTCGAAGAAAAGCCGTGGCATCGAGCAAGGTGGGCCTGAGCTCCCTTCAATACCAAAGAGTTCGTCTCGTATCGGCGCACACTCGACTATTTCCTCGAGCCCGGCTGCATGCCAACAGTGGACCTATGTGAACAGGGGCCTATCGGGCATGCGACCTGCCCCTTTATCGATAATGTCGATGCTGGCTGTGGGATTGCTAGCTTCACTTCGCAGGCGGTCGGGAAGAAATGTAGGCCTCCATACACGCCGGCGTCGTGACCTTTACGAGTTCGTCAAAGCCAAGTTAGCGCGTGATATTGCCGTTCTGGTATAACCTTGATCAATTTGACTCGGCCGGAGTATTTCTCACCAGGCTTCGGCTTAGGCGAGGACCGACCCTTCAAGAGCCTCGCGCATGTCCTTGAGCAGAACGTGCTTCTTCATGGTGAGGATTTTCAAGGTATCGGTCGGATCCATGCCAGCTTAACGAGCAGCGCCTCGGCGCCCGCCTCAGGCTATTTCGTTAATAGCACGCAAACTCTCACCAGGCGCTCCAAGAAACATCTTCATGGTTTACGGATTGTTCGCCATCCATTGGCGGCGTCCCCGATCGTGGAAATCACGTGAGCGTAGGAGGCGAGCGGCCCAGTACATGGCCGCACGAGCCATTTTTCAGCTGCTCCTGACAAGTCCGCATCGAAGCCGTACGACCTGGACCTAAATCGGAGTCAGATGCTCTTCGACGTCCTTACGCTCGTTTGGGAAAATGATCGATTTGGCGCTCCCTATGTCGAGCGTAATTGAGTTGATCGTCGACGGGATCCCCGTTCTGACCGAGGTCTGTTCTGATCGGCATAAGATCGCAAAGTGAGGGAAGACACCGCCGGGGCTGGCTTGGCAGTACCTTCCCTCAGACAGCCCGCCAAAACATCCCGGCGACCTGTCCCACAGAACAGGATGACGCCATGTCCCAGCAAAACAACGCAGCGCGGGTTGCGCTACGGCTTACAGTTGCCATTTCCGTTCTCACCCTTGCGAAAAGACATTAAGCTTCCGTAATTGCGAGCTTTTCAAATCAGATTTCCAATGCCGTGGGGCGCCAATGAACGTTTTCAGCGAGCGTTTGCAACGTATTAGGACCAAGAACAAAAACTGCTTGAACAATGCTCGAAATAAAGCGCTTGCGCGAACTTGTTGCGGTAGCACAAGCCGGGGCGCGAAACAGCCCTCAGCACGTGCGTGAATCAGACCTTGGCCTGATCGCGCACGCCAGCGTCACCACTTCATTTGACCTCTTTCGAGGGTGAGGTCTTATGCGAGTACCTTTGCCCACCTGGGCCTCCCCGCTTGTATCGCTGTCTCGAGCTGACTCGCGATCCCCACATGTGCGTATCAACGCCCCTGAAGTCTCTAATTGTCCAGACCGAAACGGGTGCCCAGCTGCGTCGCGTTTGCCCGCAACCTGTCGGCATCGAACCTCCGAGCCGTCGAATTCCCCGCCACCGGAGGCCAGCGCGCCAGCCGACGGCGCAATCCGCAGGGGCACCCCTGCACCAGGGTTTCCATTGCCGTGACCGTGCAGGAAAACTTCACCTGGGTGAAGCGCTTCGCATCCTACCTCGACGAGGTCGTGTTACTTCGGAACGGCGTGGAAGCAGTTCGCCTCCTCGCAAAGCTATTGGAGCTCGCCGTGCAGCAAGCCGGGAGTGCGCAGCAATGAGCAAGCTTATGCAATTCCCCTCCGGTGGCAAGCGCGCTTCCCCCTGGGATCGGCAGCAGGGACAAGCCTTTCGCGATTTGGAGGGTCCGCTGTCCGTTTGCGTCCGAATGGCCGGTATCGCTGCGCGCAAAATGTCCGATGCTGACGGCGGTCACGATGAGCAACTGGTCTTCGCGGTCCCTCACACGAGGATCTGCTCAGCTCCTACGTTGCTAGCTTTAAGGAGATATCATGATACGCCGGTACAGGAACCACCGAAAGCGCGACCGCCAATGGCTGACGGACCGCAGGCAAAAAGGGGCGCTGAAACAAGGAAGGCCGCAGCAGGGGTACCGCTGCGGCCTTATTGTCAAAAAATCCGGGTGAAAAAGGTCTAAGTGAAATATGGAGCCAGCCCCGGTATCCTTAGAAGAGCACTGCATTGTTTCAGCCGTGCTTCGTCGCGAAAGAAACTGCTGTTCCTTTCGAGGAACTTAGCTGCGCGCAGTGATGCAGCAGAGGGGGAGAGAAGGCCCCCGGTTCACGCTGGCCAGCCTGTGTGCTACTTTCGATCGCTAAGCGACCGGTGCCCGCCGGTCTAAAATCTCAATCAACTCCCGTCGGCTCATAAGGTCGGCGGGCTTTCTTATGGCAAGTGGAAATTCGCGCATGCGACCAGCTGCGCCTTAGTCGATCGATGCCAGGCCGAAGAGCAAACAGCGCGCCGCCTGCGACAAGGGTGCTCCATCCTCCCCAAGTCAGCCAAGCGCGGATCAGTGCTGGGCTTAAATCGAGCAGCGCGAAGGACATGAAGATGTTGTTTTGCATTGCATCGAACCTATTGGATGTCGGCGGGGATCTCCGACGTTTGGCGGCATCGGGAGATCGTAGTCAGCAGCCGCTGAGACCAATGAGGATAAGCAACGTCGGTTCACGCTGGCAGGCCTGATTGTCATTCGGCATGCAAATATTGCCCGTCTAAGCCGGGGGATTGGCCTCCAAAATTTGCAAGCCGATTGACAATCAGCCCAGAGCATATCGATCGTCATTCGTGAGCGCATTTGGCGCCGTTGTCCCAGCCGCGGCTGTGGAGGGATAGTTTGAATGGTAGCCAAAGGCCGCAACAGGGGCGGTCGAAGGAGGTCTGCCTGATAGTGCTTTAGGAATGCTCGCGCAGAAGGCCATATCGTGGCTGGAGGTGACGTGGCTGATTGGGTAGACGGTTGATCGGGCCTCGCCCGCTCACGGCTTCACATAGGTCCATCCCTTTTCCTGCAGTTCCATCACGCGCACGACGCCTGACGTCACCACCGTCGCCTGCTTGACAATCGGTATGGACTTGTTCTCGCTCCTTTGCATCTTCTCCTGGGTATTACCGCAGGCCTTGAACGACACTTCGGGGGCACTAAGGGCCATCTCCTCGATGCGTGCCTTCACCGGCGACGTATCCTCGCGGAGCATGTGCAGGCCCGGACCGAACGTAACCACTTCGATCTTCACCTTTTCGTCGAGCCCTTTGTAATATTCGGTCACGTTCGTCGCGTTGTTGAGCGCGAGATTCATGGCAGCAGGATCATTGGTGTTTACCTGCAGGATCAGATGATGCTCCTTCCCCTTCGGAGCCGTCGGATTGTGCATGCGCGCGAATGCGGATCGCTTCGCTGTCTCGGCCGCAACTCGCGGCTTTTCCGATTTCCGAGCGTCGCTTGCTCGGTAAGTCGGTGACTGGTCATTCGCCACCCAGTATTTTTGCTGGGCCAGCGTGCATGATGTGGAAGCCGCCACAGCGATGGCACCCGTCACAATCAACTTAGCAACAGTTCCAAAATAGCGCATCAGACATCTCCACCTGGAAAATCAACGCACACCATTCTCAATTGTTGGGCCTTGCAACAGCGAGCGGCCATTTACAGATCGCAGCCATCCTCGCGCGCATGGCATCCAACCCTGCGAGGGAAAACGTTGCGCCGTGGCCGGCGCCGGTGCGGGGCGAAAGGTGGACAACAAGGTCCGCATTATTTGGCAGTGACTGCAACAAACGAACAACATCGCCTGCGAGCGCGACGCCAGAGCCCAACACCGGCGCGGTTGCCGCGACCTGCACCGACTCGCTCGCATTAATGCGATAGGATATCGCGTAGTCGTCGCTCCGTGAGATGCCGGGCCCCGCGAGAGACAATTCGGTCCGCCCGCCGCGACAGCGGATCGACAGCTTTATGGACGATTCGACTGAACCGACGCGCGGCGATATCGTCGCGCTCGCGATCGGTGAATAGTCTACAGGCGATGTCGTCTCGCTGATGGTCCAGTTTTCGGCTCTCGACGTTTCGCGACTGGGCGCGGCGGTATGCGACAGCTTGTCGAGGCACTCCATACGCGCCTCACGTCCCATCTGAGAGCAGGCGCGAAGCTGCGCCATGGGATCATCCGCCCCTTGCGCCAAAGCAATCCCGCTAACGAAGGCGACTGTACCGAGCAGCGGGGCGGCGAGCCGGGTCATTGTGATGCCTGTGCGGTGCGCGGCTGACGATCGAGCCATGCCTGCGCGGCAGGAAAACGCGGGAGACCGGGCACCGTCGCTCCGAGGTTGATCGATTTCCACTTCGCGTCGAAGCCCGGTCCCTGCAGCTTGTCGACACGCGAGAACAGATAATCGACGAAGCGTGCAACGCGCTGGAAGCGGTTCGTATTGGCCGGCCAATTGAAGGCGACGAGCGCGGTCGGTACGGCTATGGTGGCCACGCGATCACCTTGCTTGATCAGGTTTGGGTAATCGGCCGCATCGAGAGTTGCAGGAAGATAATAGTCCTCGAACCTGCTGTCATACGGGACGGGCAGGAACTTGAAGCCCGGTTCAAATCGGCCTTTCACAAATGCATCGACCGGTTTCGAGGTAATGAAGACGACGGCCGCAATCTCGCCCTTCCGCATCTGGTCGAGTGCGACCTGATGCGGAATGAACGTCTTCTCGACCTCGATGCCGAGGCGACTAAAGATCAGCGGACCTGAATAGGCCGCTGCCGTACCTCGGTTGTTGAAGTTCACTTTCTTGCCGGCGAGGTCGCTGAAACTCTGTATCTCCGGTCGAACGAAGATCTGCAGTTCAGAGGGGAACAAGTTCAAGACATAGGCAATCCGTCGCTGGATGTCCGGCACTTGGCTCTTGTACTCCTCGAGCGCGTCGGAATTGATGATCGCCGCGTCAATGCCGCGCAAATACAGCAGCGAATTCAGATTTTCTGTGGCGCCCCGTGTCACCACCGGCAGAACGTGCAGATTGTCCCCATCATCAACCACACGCGCCATCTCCGCGGCTAGGCGGATCGGCGCGCCCTCGAGAAGACCGCCGGCGAGGCCCACGGTCCAGGCGTTCATAGCCAGAACTTCAGGCTTGAGCTGGAACCGTTCGGCCTGAATCGGACGAGGCTTGGTCGGCCGTTGCGGCTCCGCATCCGCCGGGAACGGCTGAAGGGCCAGGAGGAACGACGCTAGGCACGCAAGCAGGAGCCGCGAGCGCAATCCGAAAGACCTTTTCATCAACCAGCTCCTTTGCACAACACCCCATTAGCGCGTTCGTCCTTGCCGCAACGACCCCTCTATCGACGCAGCGCCTCAAATCGCGCCTTTGCCTCATTGATTCCTCCCGCCTCGGCCTTCGCGTAGAGATGGCGTGCCTTGATCACATCGCCACGCGTTCCATACGTTCCCCAGCTCGAGAGGGCCAGTGGATCGTAGGTTTCTGCGAGCGCGAAACTTGCCTGGGCACTGCCCATCTCGGCCACGCGTTCCAGCACGATCCGTGCACCACCGACGTCTCCCCGCTCCAGCAGCAAGCGCGCCCGCGCCATCAGTCTCGCTTCTTGCACACCGTCATCAGGTTGGACTTCGGCACTACCTGGATTTCGCGCCACCGTGGCCGGATCCGGGGTTGGTCTCGCCTGCGCGCGCGCCGGCTCCTCCTGCACGAATCGGCCAGGTGCGCCTGTGGCGACCACCCGCGGCGCTACAGGCGACACCGCCGTTGCGAACGCACCGATATCACGGCGCGCCGATGCGAGATTCTTCTCCGATTGCTCGGTCCTGCCGCGCTCCAGCTGCAACATGCCGCGCTGCTCGACAGCCGATTGCCGCGCGGCTTGCTTCATCCCTGCCACTTGCGCGTTCGCTTCGGCTAGGAGCTGGGCCTGGGCATCGAGTTCGCGACGTTTTGTCGTGAGATCAGCAGCCAGTTGCTCAGCCCGCTGCCGCTCTCGTTGGAATGACTGCCGCAATTCGGCAGCCTCTTTTGTCTCTGCCTGTTTGTGCTGTGCCGCTTCGTCGTTGGCCTTGGCCGCTTGAGCCTCATATGCGTAGATTTTGGTGCGCGCCGTCGAGAGATCCTGTGCCATTGCGTCGGCTCTCTCGTGCTCCTTCTGCATCAATCGGCGCAGTTCGGTCGCGCCAACTTCCGTCGTCTGCCTTAGTTTGGCGAGCTCGTCGCCCGCCTTCGTCGTCAGCGCCATTTGGCCTTCCGCGTCACGACGAGCCGCCGCAAGGTCCTGCTCCAATCGCGCAGCTCGCTGGCGCTCCTGCGTCAGCGACTTCTGTGAATCCGATGTGCCGCTCTGCGAAGCCTGCTTCAGCTTCACTGCTTCATCGCTTGCTTTTGCCGCCAGAGCGGTCTGGGTTTCCACGTCGCGACGGGCCGCCACGAGGTCCCGCTCCAAGCGAGCGGCCCGCTCGCGCTCCTGCGCCAGCGACTTCTGCGAATCCGCCGCGCCGCTTTGCGAGGCCTGCTTCAGCTTCACCGTTTCCTCGCTTGCCTTAGCCGCCAGTGCGGTCTGCGTTTCCACGTCACGGCGAGCCGTGGCGAGGTCCTGCTCCAAACGAGCGGCCCGCTCGCGCTCCTGCGCCAGCGACTTCTGCGACGCCGCCCCGCCGCTTTGCGAGGCCTGTTTCAGGTTCACCGCCTCATCGCTTGCCTTGGCCGCCAGTGCGGTCTGCGTTTCCACGTCACGACGAGCGGTGGCGAGGTCCTGCTCGAAGCGAACGGCCCGCTCGCGCTCCTGCGCCAGCGACTTCTGCGACTCCGCCCCGCCGCTTTGCGAGGCCTGCTTCAGCTTCACCGCCTCATCGCTTGCCTTGGCCGCCAGTGCGGTCTGCGTTTCCACGTCACGACGAGCCGTGGCGAGGTCCTGCTCCAAGCGAGTGGCCCGCTCGCGCTCCTGCGCCAGCGACTTTTGCGAGGCCGCGGTGCCGCCCTGCGAAACCTGCTTCAGCTTAGCCGTTTCATCGCTTGCCTTGGCCGCCAGTGCGGTCTGCGTCTCCACCTCGCGACGAGCCGCCGCAAGATCCCGCTCCAACCCCGCGGCCCGCGCAAACTCTTGCTCCAGCGATTTCTGCAGTTCCGCTGCGTGCAAATCCGTTACGCCGGCTTGCGAGGCCTGCTTCAACTTGGCTGCTTCCTCGCTTGTCTTGACCGCCAGTGCGGTCAGGGTTTCCATGTCACGACGATTCGCCGCAAGGTCCCGCTCCAACCGTGCGGCCCGCGCGTGCTCCTGCTCCAGCGACTTCTTCAGCTCCTCTGCCGCTGCGCCGTTTTGCGAGGCCTGCTTCAGCCGAGCCACTTCATCGCTTGCCTTGACCGCCAGTGCGACCACCGTTTCCACGTAGCGACGAGCCGCCTCAAGGTCCTGCTCGAGCCGCGCGACTCGCGCACGCTCCTCCCGTAGCGACTTCGGCAAGTCTGCCGCACCGCCTTGCGACATTTCCTTCAACGATGTTCTCAGTTCGGCGACTTCGCTTTGCAAACCACCTTGGACCCGAACAGACTCCTCGCGCTCCTTCTTCAGCGAACGGTGCAACAATTCAAGATCTCGCCGCGCAGTCGCGAGCTCGCGGGTGAGCATCTCCTCTCTTTGCTCTTGTTCTCCACTCTGATGCGTCTCGCCAGTGTTGCCCGTCTTGGCCGGTTTAAGTTGCTGGGAATTGCCCGCGATACCATTGGATTGCGTAGATTGCGCGTGTGCTCCGTGCCCCGAATCCAGCGTATCTGAAAGACACATCACCAAGAGGCTGGCTGCGAACCATGGGGAACCAGCAGGACTTCTCGTCATCCTGTGAGGGGGTGGCACTTCATCCGACTTGACGCGCGAGCCGTTACTCTCACAAGAACTCCCGCCATCCTTGCGAATGACGATGCTCTCGTGGCTCGGCGCGTCCAGTATCACCTGTCGCATGGTGACATGGCCCATTCTGATATGGCATCATAGGACCAGCCGGCTTCCGGATACTATGCCTCGCATGGACGACCCTGCCTACCTCCTTTGAGCTAGGCTGCTGGCATCGAGATCGACCGCGAATGGACGCAATGCCAACGCCGGCAATAGGATTTATCGGGTTGATGCCGCCGATCACGCCACGCGCGTTTCCAATCTTGCTGTCATCATGGGCTAAGAAGTTCTGGTTCTGCTGATCGGACCGATTGCGGATTGCTCTTCTTCTGGAAGCTTTCGATTACAGGGGTTGCTGATCGCGATCAGAGTTCTGCGCTTGCGGCTGGTCCTCGTCTGCCATTTCTTTATAAGTCGTGGGTCTCTTTGAGGGCTCTAACAGCTCCGGCCTCACAGTACCCCCGGAATGAGAGAGTGTTCACGGGTCAGGCGTTTCGAAAGAAGCCTACGGAGGATCCAGACGCCATCCATCCGCGGGGAAAGTGCGATGCATGGCGCAATCGTATTGCTGAGCGTGGTGCATTACGTATGGAAAAAGGGAAAACCTGCACCATGCCCGATCCGCCACTTAACATGAGCGACGACATTCTCGATCTCATCGTGTTGGAGTGCGGGGTTCTGGCTACTCAAGAATCTCCTCATGAGCTTCTGGGGACAGTTATCCTTGTCACTCAGAAGGGGCGCTATGAGTTCCTAATTGACGAGGAAGCGGGTAATCAACTCGTACAGAAGCTGAGAGAGTTGCTGCGCCGAGACCAGCCAAATCCCGGTGGTTAACGCTTCATAGGGCCTTAAGCATTCTCGGTGGCTCAACCTTGGCCAAATCGTCGTGGGCTAAACTATACCGACATTTTGCATTCCCTCTCAGGGCTGGTAAGTCGCCGCCTGCGCTCATTTAGCCAGGGGGCGTTTTTACTGGCGGACAGAAACCCAGACCGGCGCGAACACGATGGGGTCCCTTGCGGTGTCCCTATTTCTTATTCATCGGCGGCGAAACGTCGCCCGGCTTTTCTGAGTTTCGATCCGCCGTTCTGTTCGATCTATCCAGTGAATTACGGTTGCACTGGTCCGATCCCGCGGGCCGGACAGACCGCGACGTGGCGCCGCGGCTTAATTGTCTCGAAATGAACGTCCGAGACGGCGCATCTTAGGGTTTGCTAGCGGCGCGGGCACCTTCATCGGCGACTGCTCGCTATTGGAAGCGACCTTGATCGTACCGAAGGGCCGCCTGCCAACTTTAACGGTCAGAGTCGAAGTGCAGGCAACGTCATCTCTGGGCCGCGCTGGAAGCGAGTGGTTCATTCCCCAAATCGCCGCCTGGGTCCGGTTCTGAACCCGGATCTTGCGAAGGATCGCCTTGACGTGAACCTTTACGGTAGCCTCGGCGACAGCGATCTTGCGCGCGATGGACTTGTTGGAGTCGCCTTCGATGAGACATTGCAGGACCGTCCTCTCGCGGGGCGATAATTGCTGCGCGAACTGGTCGTCTTCCGTGATGGCGAGCTTGGAGCCGCTCTTGTGTCGCTGCTCCAAAGCTTCGCATAAACCGCTTTCCGCCTCGAGTTCAAGCGACATCAGAGATGCCTGGGGGAAAACGGTTTCGCCCATCATCAGTAGCTCAATGGATTTGATGAAGACGTCGCGCGTCATGACGTCGGCGAAGTAGCCGTGCGTGCCCGCGCGAAACGCGGCAATCATCTCGTCACGCTGATAGTGATTGGTGATCACCGCAATACGAACTCCTGGATTGCGATCCCTCAGGAATTCAAGCTGTTCGATCATCGAATCGAAACAATCGTCGGTGTGCACGATCAAAGCCAACTGTTCGTCAGCCTGCTCCGACAGATCATCAACACTTGATACAGAAGTCAGACTACGAAAATGCGCGGATCGCAGAATTCCAGCGATACCCTCTCTTATCAATACGTTTCGGCCAATAAGAATCGTTGCGATAAATTGTCGCTTAAGCATACCAAGTCTCCCAGCCCTTGACGCAATGACAACCTAGACGGGGCAGTCGACAACGGAATCTCTATATTGAGGGGACCGCGGCCTGTGCTTGAACTCAGTAATATCGATCTTTGAAACCAGATCTTAGTTCAGAGGATGATCTCTCCGCAAAATTGCAGCTGCCGTGTCTTTACATCTCCTTCTCTCGGGCGATGGAACTCGCAGGCGTCGCATCGCCATTGCTAAATGTTGCAATGCCTTTTCTGAATGTTAAATTCAAATTGCCAATATCTCTATATATCTTTGGGTATAGTCTTTTTGACTGGTTAATCTATGCTGCATCAGCGAATTGATCGCGAGTCGCTCAGCAATATTTGGGTGACCGTTCGAACGTTAAAGAAAGACGAGCGGTTGCGTACCGCTACCACCTTGATCGCTGAGCGACGCTTGGTCCCTGTATTGATCGTACTGATGTCCTTCGGCACGCACCGAAGAAGAACAAGAACAATTAACGAAAATAAGGGGGTGGGGCGCGGTTCCCTACTCTCGGGGAGGCGAGGAATCGTCTGAATGGATCGGATAAGTGTCGTAATAGCGGACCGGCATCCGGTGGTGCTGAGTGGCTTGAGTGGTTTGCTCGAGGCCCATCGTGATTTTTGCATCGTCGCATCCTGCAGTGATGGTGCACAATGCATCGAGGCCTTGCGCAATTTCAGGCCTGACATTGCTATCGTCGATGTCGCGCTGCCTGGATTGCCTAGCTTGGAGCTTATTTCCATTGTGAGCTCGGAAGGAATTCGAACACGACTGGTGTTCTTTGCTGCATCGCGACAAGATCGCGAATTGGTCCTGTCGTCTGCGATCAATGGTCACAGCATCTTCTTGAAAGAGATGGCGCCAGATGCGCTCCTGCTGGCCCTTCGCCGAATCGCAGAGAGACGCAGCCTCTCGGCTCGATCTTTGTCCGAGCATTCGGTTCCCCCTGAACCGGGTTTGCAGAATGCTTTGGCAACGCTAACTGGTCGAGAGCGCCAGATCGCGCGTCTGGTGTCGGAAGGATTATCGAACAAGGCAATAGGGCGTCGGCTGAATATTACAGATGGCACGATCAAAGTGCATCTTCATCACGTCTTCCAGAAGCTCCATGTTTCTAGTCGCACGGTGCTGGTTGCCCTTGCGATCGCGCGGCCTGCCAACGCGAGTACGCTTGCTCGAAAGAAAGGGCGGCCACGGGCTCGCCGCAACTAAGTAGCGTCATCGACCAGCGGCCTGTCCTTCGGCTCCGCCCGTTTCATCCAAGTCGACGACGTTGCGTCACGCGGAGGCCGGGCATTTTCTCTGACAGTCTAAATAGGGATCGATGCAGTAGCATCCTAGTGGCGCGAGGTGGGAGATTGATTGCATCTCTCTCGCCGCAGCTGGCGGGAAACTCTGACGCGCAACAGGGTTTCTCGTTGGACACGCTCGCCCCTTTTGAATTGTAGTGATGCTGTCGATTTGGAGGCGGTTGGTCAGTCGCGAAATC
Organism: Bradyrhizobium sp. WSM4872; assembly: GCF_055811715.1. NCBI lineage: Bacteria > Pseudomonadati > Pseudomonadota > Alphaproteobacteria > Hyphomicrobiales > Nitrobacteraceae > Bradyrhizobium > Bradyrhizobium sp. WSM4872. Next base: position 9,378 of record NZ_JBVVPT010000017.1, on the reverse strand, counting down.
ACTAACATTTCGATCGATTGGGCGCCTTGCGAATACGTCGCGCCGCGTCACGCGAGTTCGCGAGACATTTCGTCGGCGTGATGATTTAGTTTAAGGAAGCGCTCCATGCCGATAAAGATCGGAAATCGGATCACGCTCGACGGCGATTTCAGTGATTGGACGCCGGCTGATCTCGTCGAGCAATCGCTCAACAGCGTGACGAATTACCAAGTCTTCGGCGCCCTTGCGGATGACGACGCGCTAGGCAAGACCTATGTCATTGGTATCCAAGCAGCGGTCGCGAACGATCCGACCCTCGCGGCATTCACATATATTTATCTAAACACAGATCAGAGCAGAGCGACCGGCTATAGTCCGTTCGGCAGCGTCGGGGCTGAGTACTACGTGCAGTTTGGGCCCGACTCGAACAACGTGCTCCAGCCCTACCTTTACCTCGTGGAGTCCACCGGCGTTGCCAGCCAACTCAACGGCGGAGCGCCGCTCAACTTCGCGACCTCTGCCGACGGCGAAAGTGTCGAGATCGCAGTTCCACAAGCGCTCCTGACACCATCCGGCGGGGCTGCACCGACCTCAATCAATTTTGCGACCCTCATCAACAATAGTGTGGTTCTGCCGTCAGACTTCAGTAGCGCCACGCCCCAATACACAATCGTCGATCCCTCCGTCGCGGCAAGCAGCCCAGTCACGATCGGAGGCCTAACGCTCGATGGTCAGTTTGCGGACTGGCCGGCGGCAGACCTTATCATGACGCCATCGAACACGGTGGCCGGGTATCAGGTCTACGGAGCGCTCATTGATGACGCTACGCTCGGCAAAAACTACGTGGTCGGTATCAGTGCAACCGTATCGAACGATCCGGCGATCGCCGCGAATACATTCGTCTATTTGAACACCGACCAAAACAGGACGACGGGCTATGGCCCGTTCGGCAGCGCTGTAGGAGCGGAGTACTACGTCCAGTTCGCCGCCGACCCGAGTGGCGTAATCCGGCCTTATCTCTACTCGGTGGACTCCGCCGGTGTTGCGACCCAGCTCAATGGTGGCGCGCCGCTCAGTTTCGGCGTCTCCGCCGATGGCGAAAGTGTCGAGGTTGCGATTCCACAGGCACTACTGATGGCATCTGGTGGAACCGCGCCCAATTCGATCTCTATTGCTGCTCTTATCAACAACGGCGCGGCCGCTTTGCCTGGGGATTTCAGCAGCAGTGCGCAATATGTCATCATCGACCCATCCGTCCCGACAACTCCTCCGGTAACGATCGGAAGCGTGATCACTCTTGACGGTCAGTTTGCAGATTGGCAGGCGACCGATTCCGTCGAAAGGCCGGGCAATTCGGTCGCAGGTTACCAGGTCAATGGCGCCCTGATTACCGATGCCACGCTGGGTAAGACTTACGTCATTGGCATTGAAGCGACCGACGCCGCAGACCCGGTCATCGGAGCAAATACCTTCGTCTATCTCAATACGGATCAAAACGCCGCATCGGGCTTCAAGGTGTTCGGCAGCAGCATCGGTGCTGAATACTATGTGCAGTTCGCGCCCGACGCGAGCAGCAACAACGCCCTTAAGCCATATCTGTATTCGGCAGCAAGCGGCACGCCCACCTTGCTAAACAACGGAGCGCCGCTCAACTTTGCCATGTCGGCCGATGGCAAGAGTGTCGAATTGGCCATTTCACAGGCATTGTTGACGCCCTCCGGCGGCTCCGCACCGCACTCGATCAATTTTGCCGCCTTGATCAACAATGCGATTGGATTGCCGGGCGACTTCAGCGGCACGCAATACACCATCACCGATCCCTCTACGTTGGTACCGGTTGATCACACGATCAAGAAGGTTGCGATCATCTATTCGGCGACAACGGCGGCCATGTATTTCGGGGGCGCCGGCAGCGGCGGCGAGTCGGGTACCGGATCGGTCCCTGGCGCTAGTGGAGCGGGGCAGACCGCATATTCCGACCTGTTCATGGCTGCGCAGCATCAGGCGGCCGCGGCTGGCGTGTCCTACGACCTCCTGACGGAGGCCGATCTGACCAATGTCGCCAAGCTCTCGCAATATAGCGCGCTGATTTTTCCGAGCATGGAGAATGTTCAGTCCAGTCAGGTGTCCGCGATCGTCAACGCGCTGACCAGCGTGGTCTACGACTACCATGTGCCCATCATTACAGCGGGCAATTTCCTGACCAATGACCAGAGTGGCGCACCGCTGCCCGGCAATTCCTACGCCAACATGCAATCGCTGCTGAACGTCACGCTCGGTCAGTTCGGCACCGGGACGTATTCTGTGACGGCGAACGCGGATGCGCTGGCCGGCAACAATTCCGTGGTCTCTGGCTACGCCGCTGGCGAATTGATCGGCGGTGCCAGCGGCCAATTCGCCGGCCAGCCGGCGGGCTACTATACCAACACCGGCTATCTCACCTTCAACGGTGTGTCGCAGCCCGCCACGGTGCTGGCTGATATCAACGTTCAGGGCGGAGGGTCAGTGGCTGGAGTGGTGCAAACCACCACAGGCGGCACCAACACGGTATTCTCGACCACCGGCCTGCTCGGCGACAGTAACTTGCTGCAACACGCGATTCAGAACGCCGTGTTCGGCACGACGCCGAGCCTGACGCTCGATATCTCCCGTATGCAAGGCGTGCTCGCCTCGCGCACGGATCTGGATCAGTCGCAGTTCCCGTCCGATGTCTCGCCTGAAGGCGGCGGGGTGGGCATCTATTCCCAGTTGATGCCGATCCTGCAGCAATGGAAGCAGCAGTTCAATTTCGTGGGCAGCTACTATGCCAATATCGGCGACGACTCCAATCCAGCCAACGAGAACCTCACCAATTGGGCGGTCTCCAGTGCCATCTACAAGGCGCTCATGGCAATGGGTAATGAGATCGGCTCGCATTCCTATACGCATCTAATCAATCCGCCGGCCTTCGACGCCAACGGCAATCCGGTGCCGACCACCGTGATCAACGGCGAGACCGTCTCCACCTGGAATGAGAACACCAACACGCTCTACACCACGGCCCCTGCCAATGCGCCAAACTGGACGTTCGCTTACGAGTTTGGTCAAGCGAAGGCGATTCTACAGCAGCAGCTCGGCATCACGCTAGCCGGCGCGGCCGTGCCGGGCGCCAATGACTGGATTGCAACGTCCCAGCAGATTCTACCTTACTTCCAGAGTGCGGCGGGCCTCACGGGTTACGTCACCGGCGGCTGGACCGGCGTGGGTGCGGGCTATCCCAATGCCTTCGGCTACATCGATCCGAGCAACACCAACTCGGTCTACATTGCGCCCAACGTCACGTTCGATTTCACGGAGATTGGGTTCCAGCACAAAACGCCGGAACAGGCGCTCGCGGATTGGCAGACATTGTTCGGTCAGCTCTCGTCCAATTCGCAGGCCCCGATCCTGGTATGGCCGTGGCACGACTACGGACCGACAGACTGGAACACCAACGGCACGAGCGCGGACTCGGGCTACAACACGCAGATGTTTACGGACTTCATCTCCTACGCCTACGACCAGGGCTATGAGTTCGTCACTGTCTCGGATCTCGCCGCCCGCATCGCCGCGCAGCAGAAGGCGACCCTCAGCGAGACCACCAATGGCAACGTGATCACCGCGACGATCACGCCGGATCCGACGGCGCCGGATCTCGGTTCAATGGCATTGAACGTTACCAACGGCGCTGGCCAAATCATCCAGAACGCGGGCAACTGGTACGCGTTCGACAACAATAGCATCTTCCTGCCGCGCGGAGGCGGAACCTTCAACGTCACGCTGGGAACCAGCCAGGATGAGGTCACACATATCAACTATCTGGCGATGCGCGCGGACCTGCTCTCCGTGACCGGCGACGGAACTAACCTGGCGTTCGCCATGACGGGCGACGGCGAGGTTGATGTCCACGTCCAGGCGTCGGACGCGAACATCATCTCGATCCAGGGTGGCCAGACGGCGACACTCTTCGGATCCGATCTGGCACTGATGTTCAATGACGGCGCGCTGGCGGTTGATCCAAACGGGCCACAAGGCCTGGCACTCAGGCATGACATCACGATTACGAACGCACTCGCCGCGGTCGCCTCGAGCGGCAACGATATCATCTTCGGCAGCTGGACCAATGACACGATCAATACCCTGGGCGGCAACGACGCCATCACGGGCGGCGGTGGTAACGACATCATCGATGGCGGAACCGGCACCAACATGGCGGTCTATTCGGGCCTCCGAACCGACTATAGTTTCACGCTGAATGCGGACGGCAGTGTCATCGTGGTCGACACGCGCGATGGCTCGCCTGACGGCACCGATACCGACATCAATATCCAGAACTTCCAGTTTGCCGACGCGAGCATCGTGCCCAAGGCCCAATTGCCGTTTTCCGCTATCATGGGAACGGCGGGCAATGACACCCTGACGAGCTCCGCCGTCATCCCGGCAACAGGTCAGACTGTCTATGGACTGGCGGGCAACGACACGCTGACGGCCAGCGCCGGAGGCAACGTTACCCTGAACGGCGGCGACGGAAATGACACCCTGACCGACGTCGGCGCGGCCGCTGCGGCGACCATCGTCGATACCTTAATCGGCGGTGCTGGTGACGATACGTACGTCGTGACGCGGGCCAATGATGTCATCGTCGAAACGCTCAACGGCGGCACCGACACCGTTCGTACGAATCTTTCCAGCTTGGTGCTGGCTGCTAACGTGGACAATCTCGTCTACACAGGCACAACCGGCATTACCCTCACTGGCAATGCGCTGGCCAACACGTTCAGCGGTTTCCACGGCTCGACCACATTCAATGGAAGCGACGGCACGGACACTGCCTTGTTCACAGGAGAATTTGGCCAGTACACCAAGACCAGGAATGCCGACGGCAGCATCAAGCTTGTCGATGCGAGGACGGGCTCGCCGGACGGCACCGCGACCTTCAGCAACGTTGAATTCTTCCAGTTCAGCGACGGGCTCGGCCTGACGGCTGCGCAACTAGGTCCGGCGACTGTGATTAACGGAACGCCCGGCAACAATACTCTGACGAGCACGGCCGCGGGCGCCATTATTTCCGGGCTCGCCGGCGATGACACGATGACGGCCGGGGCCGCCAATCAGATCCTTGATGGCGGAGCCGGAAACGATACCCTTCGAGACAATGGCAAGACCGGCGTCATCTTGTTTGGCGGGGCGGGCAACGACACGTACGTCGTGACCAGCGCCGGCACTGTCGTTACCGAGCTCGCGGGCAATGGCACGGACGCCGTGCAGACCTCCCTTTCAAGCTATCAACTTCCCAGCACTATCGAGAGCCTCACCTACACTGGAAGCGGGGCGTTCGCCTCGACCGCGACCGCAACAGGGCAGACGATTGCTGGCGGCTCCGGTGTCGATACGCTGAGCGATGGTGGATTCGGCAGCATCACGCTCCGAGGCAATGGCGGTGCAGACAAGTTCTTCGTGACCAATGCTGCCACAACGGTTGTCGAGACAGGCAGTTCAAGCTCCAGCGTAACGACCACGCTGTCCAGCTACACTCTGCCAAGCAACGTTGCGAACCTGACTTACAATGGATCCTCCGCCTTCACCGGCACTGGCAATTCCTCGGCGAATACCATCACAGGCGGCGTAGGGAACGACACGCTGTCCGGCGGTGGCGGTGCGGACACGCTGGTCGGCGGGGCCGGAAACGACAAGCTGACGGCCGGTGGGGGAGGCGTGGATAATTTCGTGTTCGCGCCGATAAATCCCACCACGGTGAATGGCGTCTACAATGCCGGTTTCGGCCTCGATGTGATCACCGACTTCAACGCCAATCCGCTCAGCTCCGATCACGACGTCTTGCAGCTGTCCGCGTCGATGTTTGCCGCGGGCACCACTGCATCGGCGATCGCCAATGGAACGGCCCATAACGTAGCGGGCGGCTTGGTCAGCGTCCTGCAGTCGGGGTCGAACGTCGTCATCACGGTGGATCCCACCGACACGATTACGCTCAATAACGTTACGCTTACGCTGCTCAAATTGGGCGCCTCGACCGACATCCATCTCGTGTGATCGAAAGAAAAGAACCCGTTCGACTTCTACCTGAATTCATTATCTCCCGCGGTTGTCAGTATTTTCTCGCGTTGCATATTTTCATGCAGCGCCCGTAGTCGACGATTTTCGTTTGCGTTACAAATTTGGGGGTCACTTAGATGATCATTGCGCAGCATGAGATTGCTTTCATCGACCGTGACGTGGACGACCTGGCCGCATTGCTGGCAGGTTTGCGGTCAGAGGTCGAGCCAATCGTACTGTCGGCCGACGCACCCGCTCCGCGGCAGATGGCGGCGGTCCTGAAGCATCGGTCGGAACTTTCTGCCATCCATCTGATTGCGCACGGCGCGCCCGGACAAGTGAACTGCGGGTCGAGCGCTCTCGCACTTGAGACGATCGAAAACGACCACAACGATCTTGCGATCATTGGCCGCGCCCTCGGTGAGGGCGGCTCGTTGCAGCTGTGGGCGTGCAACGCGGCGAGGGGAGAACGCGGCGCGGCGTTCGTCGATGCGTTGGCTCGTGTGACGGGTGCGGAGGTGTTGGCAGCTACCGGTTTGGTCGGCGCCACCGCCCTTGGAGGCGACTGGGAGCTTCGCGCGCGATCGGGTGCAAGCGAGGTCCGGACGCCGCTGACTGCGCATGGAATGGCAAATTATGCGGCCGTAATGGTAGCCAAGGTCTGGACGGGTCTCGGCGGCAGCACGGGTAATCCGAGCAACGGCAGCTGGAGCTTAGGTATTAACTGGAGCCCAAGTGGCGTTCCCGCGGCCGGTGATGACGTGACGATCGGTGGCAACTCGGGCGGCAGCTATACCGTTACCCTTGATGTCAACTCCGCTGCACTCAACTCACTTACGATCAGTTTTAACAATGGCGCGACGCTAGGGATCGCCAGCGGCAAGACACTCAACGTGACCAATGCCATCAGCTTGAGCGGGACCAGCAACAGCATCGCGATGACGGGTGGCACGGTCAACGCCGGCTCCCTCGCGCTGACGACAATTACTTCCAACGTGACGGGTGTGGGCACGCTGAATATCTCCGGTCACTATACCGGGACAGGCAAGTTGACGGCAAGCGGTGGCACCCTCGATGTATTCGGGACGGTCGACAGCGGCGTTGTGCTGTCGATTGCTACCTCAGCTCCTTCGAACCTGAAGCTTGAAGGCACCGCGACGTCCGCGGCTGCGATTGCGCTTACCAATACCAACCAGACGCTGGAAATCGGCGCCAACGGCAGCTTGACGATCAATGCAGCGCAGAGCGTCACCAATGGCGCCGATATCAAGCTCGACGGCGGTACGCTGACCGATTCGTTCGGTGTTACCATCGGCACTGGATCGACGTTGAATGGCTCGGGCATAGTGGCGGCGAACGTCGGGGCCGGCACCGGTACGATCACAGCCAGTGGCGGCGTTCTGAATCTGACCGGCACGGTGGTGGCCAATGGCGGTCCGGTATTCACAATCGCGACGAGTTCAGCCTCAACGCTGAAGTTTTCGAGCGCGGCGACGATGGCTGCGATATCCATCAACAATGCGAATCAGACCTTGGAGATCGGCGCCGCCGGTAGCCTGACAATCACCGGAGCAGAGAGCATCACGGCTGGCACGATCCAGCTCGACGGCGGCACGTTAACCGATGCGTCCGGCCTCACGATCGGCAGCGGGGCGAAGCTGATCGGATCGGGCACGGTTGTAGCCAATATCGCAGCCGGCAGTGGTACAATCACCGCCAGCGGCGGCGTTTTGAACGTGACCGGAACAGTAGCCAGCGGCAACGTGTTGGCCATTGCGACCGGGTCAGCGTCGACGCTGAAGTTCTCCGGTACGGCGACCGCTGCGGCTGCGATTGCGATCAACAATGCCAACCAAACGCTTGAGATTGGAGCCGGTGGCAATCTGACGATCGGCTCGGCCGAAAGCATTACCAACGGCAAGATTGTATTGAGCGGCGGCACGCTGACTGACGCTGCTGGCGTCACCATTGGTAGTGGTGCGACGCTGAGCGGCACTGGTACGGCAGGTGCGATCACGCTTTCGGCCGGAACGATCACCCAGACCGGTGGCGCGCTCTTATTGACGAGTGTCACCGGAAATGGCTCTGTAAATGGCACCATCACCAATGCGGCAATCATCGCCAAGGGTGGTACGCTCGATCTCTTCGGCTCGATTGCCGGAACGAGCACGCTTGCTATTGATTCCAGCCTGGCGGCTACGCTGAAGATCGATGGGACGGTTTCCTCCGGTGCGATTGCGATCAGCAATGCCAACCAGACGCTGGAGATCGGCGCCACTGGCGCCCTGACGCTGGCCGCCGCGGAAAGCATCACGAACGGCAAGATCCAGCTCGACGGCGGCACGCTGACCGATGCATCCGGCCTGACGATCGGCGCCGGCGCGACATTGATCGGAATGGGTACAGTAGCGGGGCCTGTGAATGGCGTCGGTACCGTCACCGCCAGCGGTGGGACTCTGGCGTTCACGGGCACTGTCGATGCCGCGAGCGCGACTTCGTTCCATATTGCCAACATCGCCGGTTCAGTGCTGAAGTTCAGTGGTGCCGTTGGCACCGCCTCGATTCATCCAACAGTTACATTTGATGGCGGCCAGGGCGTTCTTGATCTCTCGTCCGACACGCTCCCGAATTTCCACGCCACGATTGCCAATTTCACGAATGGCGAAGGCATCAAGGTCAACGGAGCTGCCGCCGTCGTGCTCGACTCATCGGGCACCTTCATCACCGTTTACGACGCGGCTCACAATTCTCTTGGAACCCTCGCCCTGTCGACCTCGTATGTCGGCAGTGAGTTCGCCGTCTCGGGCGGCACTATTTCAGTAAACGCGGACACGACGACGCCGACCGGCGGAACACCAGACCTAGTCGCTGCGTCCGACTCCGGTTTGTCGCCCAGCGACGACATCACCAATGTGACCACAGCGACGTTCAGCGTCGCGCTCAATGCGACGGTCGCGGTTGGAGACACCGTTCAGTTGCTGCTCGGCGGCTCGCCGCTGGCCCATCCCGTGACGCATACGGTCACATTTGCCGACCTCGCTGCCGGCAGCGTGAACCTCACCGTCGCGGCACAGGATCTGGGTACGGATGGAATCAAGTCAATTTCGGCGAAATTTACCGATTTGGCCGCACACACATCGACGACCTCGGCATTGGCGGTCACGCTTGATACCACCATCGCAACCCCGACGTTGGCACTGACCAGCGATACCGGCAGTTCGAACGGCGATCACATCACCAAGAGTGGCATGCTCACGGTGAGCGCGGCTGCGGCCGACGTCACGCGCGTGTACACGGTCGACGGCGCGGCTTCGGCCAGCTATGCTG